>DASTSX010000414.1:0-5194 GCA_035760455.1 Gemmatimonadaceae bacterium | reverse complement strand
GCGAGCTCTCGGCGCTGCTTCCAGAGCGGACGATGCGCGCCATCCAGGACACCGTGTCGCCCGAGGAGGACGAGGAGGACGACAGCGAGCCCTGGGCCGCGTCCGCCACGCTCGGGGGCACGTCGTACGAGGACGCCGTGGGTGACGAGGAGGACGACGACGACGAGGAGGAGGACGACGACGCCGAGCCGCATTTCCCGCTCGTGATCGGCGCCGTGCTGCGCTTTCCCGAGAACCGGAAGTTCCCCGGCGACTTCGAGCTCGAGGTGGACGACCTCATGCGCTCGATCCTCGAGGGGCGGGCCATGGACGCGGGGCAGAAGCGGATCGACAATCTGTTGGGGGGGATGTAGGGAGCGGGGGCAGTAGATGGTTCACCGACACCCAGTTCATCGGTTGGCGGTTTTCGGTTTGCGCCGGCCTCGGGATGCGCCTCTGTCCCGAGGCCGCTTCACGTCCCGCCTTACCGTGCCTGCCGGCTAACGTGAACCAAGAAACCGTCAACCGACGAACCGAAGGCCTGAGGAACTGCGTCTCCAAGACCGACGAAGTGCGTTCCCGCTGAGTCCGTCCCCCGCGTCCGCGGCACGAACCTTCCCTCCCAACCTCCCAACAATCTGTCTCCGGGCGGCGAAGGCGTCGCCCACCTCACCAGCGCAGTCGCAGGTATCCTGGTGTCCTGGAGTGTCGATTCACACGGCCATGTCTTCCCGGCCCATCGGGAAGCCGCCGATGAAGATTTTCCGCATGTGGTCGTCGATCGGGATGGCGTCGAATGGACGGTTCGCGAGCTGACGACCCCGCAAGCGTGGGCTCGCGCGCCGCGCTGCCTCGTGCTCAACTCGCGTGAATGCGTGCGGCGCGTGTGGGAGTATCCCGACCACTGGCGGTCCCTCGACGCCGACGCGCTGCTCCGGCTCGGGCGCGCCGACTGACCCCCGCCGACTGACCCCCGCCGCGGGGCGGGGGAAACCGGGGTGCACGTCGATGCGTACGGATGGACGACCTTCCTTCGGGAGCTCGTGCCGCCATGCGCAAGACGCTGAAGATCATCCTGTATTCCGCCCTCATCCTGTTCGTCGGCCTGCCGGTCGCCTTCGTGCTGTTCGTGGCGGCCATGGCGGTCTTCGGCGTCGTCGTCGGCGTCGGGTTCAGCATCCTGGCGCTGATCCTCAAGGTGCTGAAGATCGTGCTGCTGGTCGTCCTGCCGCTCGCGTTGCTCGTATGGGTCGCGAAGCGGTTGATGGCGCCCGATCGAACGTACTAGAGAGGGACGAGTTCGAAGCGCAGTGAGTTGGTGAGTTGGACAGTGGGTTGGTTGGAATCGGACTGGGCGCGCGCGGGCGCTGTTACGCCCGGGAGGGGATGCCGATCCTTGAGGTAAGCGGTTCCCCGCCCCCCCCTCCCGCCTGCCGTGCCCCCCTCGCGTCCGCTCGTCCAGCGCTCCAGCATCGCCACCGTCGCCGTCATCGGCGTCGCGGTGGCGATGCTCGCGTTGCTCGTCGAGCGCACGCGTGCCGTCGCCCACCGCTACCTCGAGGCCAGCCGCGACCTCGACCAGCTCGTGCTGCTCGAGGCGGGATGCGGGGTGCTCCTGCTCACGGCCATCGGGTTGGCCGTGCGGCACGCCATCCGCTCGACCCGCGCACAGCTCGAGGCGACGGCGGCCACCCTGGCCGATCACGAGTCGCGCACGCGCGCGGTGCTCGACGCGATGGACGAGGGGGCGCTTCTCTTCGCGCGCGACGGCGCGCTGATCGACTCGAACCCGAGCGCCGAGCGGATCCTCGGCCTCGTCGGCCTCGCGCCCGGTGTCGCCATGGCGGAGCTGGCGAAGCGTCTCGTCACCGAGGACGGGATCCCCTTCCCGGTCGAGCAGTTGCCCGCCGTCGTCACGCTGCGCACCGGCGAGCCGCAGAGCGGCCGCCTGCTCGGCGTGCTGCGCGACGGCGGCGAGGTTCGCTGGCTGCTCATCAACACGCGGCCGATCCGCCGTCACGCCGGCGAGCTGCCCTACGCCTGTCTCTCCGTCTTCCGCGACGTGACCGACGAGCGCCAGCTCGAGGAGGAGCGCGCGGCGCAGGCGCAGGCGCAGGAGCTCCAGAACCACGAGCTGCTCGAACAGGCCGAGGCGCTCGAGCGCGGGCAGGCGCTCTTCCGCTCGCTCGTCGACACCGCCGGCAGCGCCATCGTGGGCGTTCGGCTCGACGGCACCGTATTCGAGTGGAACCGCGAGGCCGAGGCGCTGTTCGGCGTGCCGCGCGGGGAGGCGCTGGGCCGCGATTACGTCGCCAGCTTCACGACACCCGACTATCGCGCCCAGATCGCCAAGGGGATCGACTCCGTGCTCGAGGGGCAGGTGCTGCGCAACCTCGTGTGGCCGGTGAACGGTGCCCACCGCGAGCGACGCACCGTGATCTGGAACATCACGCCGCTGCGTGGCGGCGAGCGCGGTGCGGTGCACGGGCTCATCGCCGCCGGCGTGGACATCACCGAGCGCGAGGCGTCGGACGAGCGGTTCCGCATCCTGTTCGAGCGCTCCTCCGACGCGCACCTCCTGCTCGACGAGACGGGTGTCATCGACTGCAACGACGCGACGCTGCGCATGCTGCGCTGCGTGCGGAAGGCCGAGGTGCTCGGCCGCGGATCGGCCGAACTCTCGCCGGCGCGCCAGCCCGACGGGCGCCTCTCCATCGTCGTCGCCGCGCAGATGCTTCAGCGCGCGCGCGATCACGGCTTCTACCGCTTCGAGTGGACGCATCAGCGCACCGACGGCAGCACCTTCCCCGTCGAGTCCACGCTCACGCCCGTGCGCCTGAACGGCCGCGAGGTGATCCTCGCGGTGTGGCACGACATCGCCGAGCAGAAGAAGGTGGAGCACGCGCTGCGCGCGGCGAAGGACGCGGCCGAGTCGGCGAACCGCACGAAGAGCGAGTTCATGACGCGCATGAACCACGAGCTGCGCACGCCGCTCACGGCGATCATCGGCTTCTCGAAGGTCCTGCTCGACGGCAAGGAAGGCGCGCTCACGCCGAACGCGCAGCTCTACGCCGAGCGCATCCGCGCCAACGGCATGCACCTGCTGTCGTTGATCAACCAGATCCTCGACGTCGCCAAGGTGGAGGCGGGGCGCATGGAACTCGAGACCGAGACCGTGTCCGTGGACCGCCTCGTGCGCGACACGATGGCGATGCTCGAGTCGACGGCGCAGGCGAAGGGGATCGCCTTGCACGGACGCGTGCCCGCGCTCGTGGCCCCGATCGTCACCGATGCGGGGAAGCTGCGCCAGATCCTGATCAACCTGATCGGCAATGCGATCAAGTTCACCAATCAGGGCGAGGTGCGCGTGACCGTCGAGACCGACGCCGAGTCCGCGCAGCCGGTGTCGATCAGCGTGCGCGACACCGGCATTGGCATCGCGCCGGACCGACAGCAGAAGGTGTTCGAGCCGTTCGAGCAGGGAGACAGCTCGACCCGCCGCGAGTTCGGAGGGACGGGGCTCGGACTCTCGATCGTGAAGGCGTTCGCGGAGCTCATCGGCGCGGCGATCGAGGTGGAGAGCGAGCTCGGGAAGGGCACGACGTTCACCGTATGGCTGCCGAGCGAGGGCGCGAGGCCGCAGGACGCGGCGCCGGCGCGGGCGGCCGCGATGGTGGGGTGAAGGGCAGTGGGGAGTGTGGGTGACTGCAAGCGTCACGCGGGACGCGCTTCACCTCTCACTCCCCCACCCGGTAGGGTCTTCCCCCGTCCAGCGTGTCGTGGCTGCATCTCCGGGGTATCATGGACTGCTGGCGCGCGCACGCCGCCGCCGCCCAGATTTGCCGATCCCGGCCGCATCTCTTCGACACCGCTCCTCGATGCCCACGCTGCGTCACCTCTCGCTCGCCGCGCTCGTTCCGCTCGCCCTCGCCGCCGCGTGCGGGTCCAACCCACCACCTCGCGTCGACAACGAGACGATGGGCGGTCCGCGCGACGCTCGCGCCCCGCGCGACACGGCCCTCCGCCGCAACACGGTGGTCGAGAACAACCGTCCCGACGTCAGCGCCCGCGCCGGTCTGCTGGTCGTCGCGAACCAGCAGGGCGCCAGCGCGACCATCCTCGACGCCGCGACGCTCAAGACCGTCGCGACGGTGCCGGTCGGCCAGGGCCCGCACGAGGTCGCGATCTCGACCGACGGCCGGTGGGCCGTCGTCACCAACTACGGGACGCAGGCGGCGGCCGGCAACACGCTGAGCGTGATCGACCTCGCGGCCGAAGCGCCTGGCGTGGTACGGACCATCGACCTGGGGCAGTACCAGCGCCCGCATGGCGCGGCGTTCGTCCAGGGCGGCACCAAGCTCCTCGTCACGAGCGAGATGTCGCAGCGGCTGCTGGTCGTCGACTTCATCAGCGGGCGCATCGACACGGCCATGGCCACGAACGGCCGTGGCTCGCACATGGTCACGGTCCAGCGCGACGGCCGCCGCGCCTGGACGGGCAACATCGGCGACGGCACGGTGACCGAGTTCGACATCGATACCCGGACCACGAAGCGCACCTTCGCCGTCGCCCCGGAGCCGGAGGCCATCGCCGCTACTCCCGGGGGTGTGCAGGTGTGGGTCGGCAGCAACTCGGCCAAGACGGTGACCGTCGTGAACGGCGCCGACGCGAAGATCCTCGGCACGATCTCGGGGTTCGGCCGCCCCTACCGCGTGGGGGTCTCGCGGACCGGGCGGCTGGCCGTGGTGAGCGACCCGGCGTCGAACCGGATCTGGATCTACGACACCTCGACCCGGCGGGAGGCCGCGCAGATCGACCTCGCCGGCCAGACGGGGATCGGCACGCCGGCGGCCTCCGCGGGCCCGGAGGGGATCACCTTCGATCCGATCACCGACTACGCCTACGTCACCCTCCACGGCACCAGCCAGGTGGTCGCGATCGACCTCCGCGCCCTCAAGGTGAACGGCTTCGGTTCGGTGGGGGCGGGCCCCGACGGGATCGGGTTCTCGCCGCTCGTGCGGCGCTAGCCGGCCGAGCCGTCGGCCGCGGGCAGCGTCTCCAGCCAGCCCATCGCGCCCTTCCAAGTATCAGGGTCCTGGAGCAGGAGCGTCAGGAAGTAGGTGACGACCTCGTCGATCGGATAGAGATGGGCGAGGTCGTCGGCGGCCGCGCGCAGCGTCTCGGGCGCCAGCTCGATCGGTCCCGTGGCCTCGGT
>DASTSX010000413.1:0-16268 GCA_035760455.1 Gemmatimonadaceae bacterium | reverse complement strand
CTCGCGCAGCATCAGCGCGATGTAGACCGCGGCGGGGATGAGGATGAGGCCGAGGCGCACCTTCCACGACGTGATGCCGATCTGCGCGAGCCCGTAGCTGGCGAGCCCGCCGAGCACGATCCCGCCGGGCCACCACACGTGGAACTGGTTGAGGCGATGCACCTTCCGCTCCGGATACAACGTTGCCACCAACGGGTTGCACGCCGCTTCGATCAATCCGTTGCCCAATGAGAGGACCAGCGCCCCTGTGAACAGCGACCAGAATCCGGTCGCCGTGATCATGATGATCACGCCGAGGACGTGGCAGACCATCGCGGCGCGGATGAGGAACTTCATGCCGAGCACGTCGCAGAGGGGGCCGAGGAGCAGGATCGACACGGCGAAGCCCCAGATCGCGGCCCCGCCGATGTAGCCTACCTCCTGATTGCTCAGCACGAACTGCGACTTGAGCGTCGTGAGAATGTCACCGATCACGGCAACCGGATTCTGGTCGCTGTTCACGGGGGCGCTGGTCCTGTCATTGGGCAACGGATTGATCGAAGCGGCATGCAACCCGTTGGTGGCGACGCTGTATCCGGAGCGAAAGGCGCACCGCCTCAACCAGTTCCACGTGTGGTGGCCCGGCGGGATCGTGCTCGGCGGCCTCGCGAGCTACGGGCTCGCGCAGATCGGCATCACGTCGTGGAAGGTGCGCCTCGGCCTCATCCTCATCCCCGCGGCCGTCTACATCACGCTGATGCTCCGCGAGCGCTTCCCGGCCACCGAGAACCAGGCGTCCGGCGTGTCGACCGGTGAGATGTTCAAGTCCACGTTCACGTCGCCGCTCTTCCTGCTGATGCTGGCCACGATGTTCGTCACGGCGAGCATCGAGCTGGGACCGAACCGGTGGATCCCCGCCGTGCTGCAGGCCGGGGGCATCCCGGGCATCCTCGTGCTCGTGTGGATCAGCGGCCTGATGGCGGTGCTGCGCATGAAGGCGTCGGGGCCGCTCATCCGGCTGCTCTCGCCGACCGGCATCCTGCTCGGCTCGATGATCCTCGTCGCGCTCGGACTGTACATGCTGAGCCGCGCGGAGACGAACACCTCCGCGTTCGTCGCCGCCACGGTGTTCGCGGTCGGGATCACCTTCATCTGGCCCACGATGCTCGGCTTCGTCTCCGAGCGCGTGCCGCGCAGCGGTGCGCTCGGCCTCGCGCTGCTCGGCGGCGCCGGCATGGGCGTGGTCGGACTCGTCACCTCGCCCTGGCTGGGCAAGATCGCCGACGAAAAGGCCCACGAGCGGTTCGTGGCGGAGAAGCCCGCCGTGGTGGCCGTGCTCGACTCGGCGCGCGGCGCCCTGCGTGCCAAGCTGCCGACGGTGCACGAAGACCAGCGCGCCGACGTGCAGCGCGCGATCGACGCGACGGACCAGGTGGTGACGGCCGGCACGACGGGCGATCTGCCGCCGGTCGCGACGGCGAACGCGATGCGCGCCGTCATCGGCTCCGGCGTGGACGATCCCATCGTTCCTCGCGTGCAGGCGCTGCTCGGACCGGCCGAGAACTTCGGCGGCCGGACATCGTTCCTCTATTGCGTCCCGCTGGCGCTGATCGCGGCGGTGGTGTTCGCGGCCATCTACGTGAACGACCGGCGCCGGGGTGGCTATCGGGTGGAGACGATCGATGGAATCCCGAGGGCGGCGGCCGCGCACTAGCGTGCGCTGCGCTGCGCGCTGCGTGCGCGGTGAGTTGGTGAGTTGAATAGCGGGTTGGTTGGTCGGTTGATTGGTGCGTTGAACCGCGAACGGCCGCGAACCGGCCTGGAGACTCCACTGAGAGACCTCCAGGCCGGTTCGTCGCGTGTGCCCTTCAACTCACACGGAAGCCGACCAACGAGCCTCCGATCCAACCAACCAACTCACCCTGGCCACAGTGGGGGCAATCAGGCGTCGGCTGGGCGCCCAGGCGGACTGATCCATGCAATTCTGGGGTGAAACGCCCGAATATTGTGTGACGCAAGCCACACTCGGAACACAACTTGCCTCCCTCTCTGCGGACTGGCGCGAGCGGCGACGCAGCCGCGAACCGCGACGTGACGATAGATGGGAGGTGGCGCTGTGGGACTGGTCGAATTTGCCGATACCGATGGAGTTCGCTGGCGAGTGTGGCATGTGGAAACGCCCCCGTCGCGCGCCCATCTGATGGACCCGCAGTACCGGGACGGCTGGCTGGTGTTCGAGCGGGAGGACGGCTCGGATCGCCGCCGCCTGAACCGGGTTCCGGACGATTGGGCGTCGCTCACGCCCGCTCAATTGTCGCAATTCTGTCGGGCTGCTGTGCCGGTGGTGGGCGCACGGAGCACCCCGTCCGGGCCTCAGCCGGCCTGGACGACGTCGGAGGCGGACGGGCGCTAGGGCTTTGGCGCGCTTCGCGCGCGTTCATCGGTACACGGTTCATCGGTTCTCGGCCGGCCTCGGGAGGCAGGAGCTTCCCGGGGCCGGCTGTCGGTTGTCGGTTGTCGGCCCGACCTCGGGACGCAAGAGCTGCCTGGGGCCGGCCGAAAACCGTTAACCGACAACCGACAACCGAGAACGATCTTTCTCCTTGACATGATGGGCTGCCGGTTTAACCTTTCATCCGGATATACGGATGATACAGGCCCGCCCCATCTTCGACCGACTCAGTGCGCTGGCCGACCCCACCAGGAGTCGGCTGTTGCTGCTGCTCGACCGACACGAGCTCACCGTCGGTGAGCTGTGCGCGGCACTGCAACTGCCGCAGAGCACCGTGAGCCGGCACCTCAAGACCCTCGCCGACGAAGGGTGGGTCTCGGCTCGCGCCGAGGGCACGAGCCGCCGGTATGCGATGCCGCGATCGGCGCTCGACCCTTCGGCGCGCGGGCTCTGGCAGCTCGTCCGCGACCAGGTCGGGGCCACGCCATCGGCCCGGCAGGATCTCGGACGCGCCGAGCGCGTGCTCCAGGAGCGACGCACGACGTCGCAAGCGTTTTTTTCGTCGACCGCGGGCCAGTGGGATCGGGTGCGCGCGGATCTCTACGGCGCGCGGACGGACCTCGCGCCATTGATCGCGCTGCTCGAGCCGTCGCTCGTCGTCGGAGACCTCGGCTGCGGCACCGGTCAGACGACGTCGGCGCTCGCGCCATTCGTCGCACGCGTCGTCGCCGTGGACGAGTCGGAGGCGATGCTCGCCGCGGCGCGCGAGCGCGTCGGCCATCACGACAACGTCGACGTGCGCGGCGGTCGGCTCGAGGCGCTGCCGATCGACGACGACGCGCTCGACGTCGCCGTGCTCTCCCTCGTGCTGCACTTCGTCGTCGATCCGGCGCTGGTGCTCCGCGAGGCGGCGCGCGTGCTGCGGCCCGGTGGCCGCCTCCTCGTCATCGACATGGAGCCGCACGAGCGCGAGGAGTATCGCACGGCAATGGGTCACCTCTGGCTCGGCTTCTCGGCCGAGCAGCTCGGCGCGTGGCTCGGCGCCGCGGGCTTCGCCGAGCCGCGCATCGTTCCGCTCGCACCAGACCCGCAGGCGAAGGGCCCCGCGCTGTTCACCGCACGGGCGATACTGCGGTGAATCAGTGACTCACTGACTTCGACCGGCTCGCCAACTCGCTCTCCAACCCACCAACTCACCGCTGTCATGGCCACCACGACCCGACCCACGTTCACCACCGCGCTCGATCGTCCCGCCTTCAAGGTGGCCGACCTGTCGCTGGCCGATTTCGGCCGAAAGGAGATTCGCCTCGCCGAGCAGGAGATGCCCGGCCTGATGGCCCTGCGCGCCGAGTTCGGCGCGAAGAAGCCGCTCGCCGGTGCGAAGATCATGGGCTCGCTGCACATGACCGTGCAGACGGCCGTGTTGATCGAGACGCTCGTCGAGCTCGGGGCCGACGTGCGCTGGGTGAGCTGCAACATCTTCTCGACGCAGGACCACGCCGCGGCGGCGGTGGCGGTCGGGAAGGACGGGACGGTCGACAATCCGAAGGGCGTGGCCGTGTTCGCGTGGAAGGGCGAGACGCTCGAGGAGTACTGGTGGTGCACCGAGCAGGCGCTGATGTGGCCCGACGGCACCGGCCCGAACCTCATCCTCGATGACGGTGGCGACGCGACGATGCTCGTGCACAAGGGTGCGGAGTACGAGGCCGCGGGCGCCATCCCGGCGTTCGACGAGGCCAACGAGCCGGAGGAGTGGGGTGTCATCCTCGACCTGCTGCGCGTCGAGGCGGACAAGAACCCGGGTCGCTGGACGAAGGTGATCGCGAGCGTGCGCGGCGTGTCCGAGGAGACGACGACGGGCGTGCACCGGCTGTACGAGATGATGAACGCCGGCACGCTCCGCTTCCCGGCGATCAACGTCAACGACTCGGTGACGAAGTCGAAGTTCGACAACCTGTACGGCTGCCGGCACTCGCTCACCGACGGTATCCTCCGCGCGAGCGACGTGATGCTCGCCGGCAAGGTGGCGGTGGTGTTCGGCTATGGCGACGTGGGCAAGGGCTGCGCGCAGTCGCTCCGCGGCCAGGGCGCGCGCGTGATCATCACCGAGATCGATCCGATCTGCGCGCTGCAGGCGGCGATGGAAGGCTACCAGGTCACGACGCTCGACGAGGTCGTGCGCACGGCGGACATCTTCATCACCGCGACCGGGAACAAGAACATCATCTCGGTCGACGACATGGCGAAGATGAAGGACAAGGCGATCGTCGGGAACATCGGCCACTTCGACAACGAGATCGACATGGCCGGCCTGAAGAAGAAGGGGATCACGCGCATCAACATCAAGCCGCAGTACGACGAGTATGTATTCCCCGACGGCCACAGCGTGATGATCCTTGCTGAGGGAAGACTGCTGAATCTGGGCTGCGCGACGGGCCACCCGAGCTTCGTGATGTCGGCGTCGTTCACGAACCAGGTGATGGCGCAGCTCGAGCTGCACCAGAACGCGGACAAGCTCGAGCGGAAGGTGTACACGCTGCCGAAGCACCTCGACGAGAAGGTGGCACGGCTGCACCTGGACAAGCTGGGCGTGAAGCTGACGAAGCTGTCGCCCGATCAGGCAGCGTACATCGGGGTGCCGGTGGACGGGCCGTACAAGCCGGAGCATTACCGGTATTAGGGGCGGCGGCGCACGGCGCCGCGTTCGTCGGTTCATCGGTTCTTCAGTTCTCGGCCGGCCTCGGGAGGCCGCAGCTTCCCGAGGCCGGCCGTCTACGTCAACCGAGAAACCGAGGAACGCTTCCTCAGCTAAGTCTCGCTGTCCCAACCGGTTCCACCCGCGGCCCATTTTTCGCACGGACAGCCACCGGCCGGTCGGCTCGAACTTCCATCCGTGCGATCCTTCTTCCTGCGCCTCTGCTCGTCGCTGGCGGCGTCACTCTTGGTGACGCCGTTCAGCGTCGTCGCCGGTCAAGCCGGCGGCGACGGATCGGCGCGTCCCATGGCCGGGCTGCACGACTCGATCGACGTCGCGTCGCTCGAGTTCGACGGCGCCACGGCGGTGTCGCCGGATGATCTCAAGCGCGTCGTGTTCACGCGCACGTCGAGCTGCCGGCTCCCGTTCCTCGTGCCGCTGTGCAAGCTCACGGCGACCCAGGTCTTCCGGGATCGGCGCCGCACCACGCCGGACGCGCTCGGCGAGGACATCACCAAGCTGCGCGTGTACTACTGGCAACGCGGCTTTCGCGACGCGCAGGTGGACACGGTGCTCCGGCCGGCGAAGCGCGGCATGGCGGTGGCGTTCCGCATCGTGGAGGGCGAGCCCACGCGCGTCGGCACGCTCGACGTCACGCAGCGCACGCCCGTGCTCTCGCCGGAGGAGCTCTCCGACGCGGTGGTGCTGAAGAGCGGCGCGCCGCTCGATCTCGTCGCGCTCGACTCGACGCTCGCGCGCCTGCGCAACGCGGTCTGGAACAAGGGGTACGGCGACGTACGCATCGACACGGCGGTGCCGCGGCCCGATCCGACGCACGTCGTGCCGGTGCGGATCGACGTCGACCCGCGGTGGATCACGCGCGTGGGGCGCGTGGAGTTCGACGGCAATCGCGTGATGTCCGATGCGACGCTGCGGCGGGGCGTCGTGCTGCGACCGGGCACGCTCTACACGCGCGACGCCGTGCTCGAGAGCCAGCGCCGGCTGTTCCAGTCGCCCGGCATCGCGCGCGCCGTGGTCGTCACGCCCGCCGCGGGCGACAGCGTCAAGACCATCACCGTCGCGATCAGCGAGCTGCCTCCGCGACACGTCGAGACGACGATCGGGTTCAACACGATCGAGTTCGCGCAGGCGGCGGTCGAGCTGCGGCACAACGCGCTCGGCGCGGGCCGGTGGCTGCGGCTGCGCGGCGCGGCCGGCAACCTCCTCAACGAGCAGCTGAACGGCCGCGCGATCTTCCAGCGCGTCATCCCGCGCGACGCGAGCTTCGACGTCGACCAGTTCGTGCAGCCGACCTACCAGGCGTCGCTGACGCTCACGCAGCCGTGGATCGCCGGCGCGCGCACGTCCGCGGCGCTCTCGGCGTTCGCCGGCCGGCGGTCGCTCGTGGGCGTCGCCGTGGACCGCCACGTCGGCGCATCGCTCGGCATCGTGCGCGAGCTGGCGCCGAAGATCCCGCTCGGCCTCAACTACCGCTTCGAGACGACGCGGGTGGAGGCGGGCGCGGTGTACTTCTGCGCAGGCTACGGCATCTGCGACGCGCCCACGATCGCGGCGCTGGGGCGGAGGCAGCGACTCGCGCCGGTCGGCGCCAGCGGATGGATCGACCGCTCGGACGATCTCGACAGCCCGACGCGCGGCTATACGGCGATCGCCGACGTCGAGCACGCGTCGAGCGCGACGGGGTCGACGTTCGCACACGAGCGTGCATTCCTGGACGGCTCGTACTACAAGCCGTTCGGAGCGATCCCGCCGAGCTTCGGCACGACGCGCGCGCCGAAAGTGCTGGCGTTGCACGCGCGCGCCGGCGTGGTACGGCCGCACGCGGGGGCTCGCGCGGCGCTCGGCATCGCGGGGGACGGCGATGGAGTGCTCCATCCGCGCGCGCGCTTCTACGCGGGCGGCATGCAGTCCGTGCGCGGCTTCGCCGAGAACGAGCTCGGGCCACGCGTGCTCCAGGTGCGCCGCGCGTCGTTGCTGGCCGTCGGTTGCACTGATGTCACCATTGCAGCCGGGACGTGCGATCCGTCCGGCGTGCCCAACGACGAGGTGTTCGCGCGCCCCACCGGGGGCAGCAGCGTGATCGAGGGGAACGTCGAGGTGCGCGTGCCGCTCGCCAAGCAGCTGAGCGGCGTGGCGTTCGTGGACGGTGCGTACGTGGGCACGAGCGGGCTCTCGACCGTGGCGAAAGCGAAGGGCGCCGTGACGCCCGGGCTCGGCTTCCGCTATCGCTCGCCGCTCGGCGTGATCCGCCTCGACTTTGGGGTGCGGCCCGTCGGCAGCGAGACGTTGCCCGTGGTCGTCGCGGTGCCCGATGCGGCCGGGAACGATCAGGTGGTGCGGCTCACGCGCGAGAAGGCGTACTCGCCGGTCGACGACCCCTCGCCGGGCCGGCTGCGTGAGGTCGGGCGCCGGATCGTCGTGCACTTCGCGATGGGACAGGCGTTCTGATGGCGCAGCCGATCCGGCGCCCGCTCACGCCGACGGAGCCGAACGCGACGGCCCCTGCGCCGCGCCGCCGCTCAGTGGCGCGTCTGGTGCTCACGACCGTGGTGCTGCCGATCCTCCTCGGCCTGGCGATCGTGCTGATGCTCGCGCTGACGCCGTGGGGGAACGAGCGCGTGCGCCGGTTGGTCGTGTCGCAGGCGAACGATCGGATGCACGGGCGGCTCAGCGTCGGCTCGCTGCGCGGCAATCTCCTCTCCGGGGTGACGCTCACCGACGTGCGGCTCGCCGACAGTGCCCGGCGCCCGCTCTTCAGCGCGCGGCGCGTCGAGGCACGCTACGCGCTCGGCCCCGCCCTGCGCGGCCGGCTGGTGCTGCGCTCGCTCGCGCTCGACACGCCCGTCGTGCTGCTCGACAAGCCGCCGGGCGGGCGCTGGAACTTCCAGTCGCTGATGCGGCGGAGCGGGCGGCCGCGCGATACGACCAGGCAGCGTGTCCCGCCCGAGCTCGCGGACATCACGATCCGCCATGGCCGATTCGTCTATCGGCGGCCGTGGAGCCCCGACACGACGCTCACCGCCGACCGCCGCGACTCGGCGATCGCCGTGGCGCTGGGCGGGAAGTCGCGCAGCCTGGTGGAGCGGGTGCCGAACGGCTTCCAGCGCGTGCTCGAGTACCGCGACATCGACGCACGCATCCCGGTCGTGCGTCTCGCGCGCGACGGTCAGCCCACCGCCGTGGAAATCGCGTCCTCGTCGATGATCGGCCAGCCGTATCGCGAGCCGGCGATCGACGTGCGCTCGCTCGTCGGAACGATCTACGCCTCGAAGGACTCGCTCTGGTGGCGTGGCGCGCGGATGGCGCTGCCGGGCTCGCGCGTGAGCGGCGACGGTACGATCCGGTTCCGGAAGATGGGCTTCTGGCTGGACCTTGCCGGCGCGCCGATCGCGTTCGCGGACCTGCGGTGGGTGAACCCGCGCATGCCGGCGTCCGGGGGCGGTCGGCTGCGCTACGCGATGCGGATTCATGGCGACACGACGTCGCTCTCGCTGACCGACGCGGACGTGCGCTATCGGGACGCTTCGGTGAGTGGGAGCGCCGCGCTGACGCGGATCCATCCCAAGGGGGCGAAGAGCCGCGTGATCGTCGAGGGCGCGAACCTCACGCTGGCGCGGCTCGGCACGGACGTCATCCGCGAGCTCGCGCCGTCGCTCGACGTGCCGCGCCGCGGAGTGCTCAACGGACGCGTCGCGATCACCGGGCCGTCCGACGCGTCGCAGCTCGATGCGGACGTCACGTTCGACGACGCGAGCGCGGGACGGAGCCGCGTCGTGGCGCGCGGGGGTGTCGTGCTCGGGCCGGAGCTTCGCGCGCGCGACGTCGAGGTCGCGCTGCGGCCCCTGCGCGTGGCCTCGCTCGCCGGCACGGGCATCCGCGTGCCGGTGCGCGGTGTGCTCACGGGGACGGCGACCGTGAGCGGCTCACCGTCGGCAGGGTGGCGCGGCCGCGGCGATCTCGCGCTCGACGACCGGGGTGCCCGATCGCGTATCGTCGGCACCGGCCAGTGGGACGCGGGAAGCGGGCGGCTGGCGGCGGACGCGCGGCTCGCGCCCCTCGCCCTCGCGACGGTGAACGGCTTCGCGCCGGCGGCCCGGCTGCGCGGCGCCGTGACGGGCCGCGTCCGCGCCGAGGGGACGATGCGCGATCTCCGCTTCACGACGGCGCTCCGCTCGACGACCGGCGGCGGCGCGCTCGATGCGCGCGGCACGGTGGCGCTCCGCGGCTCACGCACGCGGTACGACGTCGTCGCGGTCACCGACGCACTCGACGCGAGCGCGTTCACGCGGCGCGCTCCCGGCACGCGCCTCACGGGCACCGTCGCGGCGCGCGGGAGCGGGTTCTCGCCGGCGACGGCCAACGCGGTGGTGCGCGCCGACCTCGCGGGCTCGCGCTACGACTCGTTGCGGGTGGACCGGTTGAGCGCGCGGCTCGCCGTGGCGAACGGCATCACGCGTATCGACACGCTGACGGTGCTGGCGAGCGGCGCGCGGGCCGACGCCGGCGGCTCGCTGGGGCTCGTGGCCGGCCGCGACGGTACGCTGCGGTTCGCCGCGGCCGTGGACTCGCTCGGCGCGATGCGCTCGTGGCTGGGCACGGGGGACACCGGATCCGTGGCGGCACCTGCCGAGCGGCGCCGCGCGCTGCTCGCGGCCGCGCGTGCCGATTCGGCGCGCCGCGCCGACGCCGCGCGCATCGAACGGCTCGCGCTCGGGCTGCCCGAGGGCGTGGAGCTCAGGCTCGACACACTGCCCTCGCTGCGGCGCGACTCGCTCGCGGGATCGCTGACGGCCACGGGCACACTGCAGGGCAACGTGAAGCGACTCGTCGTCGATGCGCGCGCCACGGGACGGGATCTCGTGGCGCGCGGCACCGTCGTGCGATCGATCGACGCCGAGTTGACCGGATCCGCGTTGGGGCACGGCGCGCCGCTGCGGTTCCGCGCGCGGGCGGAGGGCGTCGAGGCGAGCGGTCGTGCCTTCGCGCGCGTGGAGGCCGACGGCAGCTGGCACGATCACACGCTCGCCGGCAACCTGCGGGTGCGGCAGGACTCGCTCGTGTCGTACGCCGTGCTCGGTGCATACGAGCGGCCGGCGAGCGGCTCGGCGGTCGTGCGCCTGGACTCGCTGCGCGCGGCGTTCGACACGCTCGTCTGGCGGCTCGCGCGCCCGGGTGCGGTGCGGCTCGACGGCCGTGCGGTGGCGATCGACTCGATCGATCTTCGCAGCTCGGCGGGTGGCCGGCTGTTCGCCTCGGGGCGGGTGCCGAAGGAGGGCGCGATGTCGCTCGACGTCGCGGCGGAGCGCGTGCGCATCTCGACCGTGCTGCGCGCGCTCCAGCGCGACGCCGCGGGCGACGGCGAGGTTGGCGCCACGGCACGCCTCTCGGGCACCCGCACGTCCCCCGTCGTCGACGGGCGTGTGACGCTGCGGCGCGCGGCGTGGGAGGGCAGGCGCGCACCCGACGCCGACCTCACGCTCGTCTATCGCGACCGCCGCGCCGCGCTCCAGGCGGCGGCGCACGACAGTGCCGGGCGGCGCGTGCTCGCGGGGACCGCGTCGCTGCCGTACGACCTCGCGTTCGGCCGCGTCGAGGGCACGCGCCGCGTCGAAGGGCCGCTCGCGGCGGACGTGGTGCTCGATAGCCTCTCCCTCGCCGCGCTCCCGCTGCGCTCGCGGAGCTTCCACGACGTGCGAGGCAGGGTCGGCGCGGACGTTCACCTTCGCGGTACGTGGCGCGCACCCGAGTATCGCGGGCGAGTGGCGCTGCGCGGTGGCGGGCTGACGCTGGCGTCCACCGAGATGAAGCTGACGGACGCCATCGCGGACGTCTCGCTGACGGGCGACACGCTCCGGCTCGACTCACTGGTGGCGCGCGCGGGCGGGCCACTGCGTGCGAGCGGCATCGTCGATCTCACCGACCGTTCGCACCCGATCGTGCGCGCCACGGCGTCGGGGGACGAGCTCCGCATCATGGACCAGCGCCGCGGCGAGGTGGACGCGAGCGCCGAGATCACGGCGGTGGGGCCGCTGGACCAGCTGCGCGTGACGGGCCGCGGCGAGATGCGGCGTGGGTTCCTCGCGCTCAAGCAGTTCCGCAAGGATCTGCTGCGCGTGAAGCCGCCGGGCGAGCTGGCGTTCATGAGCGTGTACGACACCACGGCCGCGCCGAACGACAGCGCGCGCGTCGCGATGGCGCGCCGCGAGCGGCGGAAGGTGGCGATCGTCGCCGATCTCACGCTCGTGATCGACCGCGGCAACTACTACCGCAATCGCCCCGACGCCAACACCGAGTTCTTCACGGGCGACGGCGAGGCCGTCGTGGCACGGCTCGATCAGCGGAGCGACGACAAGTGGGCGGTGGGGTTCGTGCGCATCCCGGGCGGCGTGGCGTTCTTCCGCACGCAGCCATTCGTGCCGGCGCGCGGCAGCCTCACGTTCACGCCGCACACCAACGCGCAGCACATCGTGCAGCAGGTCGGCGAGCGCATGGTGTGGGAGCCGGGCCGTGGATGGTTCCCGTTGCAGCTGTTCACGGGCGGCACCTCGAAGGTGCCGGCGATCGGGCTGGAGAGCGGCACGCTCTTCCCGATCCGCGGGCGAGAGCTGAACGGCTATCTCACCCAGGGGCGCACGGCGACGTCCCTGCTGCAGCAGTCGGGCTCCTCGCTGTCGGGAAGCGCGTCGTGGAGCGGGCAGCTCTCGGGCGAGGTGGGCGCGCTCGCGCGGCGGCAGCAGGGCGCGACCGCGCTCGGCGTGGTGCTGCACGACATCGGCACCGGCGCGACGAAGGAGTGGGCGTTCGACGCGTTCAGCATGTCACCCGCCGACGTGCCGACGGAGCTCGTGTTCGGGAAGACGGGGGGCGTGCGCGGCGCGCTGGTGGAGGGAGGCCGCTACTTCACGACCGAGCGGTATCTCGCGGGGCAGTTCCGGTTGACCACGGGGATTCCCGGCTTCCGGCTCGCGCAGCGGTTCGGCACCACGTATCGGCTGGACCTGGGGCTCGAGCCGCGCTTCCTATTCCGCGCACCCGACGAGCTGGGGATCACGCACCCGACGATCCGCACCGGCGTGTTCGGCGCGTTCCTGACGCGGATGTGGGATTTTTGATCTGCGCTTTGCGCATTGCGCACAGCGCGGAAAGCGACACGGCACCCGCCCGGCGATGCCGGTGCAGGTGCCGTGTCGATCCAGGTGTCGGTCCGTCGGCTGCGACCCCGTCGAGGACCCTCGTCCAATAACCGACCCCTGGATCTGTTACGCGTGCATCGAGTGGGTTACTTGCAGACCGGCTCGCCGTCGCCAGCCGTGGTGACCAGCGGGTTGGTCGTGTTCACGCCGATGCCGCACGAGAAGTTCGCCAGCTGGCTGTGCGTGTTCGTCGCAAGCCAGGCGCCCGAGAAGGTCGAGATCGTCGGCATCGCGACACCCGTCGACGGCTTGAACTTCATGCCCTTCAACGTGTCCGTCGCATAGACGGCCGAATCGGAGAAGAACGACTCTTCAGCGGTGACGAGGTTGCGAAGGTCGGACTTCATCGCCGCGATGTAAGCCTTCGACTTGGTGTTGGCGAACTTCGGGATCGCGATCGCGGCCAGAATGCCGATGATCACGACGACGATCAGAAGCTCGATCAGGGTGAAGCCGCGACGGGTCGTACGCATGGGGACCTTGGAGTGCATGTGGACGCGCCGCACGAGGGGAGGAGTCGGCGGGCGTATCTTCGGGGAGGGACGTCTTCGCCCCCTCCAAGTAGCAGCGACGGTGCCAGCAGCAACCGGCCTGCATGGGATAGACGTGTATCTCTCGGCGGGGTAACAGCTTCAGGGGTTACCGAAGACGCCGCCGAAACCACCTGACGCGTCCGAAGACGCGCCTCAGCTACGCAACAAGTAGCGAACTCTGCTACTAAAACGCTGGTTCAGCGCGGGATGGCGCTACCCGGGCCGGCCGGCGTGGACAGGTGCGGACGCTTGGACTCGCCGGATCGCCGCGCGATGGCGGCCATGGACGTGGGGGGGGTGGCGTTCGAGCGCACACCCGACGCCCAGAGGAGCACGCGATCGCGTCCGCTGCGCTTCGCGGCGTAGAGCGCTTCGTCGGCACGCGCGCGGAGCGCCGAGCCAATGTTGGCGTCGGTGATGCGCTCGGCGGCGATCCCGATGCTCATCGTCACGGCGGTGTCGGGTGGCAGGGCGCGGCACTGGCGGCCGCGCAGCCGCGTCATGATGCGTTCGGCCACCGCGCCCGCGGCCTCCGCGTCCGCCCAGGGGAGCAACACGGTGAACTCCTCGCCACCCATGCGCGCAACGACGCCTTCCTCGCTGACCGCTTCGGTGATCATCGCCGCGACCTCGTAGAGCACCTCGTCACCGACGAGGTGGCCGAAGCGATCGTTGATCTGCTTGAAGTGGTCGAGATCGAGCGCGAGGAGCGCCACCTCACCGCGACGGCGGCGTGCCTCGAGCAGCGCGCGCTCGAGGTGGATGGCGAACCCGCGGCGATTGAGACAGCCCGTGGCGGGATCGGCGTTCACGAGCGGGGCCAGCTCGGCGCGCAGCTCGTTGAACGCCGCGCCGACGGCCGTGATGGAATCGGCGTGCGGATCGCCCTCGACGTCGTACGCGCGGCGGAAGTCGCCCTCACGCGCCTCGTCGAACAGCGAGCGCAGCGCGGCGAGGCGCTGCTCGACGCGCCGGTGCAGCAGGAAGCTCACGAGCGCGAGCAGCAGGTAGCTGCCGAGCGCGGGGAGCGCGGTGACGGGAAGTGCCGCGGGCGCCGAATCCGCGAGCAGCATGACCGCGAGCTGCCAGCACAGCGTCGCCACGAACACGAGCGCCGCGGGTCGCACGCCGAACTGGAAGAGCGCGACCTGGAGAGGGATCGCCGCGGCGAGGAGCACCCATCCACTCGCCGCCTCGATTGGAAGCGCATGCGCGACGATGAACATCAGCGTCACGTCCGCGATGCCGTGCGCCGACATCAGCGGGATGCTGGCCCGCTGCTGCTTCACGATCCAGAGCGTGGTCGCGCCGACGAAGGCCACGTACGCCGTCAGCCCCGCCAGCACGCCGACCAGTGCCTGGTCGGAGCGATACGGCGACACGAGCAGCGCGAACGCGGCCGTCGCGGCGAGCACGCCGCGGATGCGGTTCTGCCGGAACAGGACCGCGGCCGTGCTGCGAATGAATGGGGCGAGTCGCGGAAAGGACACGAGAGTGCGAACGGGTCGTCGTGTGTGGCCGTCGTCGGCCTTACCCGCGATGCTGGGTGGAGAGCACCGCGTCCGCGGCGGCAGCGCCGCGGTACTGCGCCTCTTCGAACAACGAGAGGCCACTGAGGTCGGAGTGGGCGAGGTGAATACCCCGTGGAGCCCACTGAGGTTCGCGACGGGCGTCGGCGCCCAGGAAACCAACCGTCGGGCGCACCATGGCGTGCCCGAATCGTACGATGTCCACGTGCGTGACGCATCGCCGGATGTTCGGGTGCGCCACGGACAGCTCCTTCATGATTCGTTCCACCCAGTCGGACCAGGTGGCTGCCTGCAATACCCTACGTTCCGTGTTCGGGTCACGTTGAGCGAGCGCACAATAGTATGTCCATACCGTAGATCCCTGCTCGCGCACGCGCAGCGATTGATGCGTGGCGACCACGTATCCGAGCCCCGTGCCGCTGCGGATCACGTTGTCCCACGCGGGCGACACACCCCGTTCATCGGGCCAACGGTCGAGCGTGAGATTCGCAACGAGCCAGGGGGAATAGGCGAATCGCGGTGCGCGCATCCCGTCGATCACGTAGGGAGCGATGAACAGCGGAGCAGCGAAGATGACTTGCTCGCACGAGAACTCGGCATCGCCCGCACGCACGCGCCACCCGTTTCGTCCATTCGGCAGCACGCGATGCACGGGTGTGCCGGTCATCAGACGAGGGGCAATTCGTGCCGCGAGGCGCCGCGCGATCCAGGCATTTCCTTCCGGCCAGGTGAGCGGGCCCTGCTCCGACGGCTCGCGCGCCGCGTGGTAGTGCACCCCCGCCCACGCGGAGGTGTCGCGCGCGAGGGCACCGTAGTCGTCGCGCGTGCCGTACTCCGCGTACCAGCGCATGGCGGGCGAGCGGAGCCCGGCTGCGTCGAGCCACTCGGCGAACGAGAGGCGATCGAGCGGTGATTCGGCCCGCGCGCCGAGCGCCATCGGGATGGTGAACTCGCCGGTGCGGCGCTGCTCCTCGATCAGCTCCTCGAAGCGTCGCAGCTCTTCGCGGCCGGAGCGCGAGCCGAGAAGCTCGGACTCGAGCCCGGGCTGCCACTCGCCGTGCACGAACATCCGCTCCTGGGGAGCGAAGCACAGACTCCGCTCGTCCCATCCCGCGTCGGTCAGCACGCCCAGCTCGCGGAACAGCTCGCGCACGAGCGTGGCGCGCGGACCCGGCACGGGGACGTAGTGCGCCGCCCACGGGTACCGCGACACCGCGTTCTCGCCGCCGCGAGAGTTGCCCCCGGCCTCCGACTCCATCTCGAGCAGCACGTAGTCGCGGAAGCCGTGTCGCTCGAGCTGCCATGCGGCGCTCAGCCCGGCGATCCCGCCACCGACGATGACGACGGGCACGCGCACCGTCCGCCGCGGCTCAGGCATCGGCGCACGGTCGCGCAGCCGGTGGCCGAGGGCCGCGCTCTCGAGCACCCAGCCGCCCGTGATGCGCGGGCCGCTCTTGCGGGAGAGACCGAGGAGTGCGGGCGCATCGGTGAATTTCGCAACGACGGCGGCGCCCGCGACCGTGAGCGCCGCGCCGCCGGCGATGAGGAAGGTGCGGCGCGAGAGGCCGGGCGGCGGCGGCGAGTCGGCGTCGTCGATCACGTGGTCATGGCTCGCGGGTCAGGTCACGAGCGCCGGTCGAACGACGCGAACCCGGAGACTGCCGGATGAACGGAAGGAGCCGGATCTACGGCTCTCCGGGTCGCGCTGCGTACACACGCGCATCCGTCCTCTCCATCCACGACCCCAAAGTCTTCCTGTTGACTGCGGCGCAGTGACCTCTCCGCCCACACGAGGCTGCTCCGGCCTTTTCCGGAAGTTCCGGGTCATCCGGGGTCTGCGCCGTCGGGACGCCACTCGAACCCTCC
>DASTSX010000412.1:0-3981 GCA_035760455.1 Gemmatimonadaceae bacterium | reverse complement strand
TGAGAAGTCGGATGAGGCGAATCGCTTTCATTCGTCGGGAAGGCGAAGGTGGCATGCACGATGAGGCACCGCTGCGGACCCATTGTCTTCACGCAGCGTGTCGATCTTCGCTCCGCATCGACAACTCAAGTGGAGATCTCCGGTGCTAACGCCAATTTATACAGCAAGCTCCGTAGTATCCGACTCGGATTATGCAGCATTCCTGCGACAAAGACAGCAGCGCCCCGCAACCCGATCCCGCGCGACGCGTGCACGGCGCCCGAAGCGCATCCTGTCGCCGCGGCGGCGAGGCTGCCGGCGGCTATCGTCTCGAGAAAGTCGCGCCTGGTCGGCATCGAGCAGATAGCACTGGGAGCGGTCTCCAGCAGCGCGAGAGCCGTCGTGCCTTTGACGTACGAGATCGGTCACGCCAGACTCACGCCATGATGATCCTCCGACCAATCTCGGCCTGCGCCCTCGCGCTTGCCCTCGCGCCACACCCCGCACCGGCGCAGCGGCAGGCGGCGCCGGCACCGTTCGAGGTGCACGAAGCATCGATCCGGGACCTGCAGGCCGCGATGACCGAGGGACGCACGACCTCCCTTGCGCTCGTCGACGCCTACCTCGCCCGCATCGCCGCCTACGACCGCGGAGGTCCACGCATCAACTCGATGATCCGGCTCAACCCGCGCGCGCGCGAGCAGGCGGCCGCGCTCGACCGCGAGCGGCGCGCCGGACGCGTGCGCGGGATCTGGCACGGCATCCCGATCGTGCTGAAGGACAACTTCGAGAGCACCGATCTCCCCGCGACCGGTGGATCGGCGGTGCTCGCCACCCTCCCCGCCACCCGCGACGGGTTCGTCGTGCGACGACTGCGCGACGCCGGCGCGGTCATTCTCGGCAACGCGAACATGCAGGAGCTCGCGTTCGGCTTCGAGAACGCGAGTGGGCTCGGCGGACAGACGCTCAACCCGTACGACCCGCGCCGGTGTCCGGGCGGCTCGAGCGGCGGCACGGCCGCCGCCGTCGCCGCGTCGTTCGCCGCGATCGGCTGGGGCACTGACACCTGCGGCTCGATCCGCGTCCCCTCGTCGTTCACCAACCTCGTGGGTCTGCGTCCCACCCAGGGGCTCGTGAGTCGCGACGGCATCCTGCCGCTGACGGTCAACGGCGACATCGCCGGTCCGATGGCGCGCACGATCACCGATCTCGCGATCGGCCTGGACCTCACCGTCGGCGCCGACAGCGCCGACACGACCACGCACGTGCTCCGCGGCCGACCGCTCCCCCGCTTCGTGGACTCGCTCGGCGCCGTGCCGCTCCGCGGCGCGCGGCTCGGGGTGCTCGCACCGCTCTTCCGCGACGCACATCCGGACGTCGCGGCCACGGTTCGCGCGGCGATCCGCGCGATGCAGGAGCGAGGGGTGGAGGTGGTGGAGGTGACCGTCCCCGTGGACACCTTCGCCGCGAACACCAGCCTCGTCTTCGCCGAGATGCGCGTCGCGATGGATGCGTGGCTGGCACGGCGGCCCGGATCGCCGGTCCGCTCGTTCGCGGAGCTCGTCGCGACCGGGCTGCACCACGAGACCGCCGAAGGGCGCATCCGACCCGCGTCGGCCATCACCGCCGACGACGCCGTCGCGCGCTCCCGCGCGGTGGGCGTGCGCCGCGCCGCGCTGCGGTCCGCGATACTGCAGGTGCTCGACTCGCTCCGGCTGGATGCGCTCGTCTATCCGACGACGCGACAGCTCCCGGCTCTGCTCGGCGAGCCGCCCGCGTCGATCTCGTGCGCGCTCGGCGCGCACAGTGGGTTCCCCGCGCTCGCGATGCCCGCGGGGTTCACCACGGCGGGGGTGCCGGTCGGCCTCGAGCTCCTCGGACGACCGTTCTCCGACGCGCGGCTCGTGTCGCTCGGCTACGCCTTCGAGCAGTCCGGCTCGCGAAGAGCGCCGCCGGCGACGACTCCGCCCCTGGCGCGCTCCGCGACGGAGCGGACGACGGCGCGTGTCACGCTCGGCGATGCGACCGCGCGCGCGCTCCTGACGTTCGAGGGTGGACGGGACCGGGTGGACTGGGACGTGGTCGTCACTGGTGTGCCGGACGCGCAGATGCTCGGCGTGTACCTCCAGCGCGTGGACTCCGCCGGCAACCGCACGGTGCTGCACCGGCTCGTCGCTCCGGGCACCTCACGCGGAACCGGTCGCGGCCTGCTGCGGCCGGACGAACGTCAGGCGCTGCGCGACGGCCGGGTGTCGGTTCGGCTGCTCACGCGATCGGTCCCGCTCGGGCGTCAGGCCGTCGTCGTCCTGCCGCAGCCGGACGCGCCGCGCGCCCATCCCGGTCACCGCTGAGTCGCCCTGCGGCGCATCTCCTCCGGCCAGTTCTCCACGACCACCACCTGCCCGCTCCGCGTGCCGTCGGCGCGCTGCACCATGAGAAAGCGCTGGTCGTCGGCCGCCACGTCGAAGTTGCGCCGCGAGATCCCCGGTTGGAGGAAATCGGACGCGTCGAACAGCACGCGCCTGCTCTGGACGCCGAACGGCGGCGTGGTCGTGACGCGCACCGCGACGAGGTTCGACCGGAGGTCCATGTAGAAGATCTCGTCGCCGCGATGCGACCAGCGCGGCATGCTCCCGCCGCCCGTCGAGATGGCCCACTTGGCGGATCCCGGCGTGGCGAGCGGCGTCACGTAGATCTCGAACCGTCCGGTCTCGTTCGACACGTACGCCAGCCACGCGCCGTTGGGCGACGCGACCGGCGAGTACTCGGCGCGGGGCGACGCCACCAACGGGATCGGCTGACTGTCCGACGCCGCGCGCAGCAGGAGGATGTCGGCCGCGCCCATCGTCGCCGTCGTCGTGCGCACGAGCAGGGCGCCGCCCGGTGCCCAGATCTGCTCCGACAGTGGACGGGCGCTCCGCAGCACACGCTCGGCGCGGCCGCTCCCGTCGGCGCGCTGGCGCCAGACGTCGCCGGAGTTCCCGCCACCCGGCGAGGCGATGTAGCTCACCCAGCGACTGTCGAGGCTCCACGCCGGCTCGAGATTGGTCCGGTGCTGCTCGCCCGTGAGCCTCGTCGCCAGACCGCCGGCGACGGGCTTGATCCAGATGTCGGTCCGCGCGCCGTCGGTCAGCGCGACGGCGACGCGCGTGCCGTCCGGTGAGAGCACCGGACTGGCGAGCTGCCCCTTCCAGTTGGCGTCGAACAGGGTGCGCGATCCGTCTCGCGCCACCCAGGCGAGCTCGCGGCGCGAGCCGGCGTCCTCCGTCGAGTAGGCGAGCGTGCCGGTCGTGGAGATGGCGAAATCGATCGGCCCGACGATCGTGGCTGGGATGCGATCGCCGATCTGCACGGCGGTTCCCGACACGACACGGCGCTTTGGATCGAAGGCGACCGCCCACAGCTTGCCGTCGGTCGTGGTATAGAGGAGGTGGCCGCTGCGCGAGAAGCGCGCTCGGACGCCGTCCAGCAGCAGCGTGTGCTTCCCGCTCGCGACGTCGGCGATCGCGATCATCCGCCTGCCGTCGCGGAACGCCGCCTGGAAGAGCACCGCGTCGGCGTCCGGGAGCACCTCGGGATGCAGGTGCGTGAGCTCCCCCGCCGCCGTGTCCACGGTCGTGAAGGGGCGGGACGGAGCGCCCGCGCGCGCTTCGGCGCGACCCAGCACCTCCGTGCCGTTCGTCAGCATCGTTCGATACAGGTATCCGTCGCTCCCCCACGTCGCGGACTCCGGGGTCGCGAGGGAGTCTGTGAGCACGGTCGGCGGCCCGCCGGCCAGCGGTACGGCCATGAGCGCGCCGTTCGCGTAGTACCCGACGCGCGCGCCGTCGGGCGAGAAGAACGGCCCCGACGCCTCGCTCGTGCCGGCGAGCGGCGAGAACGCGAGCTCGTCGCGCCGGCGCACCAGCAACACACCGCCCGGGCCACCGGCGCGGACGATCGTCGCGCCGTCGGGCGAGATCGCGAGGTCGCCCAGCCAGTCCGTCATCGCCGGCACCGAGT
>DASTSX010000411.1:0-2951 GCA_035760455.1 Gemmatimonadaceae bacterium | reverse complement strand
ACGGGCGGCGAGCCGACCAGCGGCTCCACCCGGACGGCGCGCTCCGGCCACCGCGCTCGAGCGCGCGCGACGAGCCAGTCGGCCATGAGATGTGGCATCAGTGGCGAGGGCACGATCGCGTCGTGCACGCGCGCGGGATCGCCGCCCGCCGCCGCGAGGTAGGCCGCGAGGTACTCCTCCCAGGCGCTCACCACGAGCCGCGTGCGCGGCGGCCGCTGCGTGCTCGGGAGGGCCGCCATGGCGCACCCGGCGTCGCGATCCACCACGAGCAGCTCCTCCCACTCCACCGCGTCGGCCCGCTCGGCACGTCCGAGCTGGCGCACGTAGTAGCCGCCATAGCAGCCGCCACCGACGACCACGATGCGACCGAACCGCTGGCGCGCGCGTCGCGTGGGCGACGCCCCCTCAGCAGCGGATGTGCCGCCCGCCGTCGACACGCACCACCTCGCCCGTGACGTACTGCGCCGACAGGAGATAGACGACGGCGTGCGCCACGTCCTCGGGTGTGCCCAGCCGCTGGAGCGGCGTGGTCGTGCGCAGCTTCTCCGCCTCCGCCTCGCTGCAGCCCTCGGGCAGGAGCACGACGCCGGGCGCGACGGCGTTGACGCGCACGTCGGGGGCGAGGGCCCGCGCCATCGCGCGCGTCATCTGGACGACGGCCGCCTTGGTCATGCCATGCGGCACGTACGACGGCCAGCTCTCGAACGCGGCCAGGTCGGCGATGTTCACGATCGCGCCGCGCGAGGCCGCGAGGGCGGGCGCGGCACGCTGCGACAGGAAGTAGGGAGCGCGGACGTTCAGGGCGAACATCGTGTCCCACTCCGCCTGCGTGGTCTCGGCGATCGGCGTGCGGAGCATGATCGCCGCCGAGTTCACGAGCGCGCCGAAGCCTCCGCGCCAGGCGGTCGCGCGGTCGACGAGCGCGTACGCCTCGTCGACGCTCGCCAGGTCGGCCTGCTCGACCGTCGCCTCGCCCCCCGCCGCGACGATCGCCCGCGCGGTCGCCTCGGCGCCGTCGCGCGAGCCGTTGAAGTGCACGACGACGTGCATCCCTTGCTCGCCGAGGGCGAGCGCGATGGCGCGCCCGACGCGCCGGCCCGCGCCGGTGACGAGCGCGACCCGGCCGGCCAGCGGCTCGCCCTCAGGCGGCGGGGGCACGTCCGAGCGCCTCGACGCGCTCGTCCTGCCGCCGCAGCCAGTCGATCGGGACGTGCATCATGCCGATCGTGCGCGGGCCATCGGCTGCACCATGCCAGTCGGAACCTCCACTCGGGATGAGACCGAGCTGGTCGACGATCGCGCGGAGGCGCGCCGTGTCCTGCGGCGAATGGCTGGGGTGCCGGATCTCCACGCCGTCCAAGCCCAGTGCCACGAGCGCTTCGATGCGCTCACGCGTGCCACCGGGCCCGGGATGCGCCAGCACGGCCAGCCCGCCCGCCGCGTGAACCATCGCGATCGCCTCACGCATCCCGAGCTGGTCCTTGGCGACGTACGCCGACCGGCCGGCGCCGAGGTAGCGGTCGAACGCGTCGCGCACGTCGGTGGCCCAGCCGTCGGCGACGAGCGCGCGCGCGACGTGCGGGCGGCCGATGGCGCCGCTGCCCGCCTGGAGCAGCACGTCGTCGAGCGTGACCTGGACCCCCTGCGACTGCAGCAGCTCGACGATCCGGGCCGCCCGCCGCCCGCGCATGTCGCGCAGCTCGGCGAGGCCACGCTCGAGCACGGAGGTGTCGCGCAGGTGGAGCCCCAGCAAATGGGTCTCCACCTGCCCCTCGACCGCGCTGAGCTCCACGCCGTTCACGACGCGCACGCCGAGCTCCGCGCCGGTCGCCCGCGCCTCGGCGAGCCCGCCGACGGTGTCGTGGTCGGTCAGCGCCACGGCCACGAGCGACGCGTTCTTCGCGGCGCGCACGACTTCGGCGGGCGAGCGGGACCCGTCCGACGCCGTCGAGTGCATGTGCAGGTCGACGAACGCGGTGGTGCCCGCGGGCCCGGTCACGAGGAGTAGCCCGCCTCGGGCGAGGTGTCGCTCGGCTGCGAGAGCTCGAACAGTCGGGCGAGGTCGCCGTCGCTCATCTCGATCAGCGACTGCTCGCGCCAGCGCGTGCCGTGCGGAGAGTACCGCGTCACGCGGATCTCGCGGTCGGCGCCGGCACCCGCGATGAACAACAGGGCGAACTCGTCGCGGTCGTATTGCGTGACGCGACCGGACGGCATCACCTGCCAGCGACGTCCGGCGAGGGTGATCGAGCGTGTCGGCATCCTACGGAAGCTCCACTTCGTGGTAGATGCGCGCCGGGTCCAGCACGCGCTCCGGGGCGGAGGCGTGGGCCCGCGCGAGGGTCTCGGCGTCCGGCGCCTCGCAGAACTCGAGGAACGCCCCGGGCAGTGCGGCTTCCTCGAACACCCAGTACCGGCAGTTCGCCTGCGCGTAGTACTCGCGATTTCGCCGAAGCTTCTCCGCGAACTTCTTGCGTTCGGGAGGGGTGACGAGGGTGCGTTGGACGGTCAGGGCGCGGGGCATCGGCTCATCGGGCGGCTTCGGGGAAGCTCTCCAATCCCTTCTTCATCGACGCCAGGAACTTGTCCGCATCGGCGCCATCGACGATGCGGTGGTCGAAGGAGAGCGAGAAGTACGCGCAGGTGCGGATCGCGATCGTGTCCTCGCCGTCGGGCCCCGCGATCACCTTCGGCCGCTTCTCGATCGCGCCGAGCCCGAGGATGGCGGAGGTGCCGAGCGGGATGATCGGCGTGCCCAGGAGCGAGCCGAAGACCCCTGGATTGGTGATCGTGAAGGTAGCCCCCTGCACTTCCTCCGGCTTGAGCCGCTTCGTGCGCGCCCGGTCGGCGAGGTCGTTGAGCGCCTTCGTGAGCCCCGAGAGCGAGAGGTCGCTGGCGTTCCGGATCACCGGCACGATCAGTCCCCAATCAAGGGCGACGGCGATGCCGAT
>DASTSX010000410.1:0-11923 GCA_035760455.1 Gemmatimonadaceae bacterium | reverse complement strand
GCGCGATCCTCCCAGACCTGCGCGCCCCGCCCCGCCAGCTTGAAGTACGCCTCGTGAACGAGCTCGGTCGTACACAGCGCCGAGCCGCGCTGCCGGACGGAAAGCTGCCGGTGCGCGATCTCCTTGAGCGTGTCGTAGGCCGTCGCCAGGAGCCGGTCGAACGCGCGGGGGTCGCCGTCGCGCACCTGCTCGAGCAACCGAGTGAACTCGCCGCGTTCATGGGCGAACGTCGTCATGCGCGCGGCGGGTCAGCGAATCGGATGAGACAGTGTGTCGGGCTGGCGGACGATTTTCCGTACCAACCTAGTACGACGGCCGACGGTCAGCGAGCCGACGGCACGTGCCCTGGCGCGGAGGAAAGACGTGGGCGCCATCGGCCTCAGCACGACCATCACTCGAATCGGAAGGTGAATCATGCAGTTCGATACGATCATGAAGGCAGTGGCGGCCGCGTGCGTTGGCGCTCTCCTCGCCGCGTGCAAGGACAAGGTCACCTCGCCGGCGACACTGTCGGCGGCGGAGACGCCGGCCGCAGCCGTTGCGAGCCAGATCCTGCCCGACCCGTTCACCGTCCGGGCTCCGCTCGACCCCTTCTTCATCAATCAGCCGTCGGAGCTGATGATGCGCGCGAACGAGCGGAGGGACTTCGCCATCCAGCGTCTGGTGACCGCGCCTGGTGCGGGGCCGTGGCACGTCCATCCGGGTCCCTCGTTCGGCTACGTGGACCAGGGCGAAGTGATGATCACCCGATACACGAAGAAGGACGGCTGCGTCGCGACGTCGTATCGTCCGGGTGACACCTACTTCGAGGTGGCCGGCGAGGTGCACCGGGCCACGGTCGTGGGTACGGCCACCGCGGTCGAGTACAAGGCGCGCTTCTATACGCCGGTGGGCGCACCGTTCAGCACCGTGGTGCCCGCTCCCGACTGCACTGCCCGCTGAGTCGCGCCGCGGGCGAGCTCCCGAGCGTCGGATACCTGCGACGACTCGGGAGTTCCGGTGCGGGCCGGCGCGCAGCGTGCTCGTCGGCGCCCCAGTCCCGTGATATGGACGGCCGCCGTCATCGGTATGGACACCTGATGAACCACTCGCGCCCGCGAGGGCGCGTAGAGGCACTCCAGCCCCGGCACATCGCCTGCTTTTCATGGAGGCGCTGGAAGACACGGAGGCGCGGATGACGACACTCCGCAGAGCCCGGTCCAGCGTGCCGCCCATTCGCGATCGCTGATCTCCTCGGGGAACGGAGGCTTCAATGCACCGCTCTCGTCCGTCCGTGCTCGTGATCTTCGCCGCCGTCGCGGCCTGCTCCACTCAGGACGATTCCAAGGGGACCGAAATTCTCTCGCAGGACCGCACGCTCGTCGCGGGGCTCCAGAGCAACCAGGGCGCGCCGCTTCCCGCGGCGTGCGGAACGATCACCCTCGCGCCTCAGCCCGCCGCGGCGAACCAGCTTCAGGCAACCGAGCTGACGCGGAAGGCCTACGACGCCGAGATGCAGGGCGACGTGCAGGGAGCGAGGTCGCTCCTGCGCCGCGCGGCCCAGCTCGACGGCACGAACAAGTCGGCTGCCTACCACCTCGGCCTCACCAGCGAGACCCTCGGCGACCGTAGCGCGGCGGTCGAGGCGTATTGCCGCTACCTCGCCCTGTCGCCGACGGCGGCCGAGGCGGCGGAAGCACGGCAGCGCGTGACGAAGCTGTCGCAGCCGGTGACTCGGGTGGCGACGGGCAGCGTCGCCGACAGCGTGCCGACGGCTGCACCCGCTCCGACGGGAACGGTGACCGCGCGGCGCCCGACGCGCCGAGAGGCGACGGTGGCGCCACGCACGGTCGCGAGCGCGACGTCGGAGCGACCGGCGCGCGCCAGCTCGGTCAGGCGTGACCGGGACGCGGAGCGCGCGACGCCGAGCGTCGTGAACGAAGCGCCGACGTCGGGCGATCCGGTGACGACGCGGACGGAAGTCGATCGTCCGGCCGAGAGCACGGCGGCAGGGGGCGACGTCGTGGCGGCGTCATCGCCGGCGCCTGTCGTCGAACAACCGTCCACGGCACCACGCGCCGAGCGCCGCGGTCCGAGCCGCGCGCAGGGCGCAGGGATCGGCGCGGCGGCCGGCGCGATCATCGGCGCGGCGACCGGACGCAGCGTGAAGAGCGCCGTCATCGGCGCGGCGGCCGGCGGGATTTTCGGCACGATGATGGGCGGACAGACACGATTCATCGGTCGCGGCATCGTGCCGTAGGTGACGCCACTACCACGGGCCGTGCGCCTAGCGCTCGGCCCGTCGTACCGGCGACGTCAGCTCTCCCTGCGCGAACCGCCACCGCAGCGACAGGATCGCCGACGCCGGCTGGGGGATGGTCAGCTTTGCGCGCGGGTCGCGCGCCGCCTGGTGCGTCATCCGGCCGCCCGGCACCACCGCGAGCTGCACGAACGCGGGATCGTCGGCGAGCGACGCGTCGGGCAGTCGAAGCATCGCGACCGCGCCCGGCTCGACGCGGCCGAGGAGCCACTCGCGCTTCTGGCCGACGAGATAGACGTGCACGTGCTCTCGTCCGCCGTTGTCGAACCGGACGGCGTGTGGACGATCTTGCGCCGGCGAGAGGTCGTTCGGCGCGGCGTGCCGCGCCCCTCCGGCGCAGGCACCGAGTGCGAGCGTCAGGACCAGCGTGGCGGCGAGTGAAACGAGAGCGCGTGCTCGTGGCGTAGTCATGTCATCCTCCATGGGGAAAGCGGGCGCCCTCGGCGCCGCTTCCCCATAGCGCGTAGAACGCGGCGCAACCCAATCACCGTCCTTGCTGTCCAATGGGGCAGGCGCCAGTCCTTTTCCCTACCCGCCATGCCCAGCACACCGCCCGAGGTCGCGTCGCCGTCCGCGCCCGACGCGGCCTCTTCACAGGCCGCCGGGCCCTCGGTGACCGCGTTGCTGCGCGCGTGGGGCGCCGGCGACGCGCAGGCGAGCGATTCGCTCATCCGCCTCGTGTACGCCGAGCTTCGCCGACAGGCGGGGCTCGCGCTGCGCCGCGAACGAGACGGGCACACCCTTCAGCCGACGGCGCTCGTGCACGAGGCGTGGCTGCGGCTCGGCGATCAGCACGACGCGCAGTGGGAGAGTCGCGCCCAGTTCTTCGCCATCGCCGCACAGACCATGCGGCGGGTGCTGCTGGACCACGCCCGCACGCGCCGCGCGCTCAAGCGCGGAGGCGGCGCCGTCCAGGTCACGCTCGGCGGTGCCGACGACGGGAGCGCACGCGGTGCACGCGCGGGCGGCGATACGCCGCTCGACGCCGTCGACGTGATCGCGCTGGACGACGCGCTGGCGCGGCTCGCCGAGCTGGATCCGCAGAAGGCGCGGCTGGTGGATCTCCGCTATTTCGCGGGGCTCAGCATCCCTGAGGCCGCGGAGGTGCTCGGCGTGTCCACGGCGACCGTCGGTCGCGAGTGGGCCGTGGCCCGCATGTGGCTCCGCCGCGAGCTCGAGTCGTGACCGCGCCAGAGCGCGTCGCGGACGCGGCGCCGCCGATGACGCCCGAGCGGTGGCGCGCCGTGGACGCGATCCTCCAGGCGGCCCTCGAGCGCGAACCCGCGCGACGCGATGCGTTCGTCGCCGACGCGTGCGCCGGCGACGAGTCGCTGCGACGCGAGGTGGACTCACTGCTCGCGGCGCACGACCGCGCGGGCGGCGACTTCCTCGAGCGGCCGGCGGCCGAGGCGCTCGACGCGCCGGGTCAGCCGCCCCTCACCGAGCGGCTCGCGGGCGCGCTCGAGGGACGCTACGCACTCGAGCATGAGCTCGCGCGCGGCGGCATGGCCACCGTCCATCTCGCGCGCGACCTCCGGCATGGCCGCCGCGTCGCGATCAAAGTGCTGCGGGAGGAGCTCGCCGCGGCGGTCGGCGCCGAGCGGTTCCTCGAGGAGATCCGCGTCACCGCGTCGCTCCAGCACCCGCACATCCTCCCGCTGTTCGACTCGGGAAGCGCGGACCGGGTGCTCTGGTACGTCATGCCCTTCGTCGAGGGAGAGACGCTGCGGTCGCGGCTCGCGCGCGAAGGACGGCTCCCCGTGAACGTCGCGCTGCAGCTCGCGCGCGAGATCGCCGATGCGCTCGAGTATGCGCACCGCCACGGCGTCGTGCACCGCGACGTCAAGCCGGAGAACGTGCTGCTCCAGAGCGGGCACGCGCTCGTCGCCGACTTCGGCATCGCGCTCGCGCTCGAGCACGCGGGCGGCGATCGCCTCACGCGCACGGGCATCACGCTCGGCACGCCCCAGTACATGGCGCCGGAACAGGCCGCCGGCGACGGCGCCATCGACGCGCGCACCGACGTCTATGCGCTCGGCGCGGTGCTGCACGAGATGCTCGCCGGCGAGTCGCCGTTCGCGGCCGGCTCGCAGCAGGAGATGCTGCGACGCGTGCTGCACGAGCCGCCGACGGCGCTCGCGACGCGCCGCGCGGACGTGTCGTCGTTCCTCGACGGTGCCGTGCGACAGGCGCTGGCGAAGCGTCCGGACGATCGCTTCCCGAGCGCGGCGGCGTTCGCCGCCGCGCTCGCACTGCCGTCGGGTGGCACCGAGTCCGGAGCGAGCGCGTCGGCCAACGCGCCGAGCGCGGAACCGCGCGGACGGTCGGCCGCCGATGCGCACGAGCGGACGGAGCGCGGCCGCCGGGTGTCCGCGCGCGCGGCGACGTACGCCGCCAGCGCGACGCTCGTCATCGGCCTCGTGGGTGGATGGGCACTGGCCCGCTCGTCCGCCGTGGAGCGGTGGACCAGTGCCACGCCCGATTTCTGGCAGTCGACATTCGAGGCCCGCGTCGCGCCGTCGGCGATGACGGGAGCCACGTCGCTCACGATCCTCGATCGCGCCGGGCGTCCGCTGCGCACGATCGCCGCCGATCGGCCGTGGACGCCGCGCTTCTCGCCCGACGGGCGTCGGCTGGCGTACGGCGCGTTCGGCGCCGGCCGGCGCACGAGCGACCTGTGGATCCTGGACCTCGACGAGGGCACGACGCGACGGTTCACCGACGACGCCGACGACAGCAACGATCCGCAGTGGAGCGCCGACGGCGCGATGATCGCCTACTCGGCGAACGCGCCGCGGGGGAAGGACCTGCTGCTGCGCAAGCTCGGCGGCACCACGTCGAGCGTGCTCGCCAGGCGTGAGGGGACGCAGTTCCCGAGCGACTGGGCGCGCGACGGCAGCGCGCTGCTCGTCACGGAGGAGGCCGGGCCCGATCGGCACGACATCCTCGTGCAGCCGACCGACGGGTCCACGCCCTCGGCCTACGCGGCGACGTCCGCCGACGAGACGGCCGCGCGGATCTCCCCAGATGGGCGCTGGGTCGCGTACACCTCCGACCATTCGGGACGGCCGGAAGTCTACCTCGACTCGTACCCGACGGCGCGACGGCCCGTCGCGGTCTCGTCGGATGGAGGCGCGCATCCCGTCTGGCGCGGCGACGGGCGGGAGCTCTACTACTGGCACGACGGTGCGCTGGTGGCCGTGCGCCTCGGCGCGTCGTCGGGCGATGCCCCGCCGGTGGCGGGAGCGCGGACGGTGCTGTTCCGCGCACCGTATCAGGTCGGCGTCAACACGATGTACGACGTCTCGCCCGACGGCGAGCGGTTCGTGATCGTTCCTGCACCATCGGCAGAGCGCCGCTGAGCGCGCCGCGCCGCCTCAGGGGCGCCCGCACAAACCCGCGCGGCGCGAGCGCGTGTCCCCGCTGCAGACGGCATCCCAGATCGCCACACCTCCACCGATGACGACGAACCCCGCGACCGCGCCAGCCGCGGCGTCTCGAGCAGGATGCGATTCCGAGTCGCTGGCGAGACTGCCCAGCAAGGGGAACGCGAGCGCCCCGCTCGCGGCACCCACGAGTCCCCATCGCATCCAACGCGGCAGGCGCTGCGCGCGAGCCTGGCTGGTGAGCGCAACGCGCGTCGAAAGGAGCTCAGGACCGCTGGACTCAGGCGACCATGCGGACGTGGCGCGCTCCGCGCGCATGACGGGGCGTGCGACTGGCTGCGCCGCGACCGGGAGGGCGAGCGCGAACGCCAATCCGAACGGAGCGACGCTCCTGCAGAGCCGAAGGCGCATGGTGACGTGGGTCATGGGGATGCGAGCATGCGCGGCGGTCGACGCTCGGAGCTCGTCTGGAAGCGGACCAATCAGGAGCGCGGGTGCCGCTTGCGCAATCGCCGCCCGAGCGGCTCGCCCCGTTATGCCGATCGCACCACCAGGACGGTGACGTTGTCGCTTCCGCCGGCGGCGAGCGCATCGCTCAGCAGCTTTCGGCTCGTCGCCTCCGCCGACTCCGCGGTCGCGAGCGCGCGCGCGATCTCGTCGTCCGAGACGTGCTTGGTCAGGCCGTCGGTGCACAGCAGCAGGCTGTCGCCGGGCGCGAGATCGATCAGCCCCACCACCGGCTCCAGCTCGCTCCCGCCGATCGCGCTCGACAGGGTCTCCGCCGTCGAGGCCATGCGCGCCTGATCCTCGGTCCACGCGCCGAGCGACACCATGAACTCGCCGAGGTTCTGGTCGCGCGTCAGTCGCTGCAGCCGGCCGCCGCGTCGCACGTAGGCGCGGCTGTCGCCCACCTGCACGTGATAGGCGCGCGGCCACGCGAGCAGCACGAGCGTCAGCGTCGTCGCCGGAAGCTTGGCCGTCATGCCTCCGTACTCGGTCAACAGCGCCGCGTGCACCTCGCGCACGACCTCCTCGAGCTTCTCGAGGAGCGCGTGCTCCTCGCTCGTGTCCAGCGACTGGAAGCACGTCGCCGCGCGTCCCATGTACGACAGCATCGCCGAGAGCGTGCGCTCGCTCGCCTGCTCGCCCTCGGGTCGCCCGCCCACGCCGTCGGCCACGGCAAGCAGATATCCGCCCATCGTAATTCCGAACTCGTGCGCCACCGCCTCCGACGGGAGGCTCGTCTGGCGCACGTCGATCGACTTGTTGACGCGCGCGATCAGGAAGTGATCCTCGTTTCCCTCGCGCACGAGTCCCTTGTCGGTCAGGCCGAAGGCATCCAGCGCGACGGCAGCGGCGGTGTCGATCATCGGGGGGCTCCGGTGGGCGCGACGGTGGCGTCGGCGAGACGCTGGAAGGCTTCCTCGACGCCGGCGCCGCTCTTGGCGCTGGTGCGGAGCGCGAACAGACCCTCGGTCGCCAGGCGCTTGTCGTCCACGCCAGCGAGCTGCCATTGATCCGTGAGATCTGATTTGTTCAGCGCCACGACGCTCGGCACGCCGCCGATCGTGCTCGTCACCAGTTCGCGGATCTCGAACAGCTTGTCGAACGTGTCGCGCCGCGTGCCGTCCACGACGTAGAGCACGCCGTGCGCGCCCTTCAGGTAGCTGGGATTGATGTTGCGCACCTCGTCGCGCCCCTCGAGATCCCACAGCATGAGCATCACCGGCTGGCCGCTCGCCTGCACCTCGCGCCGGTCGATCTTGACGCCCACGGTGGTGAGGTACTTCACGGAGAACAGCGAGTGGACGTAGCGCTGCACGAGACAGGTCTTCCCGGTCCCGAACATGCCGACCATGCAGATCTTCTTCTGCAGCATCACGGCCCCCTGGGTGCCTGTGATCCGGCGACCGCCGCCGCCTCGAACGAGACGCTCCGGTTGATGCGCGCCTCCTCCTCGGCATCGGCAGCCCGCAGCGGCTGCGCCGTCGCCACGGGTCGTCCCTTGAGCATCGCGGCCGGAACGCCCGCTGCGCGCAGGCGTCGGAGCACGGCATCGACGCGAAGCGTGGCGAGCGACTGATTGGTCGCGTCCGTTCCGGTGGGATCGGTGCGGCCGACGAGGTCCACGCGCACCGTGGCGTCGATCGCCGCCACACTGTCGGAGAGCCGGCGCATCGACTCCGCCAGCGCGCGCACCTTCCCCGCCTCGGCGTCCGTCACGCTCGCCGAGCCGGGCGCGAACAGGATGCGCGTCGTCTCGACGCGGCGTCGCATGTCGTCGATCCGCGCCGGCAGCGTCGCGCGGACCGCCGAGGGATCGATGTGCGCGACTCCGCCGATCGCCGGTGCGCCGCGCAGCCTTCGCAGCCAATCGACCGTCGCACTCCCGGCGACGCGCAGCGTGTCGCCCACGAGCGCGGTCGTCGCGGAGGCCGGCGCGGCGAGCGCCTGGCGGGCGCGCGCAACGACCATGGCCGAGTCGAGCGAGATGTACGGTTTCCATTGGCCGGCGATCGTCGGCGGCGTCGAGCCGAGCGCGGCGAGCACGGCGCGCGGCTCCCGCGCGATGGGGTCCTTGAGCCCGCGGAACTCCCAGCGCCGCCAGGAGCGCGACGCGTCGATGACGACGAAGCCAGGCTCCGCTTCCATCAGGCGCACGGCACGCCGCCAGCGCAGCCACGAGGCCGTGGCGAAACCGCCGATGAGCAGCGCGATCGCGGCGAGCGGGATCGCCCACCGTAGCCAGGCCCTCGGCGCACGATCGGCCGCGCGATCGGTCGAGAGCACCGTCTCGAGATGGTCGTCCAGGAGCGTCGCGGCCGACGCGAACGGCGCCGCGTCGCCCTCGAACTCCCCGAGCTGGGACGCGTACTCGAGGTGAATCTGCTCGAGCGATTGCTGCAGCCGCTGCGGCACGGTCTCCGGGCACTGGCCGCGAATGACGGCCGCCACGAGGGCCCGCGGTCCGGCTTCGACGTGCACCGTGTGCTCGCCGACCGTGAACGTGCTCAGCATCCCGCCTTCGGCCGGCCGGAACGAATCGCGAACGAAGTCCTGGATCGCCGTGAGCATGCCGGAGATCAGGTCGGCATCCGGAACGTCCAGATCGGGCGCCGTCACGTGCGCGAGCAGCAGCCCCGTCTCGGCGTGGACGAGGAACACCTGCTCGACGCGATAGACGAGCGCGTGCTTGATGACGACGTCGGCGTATCGCTCGCCCGTGCGCCACGCCTCGATGCGCCACTTGATGCCCTGCACCGAGAAGCTGTGCTCGACGGCGCTGTTGATCGACCGCACGAGTCCGGCCATCGTTTCCGCGATCGCCTTGCGGATCGCCGGCCCGAGCACGGGGAAGATCGCCGACGCGACCTCGCGCGGATTCCGGCGGATCGATTCACGGAGCGCCGTCTCGATCGTGGGCGCGAGCGCGCGTCCGAGCTGGCCGTCGCGGCTCGCGCGCAGCGCGATCGCCTCGGGCAGCTGGTCGGCGAGCACGCTCGGGGTGATCGCCACCTCCTCCATGCGATCCGCCAGCGCGTCGAGCTGCTGCCGCTCCGGCCCGACGAGGAGTTCGCGCAACGTCGCGAACTCCGTCGCGCCATTCGGCTGCTCCTCGAACATGATCAAGCCTTCGTGCTGCCCTTGCCCGGCGCGCGTCCGCCGCCCGTGAGACGCGCGGCCATCTCCGTCAGCGTGCCAGCGAGCGCCGTGGTGTCCACCTTGTCCGCGCGCAGCGACGAGGCGGCGCGATCGAGCTCGCTCGTGAGTCGCTCCGCCGTCCGGGCCAGCTCCGCCGAGAACACCGCGCTCTGCCGCATGAGCTCGTCACGAACCTCGGCGTCGGCCTGCGATGTCGCTTCCTCGAACTTGAGGTGACGGCGTTCCAGGTTCTTGAGCGCCTCCTTGAACTCCGCCGACAACGTCTTCAGCTCGTCGGCCCGCTTCGCGCGCTCCGCCGACAGTCGCTCGGCCTGCGCCGCGAACTCCCGCTGCGACGCTTCCTCGAGCTCGCCGAGTTGTCGGGTCAGGTCGTTGCGCAACGTCGTGTGCTCGAGCGCGATGCGCTCTTCGAGACCGCGCAGTCGAGCGTCGACCATGCGCATCTGGCCGCCGAAGAGGATGTCCCGCACCTGATCCAGACTCTCGGGCTGCCCTGCCGCGGCGTCGTCCGACGCGCCGTTTCCAGACTTGGGTCTGGGTGCCGCGTTCTTTGCCATATGGCCTCGCCATGGCTTCTTGAGCGGCTAACATAGGGCGTTGGGGAATGGAAGACCAGCCAACGCGCGACGAGAATTGGCCCGACCTGGTCCGTCGGGTGGGCGATCGGCAGCCTGCTGATCGGCGTGGCCAGCATCCTCCTCCCCGGCCTCCCGTGGACGGGTTCTTCGAGGTCTTCGATGCTCCGCTGCCGGCGCTGACGGTACCCGGTTTCTTCGCCGTCGCTAGCGCATGTGCTCGTTGAAGAACGCGACCGTCCGCTCCCACGCCAGCTTGGCCGCCGCGGCGTTGTAGCGCGGCGTCGTGTCGTTGTGGAAGCCGTGCTGCGTGCCTGGATAGAGGAAGCGCTCGTACCGAATGTTCGCCGCCTTGAGCGCCTGCTCGAACGCCGGCCAGCTCGCGTTGATGCGTTCGTCCACCTCAGCCGACTGGATCATCAGCGGAGCCTTGATCTTCGGCACGTCCTCGAGGTTCGGCGCGGAGCCATAGAACGCGACGCCGCCGGCGAGATCGGGCAGGCGCGTCGCGAGGTGGTTCACCATACCGCCGCCATAGCAGAAGCCCACCGCGCCGACCTTGCCGGCGCTCTCCGCACGGCCCTTGAGAAAAGCGACCGCGGCGACGAAGTCCTCGCGCGTCTTGGCCTGGTCGAGCTTGGGGAACAGCTCGCGCGCCTTGTCCTCGTCGCCCGGGTAGCCGCCCAGAGGGAAGAGCGCGTCGGGCGCGAACGCGACGAAGTTCTCGAGGGCGAAGCGGCGTGCGACGTCCTCGATGTGCGGGTTGAGCCCGCGGTTCTCGTGGATCACGAGGATGGCCGGCAGCTTCCCCGTCGCCTTGTCCGGCCGCACCAGGTACCCGCGCGCCTTGCCGTAGCCGTTCGGCGAGTCGTACTCGACGTACTCCGCCGCGATCCGGGCGTCGTTCCGCGGCACCACCTGGGCCTCGGCGAACTTCGGGCTCAGCTGGTCGAGCAGCATCGCGGCCGTCACGCCACCCACCGCGTACTTGGAGGCCTGATCGAGAAACGCTCGCCGGTCGATCACGCCGTGGACGTAGGCATCGAACAGGATCAGCAGGTCCTGGTCGAAGTCGTGCGCGGTCTTCCGTTCCATGGGTACGATCCTCCTTGTCCTCTTCCGACGAGTAGCACGCCGTCAGCACGATCGGCGTCCTGTGCCCGACGGGCTCCATGTCGACCACCGACTGGAACGGGGCGAGGCCGAACCGCTTCGAGCCCGTGTTCGATCACAGCCGGCCGTGGCCGAACGCACTCCGCTACATCTCGCGCTCGATCGTCCGGAGCCGGGCGAGCAACGGCGCGAGATCGCGAGACACCAGCTCGGGATGGCCGAGCTCACCCTCCTCGGCGTGATGCAGGTACCGCGCGACCTGAAGGTCCGATGCACCGCGGGCCAACAGGTTGTAGACCTCGTGCGCGTACGGGTGATATTCCGGGTGCTCACCTGGTGCGCTCGCGACGCTCAGTGGGTCCCATTGCTCGAGCAGCGCATGCTCGATGCGCTCCTCTGCCGCTGGCCGGTCCAAGCTGGACATGTCCCCCTCCTCCGCGGTGGTGTGCGGGTCCGTGGGTGCGCCGCTTCTTTGAAGTGGTGCCTCGGGCGAGGAGGCGTCAAGCGGAAGGGCGCGGACGCCCTCGCCCACCATCGGGCTGGCCGCCTTCCGCCGCGATCGTCGTCCAGCGATCGGTTCGTTCTTCGGGGGTGGTGTCCTCGATCCGAGACGCAACCGTCCAGACGTGTCCGGCCGGGTCGATGAGCCAGGCGATCCGATCGCCCCAGAACTGGTCCTGGAGTGGCACCAGGACACGCGCGCCGTTCGCGACCGCGCGCTCGACTGTCGCATCGACGTCGGGCACGTACAGGAAGATGACGACCGGCGAGGTGCCGTCCGGATGCGGCGCACGACTCGGCAGCGTGGGCCACTCTCCCTCGACCATGATCATCTCCCCACCGATCCTCAACAGACCGTGTGCCGCGGTGCCGTCAGGGCCCGGCCG
>DASTSX010000409.1:0-2871 GCA_035760455.1 Gemmatimonadaceae bacterium | reverse complement strand
CGACAACCTCGGCGACGCCCTCGTGAAGGGCCGCGACCAGTACGGCACCCAGACGTTCGACCAGTCCCTCGCCGATCTCGTCCTCGCCGGCGAGGTCGCGTTCGACATGGCCGTGAAGCTCGCCGCGAACCCGCTGGTTCTGGAGCTGCAGCTGAGGGGAAGCAGGTAGCGCTAGTGCGCTAGTGCGCTAGTGCGCGGGTGCGCGATGCGCCACGGCCTCGGGACGCTTCTGCCTCCCGAGGCCGTTGCCGTTACGCACCCGCGCACCCGCGCACCCGCGCACCCGCGCACCCGCGCTTGACTCTCTCTTCGCGCCAACCCATTCATGCCGCCATGACCGGCATCTTCCCGCCCGCCAGCGAGCTCGCGGCACTGCTCGATGACGCCATCCGCTACGACCGGAGCGGCGTGTCGGCGCGGGCGCGGGCGTGCTACGTCGAGATCACGGACCGCGCGCGGGAGCACCCGGCCATCGCGGCGGAAGCGTGGTGGCGCCTCGCGAACGTGCAGCGCCTGCAGTCGCAGTGGGACGACGCGATCGCCAGCGCACGCGCCGGCGCCGAGCTCGCGCGGGCGCACGCGCTCCCCGACGTCGAGGCCGATGCGCTGAACATCGAGGCGACGGTGTGGACGGCGCGCGGCGACGTGCCGCGGGCGTGGCGACTGTTCGAGCGCATGCTGGAGCTCGCGACGAAGCCGCTCACCCGCGCGAAGGCCCTCCAGAATCTCGGCATGCTCGCCGCCGAGGACCGCCGGTTCGAGGAAGCGGAGCGACTGTTCAACGAGTCGCGCGATGTCTATCGCCTCATCGACGACGCGCGCGGCGAAGCGTGCAGTCTCGTCAACCTCGGCCGGCTGCAGGCCGAGCGTGGCGATCCGGCGCTCGCGAAGGAGACGCTCGAGGCGGCGGTACGACAGTCGCGACTCGCGGGCGATCTCGAGCTGCACGCGGGTGCGCTGCTCAACCTCGGGAACGCGCTCGGCGAGCTTGGCGAGCTCGCGGAGGCGGAGGAGCGCATCACGAGCGCCTACGGGCAGTTCACCATCGCCGACATCCCGCAGCAGCGCGTGCGCTGCCTGTTGCAGCTCGCGACGCTCGCGATGGGGCGCCGCGAGCCCGAGGCCGCGCGCGTCTGCCTCGACCATGCGCTCAAGGTCGCCGAACGCGCCGAGCTCCCGCGCGAGCTCCGTCTCATCCGCGAGCTGCTGGCGAGAATCGACGCGGGCTGACGTCGCCGCGTCGCTTCATGGGTGAAGCGATGGGCGTGACGATCTCGGCCGTGCAGTGCGAGTCCGATCGACTGGCACAGGTCTGGCTCTCTGGGCCGCCACGCGGGGATCCTCGGCGCCGAGTGCCCTGGCCGCGTTCGACCTGTTTCGACCGGACGGTGCACGATGCGCAATCGTCTCCTGCTCGCCTCCGCGGCGCTGCTCACGCTCTCCGCGTGCAGCGAGTCGCCGACCTCGCCCCGCACGCTGTCGCCAGGCACAGCGTCGCCATGGGTGGAGCCCGAGCCCGATGGGACGTGTCGCAGCGGCTACATCGCGGCGACGCGGTCGGATGGGACGGTTGTGTGTGAGGAGGGGTAGGGTGAGTAGAGAGGGTCGGCGGTTGTCGGTTTGCGGTAGTCGGTTGTCGGTAGTCGGCCGGCTCGTGAGGCAGGAGCTTCCCGAGGTCGGCCGATAACCGATAACCGATAACCGATAACCGATAACCGATAACCGACTACGGCGTCTCCCCCGACGGTCCGTCCTCCGAGACCGCCATCCCCATCGCGTGATACCCCTTGTCCACGTACAGCGTCGTCCCCGTGATGCCGCTGGCGAGGGGTGAGCAGAGGAACGCCGTCGCCGCGCCGACTTCCTCGGCGGTGAGGTGCGTCGTGAGCGGGGCGTTCTGGCCGACGTACTGCACCATCCGCTCGATGATCCCGATCGCGCTCGCCGCGCGCGACGCGTACGGGCCCGCCGACACCGTGTTGACGCGGATCCCCCACTTGCGCCCCGCCTCGAAGGCGAGCGTGCGCGTGTCGCTTTCCAGCGCCGCCTTCGCGCTCGACATCCCGCCGCCATAGCCCGGGATCGCGCGCTCGCTCGCCATGTACGTGAGCGACGCGACAGCGCCGCCGTCGCGCAGCAGCGGACCGAGTCGCGCGATCATGCTCACGAGCGAGTACGCGCTCGCGCTCACCGCCGCGAGGTAGCCGTTGCGCGACGTCTCGAGCAGCGGCTTCTTCACCTCCGGACCGTTCGCCAGCGAGTGGACCACGATGTCGAGCGGCCGCTCGCCGAAGTCCGCCACCAGCCGCTGCGCGAGCCCGTCGATCGAGCAGTCGCCGACGTCCTTGTACCGCTTGCTCGTGCGCAGCTCCTCCGGCATCGCGTCGTACGTGTCGAACACCGCGTCGAGCGGGTAGATCTTCTCGAAGGTGAGAAGCGAGCCATCCGACAGCCGGCGCGACTCGTCCATCTTCCCGCGCTCGAGCAGGTTGAGGAAGATGTTGAGCGCCGGCGGCCATGTCCCCACGCACACGCTCGCTCCCGCCTCGCCCAGCGCCTTGGCGATCGCGAACCCGAACCCGCCGTCGTCGGCCACGCCGGCGACCAGCGCTCGGCGGCCCGTCAGATCGATGTTGAGCATGGATGAAAATAGCGCGGGTGCGCGGGTGCGCGGGCGCGGGACACCTGATGCGGGGTGCAGCGGAGGTTGACTGGCGGTACGAGCGGATTGCCAGTCGTGGTGCGCGCCGAATTCCGCGTACCTCGTACACCCCCGTACCGCGTACTGCCTGAATCGCCCCGGGTACTCGCGGCTCAGCCTCGCAGGCCACGCATCAGGTTGTCGGCGGGGGCGCCCCACCCGCGCACCCG
>DASTSX010000408.1:0-8765 GCA_035760455.1 Gemmatimonadaceae bacterium | reverse complement strand
AGCGCGCTCGTCGTCGCCATCGCTTCGGCGCTCGCCGACGCGAATCGCATGGAGGACGACGAGCGGTGGCGCGCCGCCGTCCCGACCGACCTCGCGCGGGCCGAGTACTTCGGCGCGATGGAGACGGGCGCGCCGTACGGCGACACCGCCGGCGACGCGGGTGTGGGCGCGCGCGGTGGCGCGCAGGACCACGTGGCGATCGTGTGCGCGCGCGCCGAGAGCGTCGGCCAGTTTTCGTACCTGCCGGCGCGGCTCGAGCGGCGCATCGCCTGGCCGGCGGAGCATGCGCTCGTCATCGGCGTCACCGGCGTGCACGCCACCAAGACGGGCAACGCGCGCGCGCGCTACAACCGCGTGTCCGACTCGGCGCGTGCGCTCGTCGGGGCGTGGAACGCCGAGACCGGTCGCTCCGACGCCACTCTCGCCGACGCGCTCGCGAGCGGGCCCGACGCGGGCGAGCGGCTGCACCGCCTCGCGGGGCAGGGGGTGGGCGAGTTCGGCGGCGACTATCTCGGACCGCGCTTCGCGCAGTTCCGCGAGGAGATCGAGGTCGTGGTCCCCGGCGTGGGCGACGCGATGCGCGACCGCGACCTCGACACGCTCGGCGCGCTGGTCGATCACTCGATGCGCCTGGCCGAGCGCGGGCTGCGGAATCAGGTCGCCGAGACGAGCTTCCTCGCCCGCGCGGCGCGCGAGCGCGGCGCGGTGGCGGCGTCGGCGTTCGGGGCGGGCTTCGGCGGCGCCGTCTGGGCGATGGTGCGCGCCGCCGAAGCGCCGGACTTCCTCGAGTCCTGGCGCGCGGGCTACCTCGAGACGTTTCCGGCACGCGCCGCCGCCGCACAGTGGCTCGTCACGCGGCCCGGCGGGCCCGCGCGCGCGGCGGCGGCAGAGCGCTAGAAGTTCAACTGCAATCGCGACATCACGAGACGGCCGATCTCCGGTACTCCGGCGAACAGCACCACCTTGTTGTCCAGCAGGTTCGTCGCGCCCAGCGAGAAGAGCGCGCCGCGCGCGACCTGCGGGAGCCTGAGCGTCACCTGCGCGTCGAGGAACATCGCCGTCGGCGGCTGCTGGTAGCGGTACTTGCTCCCGTCCGGCGCCGTGAGCTCGGTGCCGGTGACGAAGACGGCGGAGTTCACGCGGAACGTGTTCTGGTAGCGGCCGCGGATCTCCGTGGTGAGGTTCCGCGGGTTGTAGCTGTGCCGGAAGGCCAGTGAGGCTTTGTGATCGGGTGCGTTGAGCGTGAGCGGCGGTTGGCCCGGATCGATTTCGAACTCGGTCTTGCTCACCCAGGAATACGTGCCCGACGTTCCGAAGTCGGGCGTCAGCGCGTAGTCGAAGGCGAGGTCGGCTCCCGAGAGATTGATCGACTTGTCGATCGAGCGGTAGGTGAACGCGATGTCGGCGTTCGTCGTCACGCGGCTGTCGGGGACGACGGTGCCCAGCGGGATGCGCGCCAGGCTGCCGGCGACGCTCGCCGCCACGGCGGGCGCGCTCGCGCCGAGCACCGGCTGGAGGTGTGCGGCGAGGCCCGCCGCCAGGGTGGGGCCGTCGAGCAGCGCGTTCGGCGTGAAGTTCTGCGCCGCCGTCGTGAAGTTGTCGCGTCGCTGATACCACACGTCGGCGGCGAGGAAGAGCCGCTTGCCGACGGCGCCCTTGTACCCCAGCTCGAGCATGTTCGTGTACGACGGCTTGAGCTTGCCGAGGTCCACGACCTGCTCGGGCGTGACGGTGACGTTGTTCGTGATGTAGGTGAGCCGCGTGCCGACGTTGGCCGTGGGGGCGTTGAAGGTGCCGAGTCGCGAAATCGTCGCGTCGGCCGCCGCCGCGGACATGCCCGAGGCGATCAGCCCGGCGCGCAACCCGCCCGCGAGCGCGACCTGCAGTGCCGCGGGATAGTAACCGGCCGCGTTGGCCGGCACGAACGTGGACGAGCCACCGGCCGCCGCCGGCGTGAAGGGCGAGCGCATGCAGAGCGAGCCGGCGCCACCCGTGCAGTTGCGGCGGAACTGGAAGCCGTCCACGATGCCGACCGCGCGCGCGTTGTACGGCAGCCCCGCGATGTTCGCCGCCTGGAGCAGGTCGAGGAAGAAGGAGAAGTTCGCCGGCGTGCTGTACGCGCGGTTGAACGTCAGCCGGACGCTGTTTTCCTGCGATGGCTTGAACACGAGGGCCGCGCGCGGCGAGAAGAACGTGCCCTCCATGCGGTTGTGCTGGTCGAGCCGCGCCGCGAGGAGCAGGTCCCACCTCGGGTTCAGGCGCGTCGTGGACTGCGCGTATCCGCCGATCTCGCTCGTGTTGTCGTCGTCCTCGTACCGGCCGTTGATCGTGTTGCCGGTGCGCGGGTTGGTGAACGTGTAATCCACGCCGTAGACCAGCGAGGAGAGCCTCGTCACGTCCGACGAATGCTGGACCTGCGCGCTCAGCACGCGCGACTTGTCCACGATCGGTTGGCCGGTGCGCAGGATGTACGTCCCCGAGAGGTCTGCGCTGTCCTTGTTCCCGGCGTCGTTGAGGTTCGCGAAGACCTGCGCGAACAGGCGCCCGCTACGCAGCCGGGACTGCAGGCTCTGCACTCGCCAGTTGCGGACCTGGCCGGCGCCGTTGGCGCCCGTCAGCTCGACCGCATTGCCTCCGTTGGCGAGCCCGTAGGTGTTGATCCACTCGGTGCGCTCACCGATCCGCCAATCCAGCCGTGCCTCGCCGCCGTACCGCTCGATGTCGAAGTCGCGGACGTTGGGCTGGCCCACGCGCTGTCGTGGCGTGTTCGGCGTGTTCGGGAAGACCTTCGGCTCGGCCGGATCGTTGAACTCCCAGTCGCGTCCCCGCATGAACTCGCCCGTGAGCTTGAACCCGACCTGGTCGTTCACCACGCCGGCATGCCGACCGGCGACGCGCAGCACGGATCGCTCGCCCGCGTCCAGGGTGACCGTGCTGCCCTGCGAGGAGAAGGGAGACTTGGTGATGATGTGGAGCACGCCGTTCGCGCTGTTCGGCCCGTACAGCGCCGCGGCGGGACCGAGCAGCACCTCGATGCGCTCGATGTCCTCGTTGGAGGCGGTGAACAGGAACGGCACGTTCACCCGAAGCGACGGCACCGAGGCGATGCGGTTGTCGATCAGGGTGAGCATCGAGCCGGAGAACACGTTGTTGAAGCCGCGCGCCACGATCGCCGACTGCACCAGCCCGCCCTGCGCGACGTCGACGCCCGGCAGCGTTCGCACGTTGTCCATCACCGAGAGGGCCGGCCGCTCGGCGACTTGCTCGGTGCTGACGACGCTCACCGAGGCGGGGGCGTCGAGGATCTTCTCCTGGCGGCGTGAGACGGTGGTCGTCACTTCGCTGAGCTGGGCGGCCGTCGGCGTCATGACGAAGCGCACCGTGGTGCTCGCCCCGCTCGTGACCGTCGCGGTCTCGGTGCGCGGCGCATAGCCGAGGCGTGACGCCACGACGCTGTAGCTGCCGGCCGGCAGGCGGTCGATGCGGAAGCTGCCGGTCTGCGTCGCGTTCGCACGCCCGGCGACGCGCGTCCCGACCCGTGCCTCGACCCGCGCGCCCGCGAGCGGCTGATCATCGGACGTCACGATCGTGCCGACGATCGATCCCTCGCCCGCTGCGCCGCCTGGCTGCTGTGCCCCGGTGCTCGATGCGGCAAGGAGGAGGAGCCACCCGATGTAGAGTCTTCGCATGTGTGGTGTCCGTGGTGGAGGCGAAGGACGGAGCGGGGACGAATGTGGCCTGATTCTGAAGGCGGGGATGGAAGTCCGCCAGCACCACCCTATCGCTTCACCACCACCGCGCCCTTCATCACGAAGCTCGCGCCGCGCAGGAGCGCCAGGCAGTCGCGCAGGGCCACGGACCCGGTAGTTCCGTACCGGGGACGGCGGTGGCAGCGGGAGGCGGAACAACACTTGCCTCCCCTGCATCCAACCACGGAGGAGCCGATGACGCACGACCGCACCAGCCAGCATCACGACCCGGCCGAGATCGCGAAGCACGACGACGTGGGCAAGGACCGCCTGTTCGAGGGCCGCGAGCAGCACGACGAGGCCGACAAGAACAGCGAGAAGAACCGGCTCGCCCGCGACGTGCAGCGCCACGGCCACGAGATCGACGAGGACGTGGCGGACTCGGGCTCGGCCCACGGCGCGAAGCACAAGGGGACCTGATCCTACCCGCACGCCGACGCGCGCCGCGACCCTGGTCGCAGCGCGCGTCGCGCGCGCTCAGGCCAGGGCTTGCGTGCTCTGCGCGGGGTGCAGCACGCGCTCCGCGTCGGTCACCTTCGGCAGCGAGAGGGTGAACGTCGTCCCCTCGCCCGGCACGCTGTCCACCACGAGGTCGCCCCCGAGCAGGTGCGCGAGCTTGCGGCTCACCGGGAGCCCGAGCCCCGTGCCCCCCTTGGCCCGCGTCAGCGATTGATCGAGCTGCGTGAACGGATCGAAGATCCGCTCGACATCGTGCTCCGTCATCCCCGGGCCGGTATCGGCGATCACGAACGACACCATGTCCGCGTCGTGCGTGACCGCGATCTTCACCGACCCGGCGTCGGTGAACTTCATCGCGTTCCCGACCACGTTGATCAGGATCTGCCGGAGCTTCGTCGGATCGGTGAACACCATCACGGGCGCCGTGGGGAGCGTGGCGATCAGCGCCAGCCCCTTGCTCGTCGCCTGCGGCTCGAACAGCTCCACGACGCTCTGCGCCACCGCCGCCACGTCGATCGCCTCGAGGGCGAGCGGCTCCTTCCCGGCTTCCACGCGCGAGAAGGTGAGGATCTCCTCGATGATGTGGATGAGATGCTTCGCCGCCGACTTCACGCGGCCGAGATACTGCTTCTGCAGCGGCGCGACCGGTCCGACCATGTCGCTCTCGAGCAGATCCATGTAGCCGATGATCGCGCTGAGCGGCGTGCGCAGCTCGTGGCTCATCGACGCCAGGAAGTCGCTCTTCGCCTGGCTCGCCACCTCGGCGCGGCCGAGCGCCTCGCGAAGCTGCTCCTCGCGCGCGACGCGCTCGGTGACGTCCTGCACGATCACCACCGCCCCCTCGATCACGCCGCCGCGCACGAGCGGCATGACGTGCGCGCTCTGCTGCATCCGCTCGAAGCGCCCCTCGCTCCCCGACGGCCGCGGCGGCAGCGGGAGGAGATACCGGTGGAACCGATGCGCCCACACCGTCGTCGAGCCGGCGAGCGCGCCGAGCAGCGCATGCTCCGCCGCGCTCCCGCGCAGCTCGGGGAAGACGTCGAGCAACGACCGGCCGACCAGGTCGGGCATCGCGTCGGGCAGCGCCGCGGCCAACCACCGGTTGCAGCTCGTCACGACGAGCGACCGGTCCACGATCAGCACGCCCAGCTCCAGGACCTGGGCCAGCTCGTGCAGTACGGTCAGCGACTCGCCGTCGGCGGACAGCAGCGGATCCTCGCGCGCCATCAGCGGTCCTGCTCCGCCAGCGCCTTGGAGATGAGGTCCAGCGAGGAGAGACCCACCGCGATCATCAGGTACCCCCCCACCTCGCCCTCGGTGAGCCGGAACCGCGTCGCCGCCAGCAGCGTGTAGTGCAGCTCGTCCTTCTGCACCTTCAGCGAGCGCAGCAGCCCCTCCAGCGACTCGACGTGGATGCGCGGCACGGAGAACGACACCGCCACCTGCAGCATGTCGCCGAAGGCACTGAGGCACGAGCTGAGAATGACGTTCCCGACCTCCGCCAGCACCTCGCGCGCCGATTGATCCAGCCGGCCGTCCACGGCGACGTCCCCGTCGGTGAGCAGCGCGGCCAGCCGGGACGCGTTCTCGTACTCGAGCACGAGCACGGCGTCGCCGCTCACGCTTCCCATGAACACCTGATGCACCGTCGCGAGCTCGCCCTCGATCAGCTCGCGGAGCCGCAGGTGCGTCTCCTCGATCGGGCACACCCAGAGCCGCGGCAGGTCGACGATGATGCGTTGCCCCGTGAGCTCAGAAAGCGCCGCCGCCGCCTTGTGCAGACCGATGTTGAACAGCTCGGTCAGCGCGTCCTGATCCACGCGGTTCGTCGTCACGGCGCACACTCCGAGAGCACGTCGCGCACCGTCGCGAGCAGCGCCTCGGCCGACACCGGCTTGCCGAGGAATCGCAGCGCACCCGCGTTCGCCACGAGCTGCGCAGTCGAGCGCTGCACGTCCGCGCTGATCACCACCACGCACGCCCCCGCCGCCATCTCCCGCAGCCGCGCCAGCACGTCGAGACCGCTCATGTCCTCCATCGTCAGATCGAGCAGGACCAGGTCCGGACGGTGCACGGCGAAGCACTCGAGCGCCGCCATCCCGCTGGCCGCTTCGAGCACCACGTGTCCCTCCGTCTCGAGGATGCGGCGGTGCGTCCGGCGGGTGTAGGCCGAGTCGTCCGCGATCATGATGCTGGCCATCTCAGATCATCTCCACGATGGCGTTGGCCATCTGGTCGAGCGTGGCGCTGCGGTCGCTCAGTGACGCCTCCGCCACGGCTCGTGGCATCCCGTAGACCACGCACGAGGACTCGGCCTCGGTGACGATCCGGCCCCCCTGCGCCTTGATGTGCGCCGCGCCCAGCAGTCCGTCGTTTCCCATCCCGGTCATGACGACTCCGAGCACGCGCGCGCCGACCACCTCGGCCGCCGAGCGAAACAGGACGTCGACGGATGGTCGATGTTGGGTGCCCGCCGGACGATCGTCAAGGTGCGCGCGCAGCGCGTGCCCCTCGCGCACGACCGTCAGATGCTTGCCCGCCGGCGCGACCAGCACCACTCCGGCGCGCAGCTCGTCCCCCTCGTGCGCTTCGCGCACCTCGAGCGTCGAGATGGCGTTCAGGCGCTGGGCGTACATCTCGGTGTAGCCCACCGGCATGTGCAGCACGATCACGATCGGCACGGGGAAGTCGCGTCCCAGGCGCGGGACCAGATGGCGGAGCGCGTGCGGCCCTCCGGTCGAGATGCCGAGGACCACCAGGTCGCACCGCCCCGCGCCCCGCTCCCGGCGCGCCACGCCCTCGACGTGGGGTGCGGGCGCCCGCCCGGCCGCTGGCGGGTGCTGCCCGTTCGTCGGCGCGACGACCACGGCGCGGGCCGCCGCCTCGACCTTCGCGATCAGCTCGGCCGCGATCTCGTACACCCGCTCGGTCGCCAGCGCGGTCGGCTTCTGGACGAACTCGACGGCGCCCTCCTCGAGCGCCTCGAGCGCCATCTCCCCGGACTGGTGCGCGATGCTGCACACCACCACCGGGATGCGCCGCCGACGGTTCTGCTCGCGGAGAAACTGCACCCCGTTCATCCGCGGCATCACGAGGTCGAGCGTCACGACGTCCGGGTGCAGCCGCTCGACCTGGTCGAGCGCCTCTTCTCCGTCGCGCGCGAAGCCGACGACCTGCAGCGAGTCGCTCCGCCCCAGCATCTCCGTGACGACCTTCCGCACGAACGCGGAGTCGTCGACCACCAGCACCCGCGTCGGCTTGGTCATCGGCTTTCCGAAGGGTAGCCGACGGCGCGCGATCCCGCTTCGTGCGCCCGTGCGCCGTTCCGCGTGCCGCTCTTCGTATACATGAACGCGCCGCCCACCTCGACGAGCTCGAACGCGCTCGAGACGCGCGTCAGCGACTCCGACGCGCCGAGGCAGAGGTGTGCGTGGTCGGGCATGCCGGCGGCGAGCAGCCGCGCCACGTGCGCCACCGTGTCGTCGGAGAAGTAGATGAGCACGTTGCGGCAGAAGACGACGTCCGAGGACGCCATCGGCGCCACCGCGTGCGCCTCCATGAGATTGACCCGCGTCCAGCGCACGAGCGCATGGATCGCCGGATCGATTCGCCAGCCGACGGACTCGCGGCGGAAGTACCGGTCGCGCAGCGCGGGCGGGAGCGCGCGGAACGAGCGCTCCCCGTAGAGCCCGCGCCGCGCCCGGGCGAGCATCGCCTCGCTCGCGTCGCTCCCGACGATCTCCACCGGCTGCCGGTCGAGCACCCCCGCCTCGGCCAGCGCGATGGCGATGCTCAGCGGCTCCTCTCCCGAGCAGCACGCCGCGCTCCAGATCCGGAACGGCGTCCCCGGTCGGAGCGCGCGGTGGCGGGCGGCGAGCACGGTGGCCGTGGCGACGATCTGGTCGTGCTGCCGCCAGAAGAACGTCTCGGGGACGGCGAGGCGGTCCACCAGCTCGCCCCAGTGCGTCGCCGCGCCGTCGTCGTACCGCAGCAGATAGTAGTAGTCGAGGTACGACGTCATCCCTCGCGCCGCGAGCAGGTCCGCGAGCTTGTCGGCGAGGAGGTCGCGCTTGTCGTGCGCGAAGTACACGCCGGTGCGCTGCGCGATCAGATCGCGCAGCAGCACGAACGCCGACTCCGAGAACCCCAGCACGTCCGCGCTGGACCCGCCGCCGCGAGGGCGGCGTCCCGACGGCTCTGCCATCGGTCAGCCGGTGGTCGCGCGAAGATCGGCGCGCGCGAGCGCGTACGCCGCGGCGGCGTGGACGCCTTCGTGCGGATCGCGCAGCGCCTCCGCCAGCAGCGCGCTCGCCGCGCGATGCCGCATGCGTCCGAGCGCTTCGATCACCGTGCAGCGGACCTGCACGTCGTCGTCGCCGAGCGCGGGCCGCAGCCATGCGACGCGATCCTCGGGCAGCGTCGCGAGCGCGGCGACCACGGACGCGCTCCGCTTGGGATCGCGCGCGACGTCCACGAGCGCCGATACGGCGCGCTGGTCGGCGGTGGCCGCCAGCACGTCGAGGGCACGTGTCCGCTCCTCGGGGTCCGCGCCGCGCC
>DASTSX010000407.1:0-4294 GCA_035760455.1 Gemmatimonadaceae bacterium | reverse complement strand
CTGTGTCCATCCGCGGCGCGGGGATGCTGCCGATCGTGCTCCCCGTGTTGGACCCCGCCGACGCCGGTGCGGCGCTGGACGGCGTCGCCGGCCTCGTGCTCACCGGTGGCGAGGACGTGAACCCCGCGCGCTACGGCGCCTCGCCCCATCCCGAGCTCGGCGACACGCATGACGGGCGCGACGCCTTCGAGATGGCGCTGGTCCAGGAGGCGCGCGCGCGCGCGCTCCCGACGCTCGCCATCTGCCGCGGCATCCAGATCCTCAACGTGGCCCTCGGGGGGACTCTCGTGCAGGACATCCCCACCCAGTGGACGGATCCCATCGTCCACGACGGCGACTGGGCCCGCACGGCCCGCGTCCACGAGGTGGACGTCGTCCCCGGCTCGCGCCTCGCACGGGCGCTGGGCACGGAGCGTCCCGTCGTCAACTCGATGCATCACCAGGCCGTCGGCACCGTGGCACCGTCGCTGGCGACCGTCGCCCGCGCGCCCGACGGCATCGTCGAGGGGGTGGAATGGCCGACCGACGACTGGTGGATGGTCGGCGTACAGTGGCACCCCGAGGAGCTCACCGCGTCCCCGGAGCCCTGGGACCGCGCGCTTCTCGCCACCTTCACCGACGTCGTGTCGCGGACCGGACGCCTCAGCTGAGCCGGCGCCAACGCGCTTCCGACGTCACCTGCCGCATCAACCGCTCCGGCGAATAGCGGTTGGGGAACAGCAGCGCATCGCTCACGTCGTTGAGCGCCGCGCGCAGGAGCCCGAACCGCTCGGCCGCGGTGGCGAACAGCGTGGACATCCCGTGGTCGTCGGCCAGTCGATGGTCCGCCGCGAGCTGATATCCCCGCCGCCCCATCTCCTCGTAGTAGTCGAGATCCGGTCCGCCGCGCCGCCACTTCCGATGTTCGATGTAGTCGGGGAACAGGCCACTGAGCCAGAGCGCGTAGTTGCCGAGGTGCGTTCGCACCAGGAAGCTCCGGCGCACGTCCGGGTCGTCGACGTCGGCAACCAGCGCAGCGAGGGAGTCGTACACCTGATCATCCGCGGCGCTCACGCGGAACGCGTTGTCGCGCATGCCGAAGTGCATCATCACCGCCGCGACGTAGTCCGCCAGGCGCCGGTCCTCTTCGCCCAGCCGGCGGAGGGCATGGCGCACCATCACGTACGAGAACAGCGGCAGCGACGCCCACGTCCCCTGCCCCTCGCGCATCAGCGCCGCCGGCAGCCGCGGGTCGTCGAGCACGGAGTCGATCCCCTGGTCGGCGAGCGCGCGCTCGATCTCCTCGAGGGGCGTGCCGGAGTCGCGCGAGATGAGCCGAGCGACGAGCTGCGCGTCGTCGCGCGTGAGCTGATGCCGCACCGTCGCCATGATCATGTCGGACCTCCTCGTCTGCGAATACCCTGCAACGAAGAAAAGGATTGGCAGAAGCCGTTCCTTTGGGTCTGACGACGCAAACGGCGTGAGTGCACAAAATTGGCACTCACGCCGTGCGACTGCTGACGACGGGCGTCAGCGGGGGCGCTGCGGGGAGCGCGCCACGGCCCGTCCCACCTCCATCATGAGCCGCGTCACGCGCGACATCTTCGCGTAGTCGAGCTTCGCCGGCGCGTCGCTCGGCTTGTGGTAGTCGTCGTGCAGCCCACTCGTGAAGAAGACGATCGGGATCCCCTTCTTCGCATAGTTGAAGTGGTCGCTGCGCTCGTAGATGTGCTCCGGGTGCGCCGGATTGTCCCACTCGCGGTTGAACGCGAAACGCGGCGTGAGCGTCGCGTTCACGCTGTCGACGATGGCGCCCAGCCGCCTGCTCTGATTGTTCGGCGCCGCGACCGGGCCCACGACGTACAGCAGCGAGTCCGCGTTCCGGCCGATCATGTCCGCGTTGATCTGCGCGACGATGGAGTCGATCGGCACGGTCGGATGGTCGGTGAACCACGCGGAGCCGAGCAGCCCCTTCTCCTCACCGACGTGCCACACGAACAGCATCGAGCGTGCGGGCTTCACGGGCGCCTCGTGCATCACCCGCGCGACCGCGAGCAGCGCCATGCTGCCCGAGGCGTCGTCGTCGGCACCATTGGAGATCGAGTCGCCGGCGATCGGCCGTCCCACTCCCACGTGGTCGTAGTGCGCGCCGAACGCCACGTACGTCGAGCGGAGCGCGGGATCGCTGCCGCGCACGATCGCCGCGACGTTGTACCCGGTGAACTGCGTCTTCACCTGTTCGATGCGCGCCGTGAGCCGGCGCCCGGTGAGCACCTGCGACTTGTCGTCCGCCGGCCACCCGGTGGGCAGGAGCGGCGAGCCGACCGTCGGCACGCCCAACATGATCAGCGGGATCTGGCGCTGGCTCTCGGGCACCTCGGGGGCGTTGGACTGCAGTGTCACCGCGCGCTCCACGGACGGAGACGCCTGCGCGAACAGATCCGTGCCCTTGCCGGTGAGCAGCACGATGATCGCGGCGGGGCCCTGCGGCAGGATGCGCGCGAGCCGCTGGCTGATCGCGGCCTGCGATTCGAGCTCCGCGCGCTTCGCCGAGTCGACGCCGGCGGGGGCTCCGTTCACCACCACCACGACCTTTCCCTGAAGCGACAGCCCCGCGAGATCGTCGCGCGCCGGGTTGGCCAACGTCAGCCCGTAGCCGAGGAACACGATCTCGCCGTCCGCCACCCGCTTCGTCGGCGGGATCCCGGTGCCGAGGTTGAGCAGCGGGATCACCTCCGTCCCGATCTTCACCGGACGTACGGTGCCCTTCTCCTCGACGGCGATCCGCGTGGCGGGCCCGAACACCTCCTGTTGCATCGGCACCCGCTGGAGGAAGCCGCTGTCGCCGGCCGGCTCGAGGCCCAGCCGCTGCAGGCGATCGACGAGGAAGCGCATCGCGCGTGTCGCGCCGGCGGTACCCGTCTCGCGTCCCTGCATCGAGTCGTCGGCGAACGCGTACACGTCGCGGCGGAGTTCTTCGACCGTCACCGCGCTCGACGGACGGGCTGCGGTCGCGGGTGCTGGGCCGGTGCGCGGCGGCGCGCAGCCGACGCCGAGCAGGACGAGGACGACGGCGGATCGCCGCATGTCGGAGCTCCGAATCTCGCGAGAGGGGGCGCCGGCCTTTCCGCGGCCAGCGCGTCGAGTGACGTGAGCGCGGAGACTAGATGCTGCCGAGGGCGCTCGCAAGCCGAGGCATGCGCGAAGACAGTGATGAACGGCGACCCCTGAGCCGGGTATCATCCGCGAGCCGCCGCGTGCCGACCGTAGGGTGGCGAGCGTCCCGTCGACACCCCTAGCTTTCGACAGACCCCCCCCTCGCGCATCCAGGATTTCGTGCTGTACTTCTGCATTCCCGCCTACAACGAAGCCCCCACCGTCGGACTGCTCATCTGGCGCCTTCGCAAGGTGTTCCAGGAGCAGCCGCGCGAGTACGAGGTGCTGGTCTACGACGACGGCAGCACCGACGCGACGGCCGACACGCTCGCGCCGTACCACAAGGTGATGCCGTTGAGCGTTCTCGGTGGCACGCGCGTCGGGTACGCGGCCGCCGTCGACGCGCTCTGCCGCGAAGCCTCGCGCCGCACCCGCTATCCGCGCCGCGACGCCGTGGTCCTGCTCCAGGCCGATTTCACCGATCAGCCCGAGCACCTGCCGGAGCTGCTCAAGCGCTTCGACGGCGGGGCCGACATCGTCGTCGCCGAGCGGCCGGCGGATGCGCCGTCCGTTCCGCAGCCCGTGCGGACGCTGCGCCGCGTCGCGCCGTGGCTGATGCGGCCGTTCGTCTCCGTCGCCGGGGTCCGCGACCCGTTCGGGACGCTCCGGCTGTACCGGGTCTCCGTCATCCGCGACCTCCTCAAGGAGCGTGGCGACCTCCCCCTCCTGGCCGGGGACGGATGGTCGGCCAACGTCGACCTCCTGCTCCGTGCCGCGCCGCATGCGCGTCGCATCGAGACCGTGGAGCTCGCGCCGCGATACGACGTGCGCTCTCGCGAGACGCGCGTTCGGGCGTGGAACGGTGCGATGTCGCTGCTGCGCTTCGCGCGCGGCGCGCGCGGGCGAAGCGTCCGAGCCGCCCGCGCATGATCCGGGGCTGGGGTCGGCGACTGCGCGGAGTCGCGCTCGCCACCCTGTTCGTCGGCGCCCCCGCGCTGGCCCAGGGCGACGGCCGCATGCCCGTCCCCTACGGCGTCGGTGAGCGTCTCGAGTACGACGTGCGCTTCGGCCGCGTCAAGGTCGGCAGCGGGGCGATGGAGGTGGTCGGGATGCAGGAGGTCCGCGGGCGCGAGACCTGGCACACCGTGTTCACCGTGCG
>DASTSX010000406.1:0-12955 GCA_035760455.1 Gemmatimonadaceae bacterium | reverse complement strand
GGTGCCGCCGGGGAGCGCGAACGCGGACCGCGCGGCGCGGACGTAGGGCGGCAGCAGCGGGCACCAGACGCAGGGAGCCGTCGGGCGCGCGACATCGAGCGGATGTCCGCAGCGCTCGCACCGCGGGCGCGGCAGCTCCTGTGCGCGGAGCCAGCAGGCGCCGCAGACGAGCTCACGCTCGTGGCTGGCGCGCGCCCGTCCGCAGATGGCGCACACCGCCGGCAGGAGGAGATCGAGCAGCGCGCTGCCGGCGCGCCGGAGGCGCGCGCGCCTCAGCGCAGTGCGCGCCACATGGCGTTGCGGTCGGGCTCGATGCCGAACCAGCGCTCGAAGGACAGCGCACCCTGCTCCACCAGCATGCCTTCGCCGTCCGCGGCGCGGTGCCCCGCGTTGCGCGCCGCGCGCACCCACGCCGTCTCGCCGGTGCGATAGACGAGGTCGAAGACCGCCGCGCCGGCCGGGAGCTGCTCGATGCGGACCGGCAGGTCGTCGTCGCGCAACCCGACCGGTGTCGCGTTGACGACGAGCGTCGCGTCGTCGAGCGCGTCCTCGACCGAGCCGACCACGGTGACCGATGCGTCGAAGCGCGACGCGAGCGCGCGAGCACGTTCCACATTGCGATTGTACAGGCGCACGTGGGCGGAGCCCCATCGTTCCGCCGCGGCCAACACCGCGGCGGCGCTGCCGCCGGCGCCGATCAACGCCACGCGCGCGGCGCGGCGCGCCTCACCCAGCAGTGCCAGGGCGATGGCATCCACGCCGCCGACGTCGGTGTTGTCCCCGACGAGCGCGCCGTCCTCGTGCCAGAAGGTGTTCACCGCGCCGCATCGGTCCGCCAGCGGCGACCGGCGCGTGCACCGGGCGGCCACGGCCTCCTTGTGGGGAATCGTGACGTTCCCCGACGCACGCGACTCCGCGAGCTCGGCGAGCGTGTCGTCGAGCGCCTCGGGCGCGACGTCGAGCGCCTCGTATTCCAGCGGGATGTTCGCCGCGCGCAGCGCGGCGTTCTGGAAGCGTGGGGAGAGCGAGTGCGAGACCGGATGCCCGAGCAGGACCAGGCGTCCGGGCAGCGTCCTCACGACGCTCCGGGAACGCGCTCCGCCGCGAGCCGGTCGAACACGCGTCGGACCTCGGTCTCGAGCTCGTCCGCCGTGGCGCGGTAGACGTCGAGCTCACCGCCCATGGGGTCACTGATCGCCCGGCCCACCGCGCCGGCGTCCGGGTAGGCAGTGAGGAGGAACGCCTTGCCGCGCGCGCCGAGTGCTTCCACCCGCTCGAGGTGGTGCGGACCCATCGTGAAGATCAGGTCACTGTCGGCGACGATCGTGCGCGTCAGCTGGCGAGAGCGGTGCCCGCTGAGGTCGAGGTGGCGCTCCATCCCGACGAGCAGGGCGCCGTCCGACGCGGAAGCGCCGTCCCACGCGCTCGTGCCGGCGCTCGACACTTCCACCTCGGGCAGGCCGCGCTCGATGGCCACCTTGCGCGCGATCGCCTCGGCGAGCGGGCTCCGACAGGTGTTCCCGGTGCAAACGAAAAGCAGCTTCATGCTCACGCGTCTCCGATCAACCTCGGGGCGGTCTCGCGCAGCACGGTCGCCGGGATGGCGCCGGGCCGCACCACGCGCGGCGCGCGGCCGGTACAGTCGACGACGGTGGACGGCTCGGACGGCGCGAGGGTGCCGCCGTCGAGCACGCGCAGCGCGCCGCGCGCGATCGCCGCGCTCCACTGCTCTCGAATCTCGCGCGCCGACATCGCCGGCGGAACCCCAGGCCGGTTGGCACTCGTCGACGTGATCGCGTCGCCGTGCGCGAGGATGAGCCGCTGGAGCGACCGGTGCGACGTCCACCGGACGGCGATGCCCCCCTCCGGACCGCGCAGTGCGGTGGGCACGCGCCGCTCGCCGCCCGGAAGCACGAGGGTGAGCGGACCGGGCCAGTGCCGCGCCGCCAGGTTGGTGGCGTAGCTGGGCAGATGGAGATCCAGCTTCTCGAGCATGTCGCTGCCGGCGATGAGCAGCAGAAACGGCTTCCCCTTCGGGCGCCCCTTCAGCCGGATGAGCGCGTCGACCGAGTCGCGATCGATCGCGCCGCCGAATCCGTACACCGTCTCGGTCGGATACGCGAGCACGCGGCGCATCTCGAGATGCGCGAGCGCGGGACGAATCGCCGCCGCGACCTCCTCCTCCGACCAGAACGGAACCTCGACCGCAGTGCTCGTCATTCCTCGACCGCGTACAGTGCCTCGACGCGGGCGAAGTCGCCGGCGTCGGTGACCTTCATCGCTCGTTCACTGCCTCGCACGACTCGCACCACGTGGCCGAGCCGCTCGCACAGCGCCGCGTCATCGGTCGCGGTCACACGTTCCGCGCGCGCGCGGCGGTGCGCGTCGACGATCAGCGCCCGCGGGAATCCCTGCGGGGTCTGGGCTCGCCAGAGCGGGCTTCGATCGACCGTCCGCACGATGCGTCCGTCGGCATCCGTCTCCTTGAGTGTGTCGACCACCGGGAGCGCGGCCACCGCCGGTGTGCCCTCCCGCACCGCGGCCACGACGCGATCGATCGTCGCGAGACCGACGAGCGGCCGCGCGGCGTCGTGCACCAGGACGATCTCCGCCTCGTCCGGGAGATCGTCGAGGCCGTTCGCGACGCTCTCGCTCCGCGTCCGGCCGCCGAGCGAGACGAGCAGCCGATCGACGTCGCACTGGAAGAGCCACGGGGGCGGATCCCCCGCGTAGCGCTCGGGCAGCACGCACACGACGGTGCCGACGCTCGGATGCGCCATGAACGTCTGCACGCTGTGCAGCAGCATCGGTTTCCCCGCCACCCAGCGAAACTGCTTCAGCTCCCCGCCGCCGGCCCGGGTACCGCCTCCGCCGGCGACGATGATCACGCCCACGTCGCGCACGTCACCACGGGCCGTCACTGGAAGACGCGCTCGAACAGATCGCCGATCGTGCGAACGCCCACGGCGCGAAGCTCCCCCGGGATCCGCTTCGGCACCGCGCGCTCGGCGAGATACGCCGTCGTCATCCCCATGTTCGCCGCCTCGGCGAGCCGGCGCTCCGCCTGCGAGACCGGGCGGATCTCGCCACCCAGACCGACCTCGCCGACGAAGACGGCTTCGTGCGGGAGCGCGCGGTCGTACACGCTCGACGCCAGCGCGGCGGCGACGGCCAGGTCGCCCGCGGGCTCCTGCAGCCGCACGCCGCCCACCACGTTGAGGAACACGTCGAGCTGCGCGAACGAGAGCCCGGCGCGCTTGTCGAGCACCGCGAGCAGCAGGGCGAGCCGGCGCGCGTCGTATCCCGTCGCGACCCGCTGCGGTGTGCCGAAGCCGGCCTTGGCGGCGAGCCCCTGCACCTCGATCAGGATCGGCCGCGTTCCCTCCATCAGCGCCGTGACGGCGCTGCCCGAGGCGTGCATGCCGCGGTCGCCGAGAAAGAGCTCCGACGGGTTCGCTACGGGCACGAGGCCGTCCTCCGCCATGCGGAAGACGCCGATCTCGTCGACGCTGCCGAAGCGATTCTTCGTCGCCCGCAGCACGCGATGGTCGAGCGAGTTCTCCCCCTCGAAGTAGAGCACCGTGTCGACGATGTGCTCGAGCGTCTTCGGGCCGGCGATCCCGCCTCCCTTCGTCACGTGGCCCACGACGAACACCGCGGTGCCGCTCTCCTTGGCGAAGCGCATGAACCGTGCGGCGCACTCGCGCACCTGCCCGACGTTGCCGGGTGCGCCCTCGAGGTCGCCCGTGAAGACGGTCTGGATGGAGTCGACGACGAGCACCGCCGGTGCCGCCGCCGCCGCGGTGGCGAGCACGGTCTCGAGGTTGGTCTCGCTCAACAGGGTGACGTCGCCCGCGTCCTCGGCGAGCCGGTCCGCGCGCAACTTGATCTGGAGCGCGCTCTCCTCCCCCGAGGCGTAGAGGGTCGCGTGACCGGCGGCCTGGAGACGGGCCGCCACCTGCAGCAGGAGCGTCGACTTGCCGATGCCGGGCTCACCGCCGATGAGGATCATCGACCCTGGGACGATGCCGCCGCCGAGGACGAAATCGAACTCGTCGATCCCGGTCTTCCAACGCCGCGCCTCGCTGCCGCTGACGTCGCGCAGTCGCGGCGTGACGGCCACGCTCCCGCCCTCGGCGAGCGTGCGCGTCCCGCCGGCGCGACGGCTCGCGCCGCCCGACGGCACGGCGCGCACGGCCATCTCCTCGACGAGCGAGTTCCAGGCTCCGCACACGTCGCACCGGCCAGCCCACTTCGGGTGGTCGGCGCCGCATTCGGTGCAGCGGTAGACCGTCTTGGCTTTGGGGCTCATGCGGGGCACCGGGGCATGAGCGAAAAATAGCGGAGGGACCGGCGCGCCTTAGCCCGCCTTCCGGACATCCCCGCCGATGCGGCCCGCCTCCGTCCCACCACCGCCGGTCGGCCCGGGTGAGCGCTGCGAGAAATTCTCGAAGCGTGTGTAGTTCTTGTGGAAGAACAGATTGACGAAGCCGATCGGTCCATTGCGCTGCTTGCCGACGATGATCTCGGCGCGGCCCTCGAGCGAGTTGCCGTCCTTGTCCACCGGCCCCTCGTAGACCTCGGGCCGATAGATGAACATGATGAGATCCGCGTCCTGCTCGATGGCACCGGATTCACGCAGGTCGGACAATTGCGGCCGCTTGCTGTCGCCGGCGCGCTGCTCTGGCGCGCGCGAGAGCTGGGAGAGCGCGATCACCGGCACGGCCAGCTCCTTCGCCAGCGCCTTGAGCCCCCGGGAGATGTTCGACACCTCCTGCTGGCGGCTCTCGCTGTTGGCCGGTCCCTGCATGAGCTGGAGATAGTCGACGATGACCATGTCGAGCCCCTGATCCGCCTTGAGGCGCCGCGCCTTGGAGCGCATCTCGAGGAGCGTGATCCCCGCGGTGTCGTCGATCCAGATCGGCGCGTGCGTGAGAATGCCGGCCGCGCGCGCGAGACGCGGGAAGTCGTCGTCGCGCAGCATCCCCTTGCGGAGCTTCTGCGCGTCGATGCGCGCCTCGGCCGTGAGCATGCGCTGGACGAGCGACTCCTTGCTCATCTCCAACGAGAAGAAGGCGACCTTGCGGTCACGCTCGATGGCGGCGTGCTGCGCGATGTTCAGCGTGAACGCCGTCTTGCCCATCGACGGGCGCGCCGCGACGATGATCAGATCGGACGGCTGGAAGCCCGATGTGAGGTCATCGAGGTCGCTGAACCCGCTGGCGATTCCGGTGATCGCCTCGCCGCCGGCGTGGATCGCCTCGATGCGCTCCATCGTCGGCCACAGCAGCTCCTTGATGCGCGAGAAGCCCTCGCTCGTGCGCTGCTGCGCGACCTGGAAGATCTTCGCCTCGGCGATGTCGAGCAGCTCGTCGGCCGTCTGGCCGCCGCGGAACGCCTCGGCGACGATCTCGGTCGATACCTCGATCAGCCGTCGGAGGAGCGCCTTCTCCTTGACGATGCGCGCATGGTATTCGACGTTCGCCGACGTCGGCACGGCGTCCACGAGGAAGCCGATGTAGTCCTTGCCGCCGGCTCCCTCGAGGTCCCCTCGCCGCTGCAGCTCGTCGGTGAGCGTGAGCGGATCGACGACGCTGCCGCGCTCGGTGATCGAGAGCATGCTGCGGAAGAGCCGCCGGTGCCGCTCGGCATAGAACATCGAGTCGTCGACCACCTCCATGGCGCGCATGACCGCGTCCTGGTCGATGAGCATGGCGGCGAGCACGGCCTGCTCGGCGTCCTCCGACCAGGGGGGACGCCGATCGCCATAGGGGTCACGCCCCAGCGGGGAGGGCGCGATCGAGTATTCGACGGGCAAGCTGGACATCTTCCCAGGTGGGACGCTTCCAGGAGGGATTACGGAGGAGCGCGGCGGGATGGTAGGTCACGATCAGCGGCACGCCGTAGTAGCGGTGCACCTGACCACGCAGCTTGCCGATCGTGAGCTTGGTCTCGAGGAGAGTTTGGGCCGCGAAGGTGCCGAGCGCCAGTATCACCTTGGGGCGCACCAGCTCGATCTGGCGGACCAGGTACGGCGAGCAGGCGACGACCTCCTCCGGCAGCGGATTGCGGTTACCGGGAGGACGATGCTTGAGGACATTGGCAATGAACACGTCCTCACGCCTGAGGTCGATGGCGGCGAGGATCTTGTTGAGGAGCTGGCCGGCCTGCCCGACGAACGGCTCGCCCTGCTGATCCTCGTTCGCGCCGGGCGCCTCGCCGACGCACATGAAGTCGGCGTCGGGATCGCCGACGCCCGGTACCGGATTGATCGCCGTGGCATAGAGCGGGCAGCGCCGGCACTCCGCGACGACGCGCGCGATCTCCGCGAGCGAGTCGAGCTTCGCGGCGGGGTCGTCGAACAGGGCGCGGCTCGCCCCGCCGACCACGAGGCCCGCCGGGACGTCCTCCAGCGGCGACGTCGTCGGCTGGCTGGTCTGGGTCGTCGGCACGTGCACGGCGTCCTGCCGCGGCGGATCGCTCGCGGGCGAGGAAGGTTGCGGGGCCGCGCGTCGGGGCATCGTGTCCTCGTGGTCTGCACCGCGCGGCCGCGACGGCGAGTCGGGCGCGCCTCCGGCGGCCCGAATCGCCTCGCGCCAATCGGCGGTCGGGGCGACCGGAAGCCGCGTCGCACGGGCGCCACTCGGTTCCGGGTCGCGTCGCGGAGCGGCGTGGCCCGCTTTGGCGCCGAGCATCGCGAGCGCGTCGTCGACGCTCATCGAGTCGAGCACGAGCTCGGTCTCGCCGAGATCGCGTCGCTGCTCGAGGTAGCGACGGAGGAGCTCTCTAGCGTCCACGGAGCAGCGCCTCGACGCGATCGAGAAGGACGTCCGCGACCTCGTGCTTCGTCATGAGCGGCAGCCGTTCGGGTTCGTCCGACTCGCGCGCGATGATCGTCACGCGATTGGTCTCGACGGCGAAGCCGGCGCCCGGCTCCTTCGCGTCGTTCAGGACGATGAAGTCGAGCGCTTTCCGTTCCAGCTTGCGCCGCGCGTTCGCGACGAGATCGTCCGTCTCCAGCGCGAAACCCACGACCACCGCGCCGTCTCGCCGCGCGGATCGCGTGCTCACGAGGATGTCCTCGTTCTCCGTCAGCGCGACGGAGCGCGCTTCACCGGTCTTCTTCAACTTGCTCGTGGCGACGTCGGCCGGCCGGTAGTCGGCGGGCGCGGCGGCCATCACGAGCACGTCCGATTCGGGAAGCTCGGCCTCGACCGCAGCGCGCATGTCGCGCGTGGATTCGACGGGCACGTGGCGAACGCCGACCGGAGCCGGAATCGCGAGCGGGCCGGCGACGAGGGTGACCTCGGCGCCGCGACGCCAGGCCGCCGCGGCGACGGCGATGCCCATCCGTCCCGAGCTGTGATTCGAGAGGAAGCGCACCGGGTCGATCGGCTCGCGCGTCGGGCCCGCGGTGACGAGCACCCGGCGACCGGCGAGCGGCGCGTGGTGGTCCTCGAGCAGCCGTCCGACGTGGGCGAAGATGGTCTCCGGCTCGGGCATGCGCCCCGGACCGCTCCCCTCGCCGGCGGCGAGCATGCCGTCGTCGGGATCGAGCAGCCGATAACCGAGCCTGCGAAGGTGCGCCGCGTTGGCCTGCGTCTGCGCGTGGGCCCACATGCGATCGTTCATCGCGGGCACGAGCAGCACGGGCGCCTCGGTCGCGAGCAGGCAGGCCGTGAGCAGGTCGTCCGCCTGTCCGGTCGCCGCGCGGGCCATCAGATCCGCCGTCGCGGGCGCGACGACCACCGCGCTCGCGGCGCGCGCGAGATGGATGTGCTCGAGCGCGCGTCCCGGATCGAACATGCCGGTGTGCACCGGTCGGCCGGTGAGTGCCTCGAACGTGACCGCGCCGACGAACTCCGTCGCCGCGCGTGTCATGACGACGTCGACCTCGGCGCCCGCCTTGGTGAGCAGACGCGCCAGCCACGCCGTCTTGTAGCTCGCGATCCCGCCGGCGACGCCGAGCAGCACGCGCCGGTCGGCGAACGGGCGAAGCGGAGGCTCGGTCACGCGCGCGGGGAGAGCGGGCCGCGCGGGATCGGCGCGGCCCGGAGGATCATTCGGTCGTGCGGCGCCGGGGAACGACGCGGTACTCGATGTCGCCCTTCGCCAGCTCCTCGAGCGAGCGCGTGGTCAGCTTCTTGTCGCGCGACGCGGAGCCGCCGGGAAACTCGTTGAGCGCACGGGCGTACTTCGCCGCCACGAGGACGCCGAGGTACTTGTTCGCCGAATGCTCGGCGATCTCGACCGGTGTGAAGACTCGCATGACTCGTTGATCAGGGTGTGGAGTTCTCTATCTCTTGCTCGAGCCGCTCGATGAGGAGCCCGACCTGCTGTCTGAGGTTCTTCAGCCGCTCCCGGCTCACGACCTCGGCGTCGATGATCGACTCGACACTGGCGACCGCGCGCTCGAGGTCGTCGTTCACGACCACGTACTCGTACTCGTCCACCTGCTGCAGCTCCTGCAGCGCCGACTGCAACCGCGCCGCGAGCTGCGCCGGACTCTCCGTCTGCCGCGCCCGGAGCCGATCCAGCAGCACCTCCGCCGACGGCGGGAGGATGAAGATGGTCACGGACAGCGGAAAGGCGCGGACGAACTGCACCGCTCCCTGCACGTCGATGTCCATCACGACGTGCTGCGAGCCGGCCATCACGCGTTCCACTTCGGCCCGCAGCGTTCCGTAGAGGTTGCCGTGGACCTCTGCCGACTCGGCGAAGGCCCCCTGCTCCCGCTTGGCGATGAACTCCGCACGGCTCATGAAATAGTAATCACGTCCCGGCACTTCGGCCGGCCGGGGCGCTCGGGTCGTGCAGGAGACGGAATAGCCGAGGTCGGGGCGGCGGGCCAGGAGCATGCGGGCGATGGTCGTCTTCCCGCCGCCACTGGGGGCGCTCAGGATCACCGGAAAGGGACTCACTCGAGGTTTTCCACCTGCTCTCGGATCCGCTCGAGCTCCTCCTTGATCTGGAGCACGTCGGCGACGATCGCCCCGTCGTTGCCCTTGCTCCCGGTCGTGTTCGCCTCGCGCAGCATCTCCTGGAGCAGGAACCCGAGCCGCTTGCCCACACCGTCCGGCTGCGCCGCGGCCAGCGCGGCGCGGAAGGCGGTGATGTGGCCACGGAAGCGGGACAGCTCCTCCTCCACGTCGAGCCGATCGGCGAGGAGCGCGATCTCTTGGGCGAGCCGGTGCTCATCGACGTCCACCCCGTCCGCGAGGTCGCGCACCGCCTGTCGCAGCCGATCGCGCTGCTCCAGCACTCGCGCCGGGGCGCGTAGCGCGATGCGGTCCAGGGCGCCCTCGATGACGTGCAGACGCTCCTCGAGGTAGACGGTGAGCCGGCGCCCCTCGTCGCCGCGCATCTGGAGCAGCGCGTCGACCGCCCGCTCCACGATCGCGATCAGCTCGGGGCCGGCCTCCGGCGGCAGATCCTCCCGCGGACTGCCGGCGAACACGTCGTGCAGGCGGAGCACGGTCCCCACGTCCAGTGCACGGTCGAGGTCGTACTTCTCCTGCAGCGCGCGCAGCTGGGCGACGTACGCGCCGAACCGGCCCTGGTCAATGGCGCTCGCCTCGTCTTCACGATCGAAGCGCGCGGCGAGCGTCACGTGGCCTCGGCTCACCTTTCGACGCAGCGCGTCCCGCACGTCCGACTCCCAGCGAGCCAGCGCGTTCGGAAGCTTGATCGACGGGCTGAAGAAGCGGTGATTGACCGAGCGGACTTCGACGCTCACGCGCCCTCCGCCCACCAGCCCGTCGGCAGCGCCGAACCCCGTCATGCTCCGGATCATATCGAGGCGCGTAAGTTACGGCGTGGCAACGAGATTGTCAATTCCAGAAATCCCATCTCACACCGTAGAACTGCGTCTGGCGCGGCATCACGAAGCCGGGCACGAGCTGGTAGCGCTCCTGGAGCACGTTTCGGAACTGATACGAGACCACCGCCGTCTGCACCCGGATCTCCAGCTTGAACGCGACGGTTCGGACGTCGCTCGTGCGCGCCGTCGAATCGCCAGGCAGCGGGAAGCGCGCGCTCGACCGGTACTCGTGCGCCAGCGACGCCAGCAGTCCGAAGTTCCCCTTCGGGAATCGGTTGAGCAGGTTGGTCTGGATGTACAGCTCGCCTCTGGATTGATATCGCGGGCGATAGAACCCACTCGTGTCGTTCCACGCGATCCCCCACGCGTCCGCGTAGAGTGACTTGAACAACCGCCCGCGCAGCGCCACCGTGCGCGCGGTGGCTTCGCCCTCGATCCGCACGCCCGTCCCTACGACCGTATCCACGACCAGCTCCGCGGCGGGGATCAGCGTGGTGGCTCCCCGCCGCAGCAGGCCGCCGCTGATCCACAGGTCGCCGAGGTGCACGCCCGCTTCGGCCCGCAGGCTCGTGCGCGCCGCGAGACCGAACCGCGAGATCTCGAGGCTGTCGTAGCCGGGATAGAAGAACACTGGTCCCGGTTGGTAAACCCCGCTCGCATCGATCGTGCGGCCGCCGGCGGTGTCGCCCAGGACGCGATCGAAGGTGCCGGCGCCGGTGCGCGAGGCCGTGGCGAGCAGCGCGACGCGCGACACGGGTGTCAGCCGCGCCGTCGCCTCGATCCGCGATGGGCTCAGCGGGCTGCTCGCCTCCGCGAAGGCCGACGCGGCGAGGAGTGGTGTCTCGACGGACGCGCGTGCCGAGGGGCTCGACGCGACGCGTCCGGCGAAGGCGCGCAGCCGCTCCGTCGCGCTCACGCGGAACGGACCGTAGCTCGCGCCCGCCGCCACGACGTACTGGGCGACGAACAGGGTGGAGTCTGGGATCGCCGTCGTGTCGGCGCCGGCGAGCGACGACGTGAACTCGTTCGACTCGCGCGGGGAGAGCGTGAAGCCGGTGGCCGCGGCGGAGAGCTGGATCCACGGGCCGCGCTCCGCGTCGCCGTTGGTCACCCGGGCGTACGCCGTGGTGCGATACGTCTCCAGACCGGGGATGGTGTCCACGACGAGCGCGTTGGTGAATCCCACCCACGGACCCCGATTGCGTCTGCTCCGCTGCGCGAACAGGTCCGCCGCCCACGGGCCGCGCGTCGTGCCCACGCGCAGCATGAGGTTGAGCGCGTCGGACGATGGCAGCGCGCGGTTCGGCTGGGTGCTGAACTGCTCGGCGGTGAGCTGGATCGCTTCCCCATGCGAGAAGCGGCGACCGAAGAACGCACGGTAGAGGTTCGTGTTCTGGTCGCCGGTCGCGATGTCGGCGCGGGTGTACGGCGTCGTGCGATCGACGCGCCAGCTGCGCGCGTGGACGCGTACCTCGTCGGCCCCGCGCTCGATGCGCACCTCCTCGAGCGAGGGGATCGGCAGATCGTTCGCCGACGCCGCGCCGCGCTGGCGTGGATCCATCGGATCGAGCTCGATCCCGTCGAGGAACAGGCGGAGGCGCCGAACGTCGCCCGCGACCGCGACGGTGGACGGCGCGCCGACCCACCCCGTCGTGAACTCCGTGAGGCCCGGCACCCGTCCGAGCAGATCGCTGAGCATCAACGCGCCCGTGGCGAACAGCGCGGTGCGGTCGTAGACGCGCGCCGGCCCGATCTCGAGGATCGGTGGCAGCGGCGTGCGCGGAAGCGGCGGCTTGAGCGTGTCCGCCTTCGGCTTCACCGCGGCGCGCGTCGTATCGCCGCGCGGAACCGAGTCCGCGCGCGCGGGGAGCGGAACGCGGACGGTATCCCGCCCCGCCGGCGGCCGCTGCGCATTCGCGCGCGCCGTGTCCGCGCGCGAGGGGAGTGTGTCGCGCCGGCCGGCGACGGTATCGCGTCGCACCGGCACCTGCGCGCGAACGGACTCGGGCAAAACGGCCCCGGCGAGTGCGCCGAGGCCAAGGACGGACAGGCACCAGCGGACACGGTGACGCGTCACCCAGCGCGCCCTCTGACGAACTCCACGAACGTACCCACCGGCACGCCGGTCGGTCCGCGCGGCACCGTGCCGAGATCCGCTTCGGTGTACGCCGTTCCCGCGATGTCGAGATGCACCCACGGATAGCCGTCGGCGAACTCCTTGAGGAAGAGCGCCGCGGAGATCGTCCCCGCCGGCCGCCCGCCCGAGTTCTTGATGTCGGCGACGTCAGACTTGATGAGCTCCTTGTAGTCGTCCCACATCGGAAGCTCCCACCCCGGCTCCCCGGCGCGCGTTCCCGCCGCCAGCACCTCGCGCACGACGTCGGCGTCGTTGCCCATCACGCCCGACGCGGTATGACCGAGCGCGATCACGCAGGCGCCCGTGAGCGTCGCCGCGTCGAGGACCGCGGCGGGCTCGTAGCGCGCGGCGTACGAGAGCACGTCCGCGAGCACGAGCCGTCCTTCGGCGTCGGTGTTGATGATCTCGATGAACTTGCCCGACATGCTCCGCACGACGTCCCCAGGCTTCACGGCGGTGCCGGACGGCATGTTCGTCGTCGAGCCGACGAGGCCGACGACGTTGATCGGCAGCCGGAGGCGCGCGATCGCCTCCATCGCGCCGAGGACTCCCGCCGCGCCGCACATGTCGAACTTCATCCACTCCATCCCCTGCGCGGGCTTGATGGAGATGCCGCCGGTGTCGAAGCAGAGCCCCTTCCCCACGAGCGCGACGGGCTTGGCGCCGGCGGCGCCGCCCTTGTACTCGAGCACGATGAGCTTGGGATCCTCCGGCGTCCCCTGCGCGACGCAGAGGAAGCTGCCCATCCCCTCACGCTCCATTTCGGCGCGGCCGAGGACCGTGACCTCGAGGCCGTGGCGACCGGCGATCTTCCGCGCCGTGGCGGCGAGGAACTCCGGCGTGCACAGGTTGCCGGGCATCATGCCGAGCGTGCGGGCGAGCCCGTGTCCTTCGGCGATCGCGCGGCCGTTCTCGAGGCCCTGATCGTCGGCACCGAGGATCGCCGCATCCGTCAGCGGCGCGCGGCGCTCGTCCTCCGGCGGCGGCGTCTTCGTGTC
>DASTSX010000405.1:0-5750 GCA_035760455.1 Gemmatimonadaceae bacterium | reverse complement strand
GTCGCGGATGCCTGCGCGTCGGCCGCGACGCCCGCGCTCCGCAGCTTGCCGCCGAGCGGGAGCATCTGCATGAGCTGAAGCTGATTCATGCCGAGCGTCGGCATCGGCGCGAGGCCGGGAAGGGTGTAGTTCATGAACCCGAGCTGAAGCTGCGGGTCTGGTGGCCGCCGCGCGCCGGGCACGCGCGCCCGGGCGGCCGTGGCGAGCGCGCTCGCCGCGGCGATGCGCGGGTTGGCGCGCTCGACCTGGGCGTAGAGATCGCCGAGACGCAGCCGGTCGGTCGCGCGCGGTTGCGCCTGCGCGGGCGACCTGGCGAGCACCGTCGCGACGGTGAGCGACATCGCGACGAGTCGTCGCGGATGCGCCGTGATGCGGCACGGACGCCGCTTCGTGATGGACATGTTCTGGAACCTCCCTGTCGTCGTCCGGTCACCGACCGGAGCGCGTCGATGCTGGCACGCAGCCCGATCGGCTCTGCGCGCACCACGGGTGGGAGGTCAGCCGCGCGGCGGGGGAACGTCCGGGCCGACCGCGGCGTGCGATGCCAGCGCGATCGGCTCGGGCAGCACGCCAGGCGGTGATGCCAACGCGGCGCGCAGCACGACGGCCGGCGGCGGCACGGCCGGGGACGCGCACGACGGCATCGAGACGCACGCACCAGGTGGGTGACGCGCATCGCAGTCGTCGGCCGGCGTCGGAGACGACTGTGCGTGCGAGGGATGGGCCGCTGGCATCGTCGCCGTCCGCCCATCTCGATGCGCCCGCGACCCACACACGTCCCCCGCCTCCAGCAGGGTCAGCTGGAGGAGCAGAAGGCTCGAGGCAAGCGCGGCAATGCGTCGGATCAGCGGCATGAGCCGGAAGAAAGCGATGGGTACGTCTCTCATGCGAAGCTACAGCGCGGGACGCTCCGCGCCGTCAGGCTTCACCAGACGATAAGTGCGGAGAATTCCCGACACGGTGGAGGGCGCCTTTGGTCAACCTGGGTGCGGCGGCGCGCCTGTCTGTCAGGCGCCGGATGGCACCGTCCGGAGGCCCCGGGGCTGGCGGCGCCGCCGTCCTGGCGATGCACGAGGGGAGATCATCGCCTTGCTCGGCAGGGGCGAATCGGGAACCTTCACGGACGTGGTCGGACAATTGCCGACGAGCCCCAGTTCCCCTCGCACACACCGCCGCGATGGACCGACCGCATCCCGGACACGACCCCGCGGGGCACGAGCAGCCGGACGCGCCGGCGCATGGCGAGCATCGCGCGCCGCACGAGCATCACGACGCGCACCTCCACGATGCGCGCCGGCCGATCGCTCAGGACACGAGCGATCGCGATAGGGCGCATGCCCGTGTGGAGCATGCGGGCCACGCCGAGCACGTCGGTCACGACAAGCACGCCGGCCATTCGGTCGCGATGTTCCGGAACAGGTTCTGGCTCTCGCTGCTGCTGACGGTTCCCACGCTCGTCTGGGGCGAGATGATCCCACAGGCGCTCGGCTTCACCCCGCCCGCGGTCCCGGGCGCGCGGTGGATCCCGGTCGTCTTCGGCACGGCCGTCTTCCTCTACGGCGGCCGGGTGTTCCTCCAGGGTGCGTGGCGCGAGCTCGCCGATCGGCAGCCGGGGATGATGACGCTCATCTCGCTCGCGATCAGCGTCGCGTTCGTGTTCAGTGCCGCCGTCACGCTCGGCTTCCGCGCCATGCCGCTCTGGTGGGAGCTCGCGTCGCTCGTGACGATCATGCTCCTCGGCCACTGGATGGAGATGCGCTCCATCACGCAGGCCCAGGGCGCGCTGAAGGAGCTGGCGAAGCTGCTGCCGAACACGGCGACGCGACTGGAGGACGGACGACCGGTCGACGTGCCGATCGATCGGCTTCGCGACGGCGACCTCGTGCTCGTGCGTCCCGGCGCGAGCGTGCCCGCCGACGGCGTGGTGCGCGAGGGCCACAGCGCCCTCAACGAGTCGATGATCACCGGCGAGTCGCGACTGATCGACAAGCACGCCGGCGACGCGGTGATTGCGGGCACGGTGAACGGCGACGGCTCGCTCCGCGTCGAGGTGACGCGCACGGGTGACCGCACCGCGCTGGCCGGCATCATGCGCCTCGTGTCGCAGGCGCAGCAGTCGCGCTCGCGCGCGCAGGTGCTCGCCGACCGCGCCGCGTTCTACCTCACCATCGTCGCGGTGGCGTCGGCGGTGGTCACGGCGATCGTGTGGGTCGTGCTCGCCGCGCCCGCGGCGTTCGTCGTCGAGCGGGTCGTGACGGTGCTCGTCATCGCCTGCCCGCACGCGCTCGGACTCGCGGTGCCGCTCGTGGTGGCGATCTCCACGACCATCGGCGCGCAGAACGGGCTCCTCGTGCGCGACCGGCGGGGGCTGGAGGAGGCGCGCAACCTCGACGCCGTGGTGTTCGACAAGACGGGCACGCTCACGCTCGGCGAGCACCGCGTCGTCGCCGTGCGCGCCCTGGACGGCGTCGCCGAGTCGAACGCGCTTCGCCTCACCGCGGCGGTCGAGCGCGACGCCGAGCATCCGGTCGCACGGGCGGTCGTGCGGAGCGCCGAGGAGCGGCAGCTGGCGATCCCGCCGGCGAGCGACTTTCAGGCGATCCCCGGGCACGGCGTCCAGGCCGTCGTCGAGGGACGACAGCTCGCCGCCGGCGGACCGAACCTCCTCGCGCGGCTCGGCGTGGATCCCGACCCGACGCTGCGCGCGTTCGCCGAGGAGGCGGCGGCGCGTGGTCAGGGCGCGATCTATCTCGTGGAGGGCACGCGCGCGCTGGCGGCATTCGCCGTTGCCGATGCGGTGCGCCCGGAGTCCCGCGACGCCGTGGCGCAGCTGCATGCGCGCGGGATCGAGGTCGTGATGCTCACCGGCGACAGCCGCGCCCTGGCCGACACGGTGGCGCGCGACCTCGGCATCGATACCGTGTTCGCGCAGGTGCTCCCCGAGCAGAAGGCGGCGAAGATCAAGGAGCTCCAGGCGCAGGGGAAGCGTGTCGCGATGGTGGGCGACGGCGTGAACGACGCGCCGGCGCTGCTGACGTCCGACGTCGGCGTCGCGATCGGCGCGGGGACCGACGTCGCCGTCGAGGCGGGGGACATCGTGCTCGTGCGCAGCGATCCGCGCGACGTGCCGCGCATCGTCGCGCTGAGCCGCGCGACCTATCGGAAGATGATCCAGAACCTCTGGTGGGCCGCGGGCTACAACATCGTCGCCATCCCGCTCGCGGCGGGGGTGCTGCAGCGTTGGGGACTGGTGCTGAGCCCCGCGGTGGGTGCCGTGCTGATGTCGCTCAGTACGATCATCGTGGCGGTCAACGCGCAGCTGCTGCGCAGGGCGCGGCTCTGACGTCGTTGGCAACGATCGCGGCGGCTGGCGCGTTCGACTCTTACCCGCCTCGCCGCATGCAACCGATGACTACGCGAGACGGCGCGTCGCGACTACCCTTGTAGACGGAGCCACGCTTGGCGCGTCCATTGCTGGCACTGCGCCGACCACTCGACGACACCGGAGACTCCCATCCTGCTCGCCCCGACTCGCCGCGCCGGACCAGCCCTGACGAACCTTCGCCACGTGTTGGCCTTCGGTGCGGCAGGCCTGGCTCTGCACCTACCTCCCGCTGCCGCTGCGCACGCCCAGACCGACTACTACAACACCGACCGTGGCCGTCCCGTGCAGATCGAGGACGCGTATGCCACCGAGCGGTATGCGTTCGAGCTCAAGCTGGCACCGGTGAAGGTCGAGTGGACGGGCGGCGAGACGTCGTGGGGGATCGAGCCCGAGATCGCCTATGGCCTGCTGCCGCGCACGCATCTGGAGCTTGGCGTCCCGATAGCGTTCATCGGCGGTGAGGCCGGCACACGGCGCGACGGGATGGCCGGGGTCGAGCTCTCGCTCATGCACAACTTCAACACGGAGACGCGCACGCTCCCCGCGCTCGGGCTCCGGGCCGACGTGCTCGCGCCCGTCGGCCCGCTCGCCCCCGATGGCATGTATGCCACCTTCACCGGCATGCTGACGCGCACCTTTCGGTGGATGCGCGTCCACGTCAACGGCCAGGTCACCGTCGGAGACGAGCCGAAGCTCGGGACACCGATTCCGTCGATCGGATCCGCCGCGATCGAGGATCCGAATGTCAACGCCGTGGAGCTGAGCCGGTGGCTCGCCGGCATCGCGATCGACAAGGCGTTCCCGCTCAGCTCCGTGCTCCTCACAGGCGAGCTGTATGGGCGCCGTCCGCTCGTGCGCACGAGCGACGACGGGGAGCTGTTCGCCGGCACGGGGGTACGGCTCCAGGCGAGCCCCACGCTGGCGCTCGATCTGGGCGTCGGCCGCCGAGTCGACTCGAGTGAGGGTCCATGGTACGTCACCTTCGGAACGGCGTACGCGTTCGGTGTGCGCTCGCTCATGCCGGGAGGACGCCGATGAGCGGTCGCCACGCGCGTCTCGTCGTCACGCTCGCATTCGGCGCCGCGTCGCTCTCGCCGCGCGTCGCGCACGCCCAGTGGTCCACGACGTTCGAGCAGCACTACCTCCCCGATCGATCCAACTGGGCGTTCCGGAACACCTATCCTGTCGCCGACCGGCTGTTCAACGCATTCGACTACGGCCACGCCATTCTCTACGAGCGGCTGTTCACGAAGCCCGGCGCGCCTCCGTCGACGCTCGAGCAGGAGGAATACGACTTCATCACGAAGAAGCTGCTCGTGAAGCCGCCGCGACTCCCGCTCGAGGAGGCGGCGATCGAGGTGGAGTACGCCAAGCTCGCCCCCGAGGCAAAGCAGATGTTCGACTGGGCGCACGTGCTACACCGCCAGGTGTACGACGTGCTCGCCGACGAGCGCATCCCCATGGCCCAGAAGGACGCCCGCATCGCGCGCATCCTCGCGTACTACAAGAGCCGGCCCGACCTCGCGTTCAGCTCCGTGCCCAAGACCATGGAGCTCATGGAAGAGAACTACTACGGCACGGCCTTCCGGAAAGGCTATCCGAAGTTCAATGGCCTGATCTGGGGCTATCACTGGCTGCAGGTCGGGCTGTACGAGCCGCTGCTCGTCGCGGAGAGCATGGATGCGCGGCGTGCCGGCGTGCACGCGACGACGCGCCGCTTCTTCCAGATGCTGGAGGATGCGCCCCGGAACATGCCGCGCATGATGCCCATGACGCCGGCGATCGCGCCGACGTTCACGGCGCGCTACCCGGAGATCGCGATCATCTTCGACAATCTGCACGGAATGCACGACGTCATCTCGGACATCCTGGCGAGCCCGAAGGTCCAGAAGAACCGGAAGCGCGCCGAGATCCTCCTGGCCGCCGGACGCTATCGGGACTCGACGTCGAACGTGATGTCGCGCCAGGAGTGGTTGGAGATGTCGGAAATGATGGGAAGCCACAACATGGGTGGCCCCGCGGTGAACTTCCCGCCGGACTTCCCGACGCCGACCATCGAGCGGGGCGCGACGATGGCCGAGGCGATGAAGGCGATGGGCCACGACCACGGCGCACCGGCCGGCCAGCCGGCCGCGACGTCCGTACCGCAACAGGCCGCGCCTGAGCAGGCCGCACCGCAGCAGGCCGCACCGCGACGGCCCGCGAAGGCGGCGCCGGCGGCGAAGCCGAAATCCACGCCCAAGAGCCAGCCCGCTCCCACCGGGGGACACGTCCACCCGCAGTGATCGTGTTGTGCGCCGGCACCTACAGAGGTGTCGGCGCGACGCGACAGCTGTGACGCGTCGGCGTGACCGCGCATCGCATC
>DASTSX010000404.1:0-3866 GCA_035760455.1 Gemmatimonadaceae bacterium | reverse complement strand
GTGTGCGCGGTCGTGCTGCGCGAAGCGATCGACGGCGATGTGCTCCGCGACTGGATCAACGCCCGCGTCGCCGCCAAGTACCAGCGCGTCGACCGCGTCATCGTCATGCAGGACTTCCCGCGCAACGCCGCCGGCAAGACGCTCAAGCGCGTGATGCGGGACGAGTACTGGAAGGATCGAACGCAGCGCATCTGACGTCCGCCGGCCGATCCGTCATCACCAGCAGCGAGACAGCAACGTGGGCAAGCTCGACGGGAAGGTGGCGATCGTCTCGGGGTCGGGCCGCGGCATCGGCCGAGCGGTGGCGCTGAAGCTCGCGGCGGAGGGGGCTCGCGTCGTCGTCAACGACCTCGACGACGAGCCCGCGCGCGAGGTGGCCGCGGTGATCGGCGCGGCCGGGGGACAGGCCACGGTCTGCGCGGGCGACGTCACCGCGGTGGATTTCGGCGAGCGCTTCGTCGCCACGGCGCTCGAGCGCTTCGGTGGACTGGACATCATCGTCAACAACGCCGGCTACACCTGGGACGGCGTCATCCAGAAGATGACGGACGAGCAGTTCCAGGCGATCATCGACGTCCACGTGACGGCGCCATTCCGGATCCTGCGCGCCGCCGCCGAGCCGATCCGCCGGTTCAGCAAGGCGGAGTCGGCCGACGGGCGCGAGGTGTTCCGCAAGGTCGTGAACATCTCGTCGGTCTCGGGGTTGGGCGGGAATCCCGGCCAGATCAACTACGCCGCGGGCAAGGCGGCCGTGGTCGGGATGACGAAGACGCTCGCCAAGGAGTGGGGGCGCTACAAGGTGAACGTGAACTGCGTCGCGTTCGGGTTCATCAGGACGCGGATGACCCAACCGCTCACGACCGATGGCGGCGCATCGGGCGAGTCACGAAAGGTGGGGGTCCAGCCGGCGCTGATCGAGCATCTCGAGCAGTCCGCGATCCCGCTCGGACGGCTCGGCACCCCCGAGGAAGCGGCCGACGGCGTCTACCTGTTCTGCTCCCCGGAGTCCAACTACATCTCCGGACAGGTCGTGACCGTGGGCGGGGGGATCGTGTTCTGATGCGATGCCCGCGACGGCTCGTCCCGGCGGCGGCACTGAGCGTCGCGGCTGCCTGCGCGACTGCGGGGGGACGTGGTCCGGCGACCCCGGCGACGTTGCGCGGGTCCGTCGCGACGGCGGTGGGCTCGCGAGAGTATGTCGCGTACCGACCGGCCTCCTTTCCCGATCGTCGCGGACGCCGATCGCTCGTGGTGATGCTGCACGGCTGCACGCAGTCGGCCGACGACTTCGCGCGCGGAACACGGATGAATGCCGCGGCGGACACGGGCGGGTTCATGGTGCTGTACCCGCAACAGCCGGCGTCCGCACATCCACAGAAGTGCTGGAACTGGTACTCGCGCGAGCAGTCTGCGCGAGAGAGGGGTGAGGCATCGCTCCTGGCCGCAGCGATCGACTCCGTGGCTGCGGCCGAGGGTGTGGCTCCGGCCCGTGTCGCCCTGATCGGGGTGTCGGCCGGCGCGGCGATGGTGGCCAACCTCGCCGTGGCCTATCCGGAACGGTACGCGGCGCTCGCGATGCACTCCGGAGTACCCGCGCTGGCGGCCGCGGATCTCGCGTCGGCGCTGCGCGTGATGCGCGAGGGCGCGGCGGATGGAGCCGCCCTCGGCTCAGCCGCGCTCGACGCCATGGGCTCGAGGCGCCGCGCCATGGCGGTCCTCGTGCTGCACGGCTCCGCCGACAAGGTCGTCTCCCCGAAGAATCTCGAGGCGACGGCGACCCAGTGGACGGTGGTGAACGCCGCGACGGGTGGGGCGCCGGCCGAGCGAGTGTCGTTTCCCGGCGTCGGCCACGCCTGGAGCGGCGGCGCTGCGGAAGGAAGCTACACGGATCCCAAGGGACCCGACGCGACGCGATTGATCGTGGCGTTTCTGCGACGCGCGCGAGTCATCGACTGACCGCGTCGGCATACTCGGCGTCCACCCGATCGGGTCGCCGCTGCGATCAGGGAGCGCCGACCTCGCGCAGCCGATCCTGCTGCGACTTGAACCGGAGCTCGAGCGACGTCACCGCGATTCGCGTCTCGCGAAGGAGCAGCACGGCGGCCCACACGATCCCTCCGACGCCGGCCGCACCGGCGAGCACCGCGAGCAGCTCGATCACATCGCGCGAGAGCGCGGGAAGGCGCGATTCGAACACGACGCCGAGGAGCGCGATCAGCGTCGCGGCGGAGAACCCGCCGAGCGCGGTGTAGATCGCGCGGAGCGCGCGCAGCAGGAGCACGCTGCGCGTGTTGGCGGCGGACATCTCGTCCAGCCAGCGGCGCGAGTCGGGCCGCAGGTCGTCCACGGACACCGCATCGAGGTCCGCGGCGAGCGACCGCGCGAGATCGACGGCGCGCGCGAGCCGATTGCTCGTGCTCAGAACCAGGATCGAGCAGGCATTGGTGAGGATCGCGGGCGCGACGATGAGGGAGAGCGCCGCGAACGGGCTCGAGGAGCTCTGTGCCGCCTGGAGGATCATGGCGCGCTCGGCGTCGCGGGTGCGTGGCGACGCGGGCTCAACGTCCGTCCAGATACCGCATGAGGGCGAACAGCCCGCCGACGACGACCATGAATCCGAGGATCGACGCGAGGAAGACCGCCAGCGTCAGGGGCACCGGGGGTTGGCGGCGGATGCGGACCTTGTTGAGATCGGGAGTCTCGTCTGACATGAGAGGCCGGTGAAGCGAGAGCGAAGTTCCGTGAGGAATCTGACGGATCGTCGGGGGCGGCGCCACGGAGCGTTCGGACGAAGTCAGGCGGCGGTGGAAGCCCGCGCCAGCGTGAAGAGCGTGAGCTCGGGGCGCACGGAGAACCGGACCTGGTAGAGGAAGCCGAGTCCGCGATTGATGTAGAGGGTGCGGCCCGGACCCACGTCGAACGCGCCGGCGGTGTAGCGCTTGTTCCGCACCGGCAGGATCGGTGGTGCGAGAAAGGGCGGCTTCACCTGTCCGCCGTGCGTGTGGCCCGCCAGCACCCAGCCGCGCACGCCATCCCAGATCGGAAGGTCCTGCACGTCGGGGTTGTGCGAGAGCACGACGGTGGGCCGACCTGGCGCGAGCAGGCGCAGCGCGGCGGCCGCGTCCGTATCGGCACGCGCGAACCGGCTGGGGACGGGGGCGACGAGGGCCCCGGTGGGCGGCATGCCGTGTCGCGCGCCGAACTCGGGGCTCCAGTAGTCGGCGAGGCCCGCGAGCTGGAGACCGGCGATCGTCCGCACGTCGTTGCGCAGAACCACGATGCCCGATTCTCCGAGAACGTGCGAGATGTCGTCGGCGACGGCGACGCTCCGCCAGTTGCGGCCGTAGTCGTGATTGCCGAGCGACGCGACGGTGCCGAGCCGGCCGCGCGGCGCGTGGCGCAGCACGCGCGCGAGCTCGGTGATCTCGTGCGTCGAGCGGTACGAGACGAAGTCGCCGGTATAGGCGACGAAGTCCGGCGCCAGCTCGCGCGCCCGATCGAGCGCGCCGACGAGATAGTCGGAGCTCACCCTCGGGCCGACGTGGACGTCGCTGATCTGCAGGAGCGTCCGACCGACCAGCGCCTCGGGCAGATCCTCGAGGGGCATCTCACGCCGCACCACCTCCACCAGGAACGGCTCGACCTGCCACGCATACAGGCCGGCCGACGCCGCCGCAGCCGCCAAGGCCGCGGCCCCACTCGCGAGGAAGCGCCGCCGGTTCATCGCGCCACCTCACCTTCTGGCCGCCAGACGAGCAGCCGCAGGGCGACACCGTCGCGCACGAAGTCGTCGATCCGTCCCTCCTCGCGGTAGCCGCCGGCCGCGAGTGCCACCCGGGCGACGTCGAACGGGTCGTCGTGCGGCA
>DASTSX010000403.1:0-7464 GCA_035760455.1 Gemmatimonadaceae bacterium | reverse complement strand
CAGTGCTCCGCACGTTGAGCAGCGATTCGCAGCGCTATCAGCAGTTCAAGGCGCGGCTCCGGGCGCTGCCGCCGTCTCCGACGCCGAGGGCGGCGAGGTAGGGGGCGGACATCGGGTTGTCGGTTATCGGCCGGCCTCGGGACGCTTCGGCGTTTCGGGGCCGGCTCGTTTTTGCACTGACGATCTGCACGGTACGAGAGCACCACACATCTTTACAGACATGACCGACGCATCGCGGACCATCGTCCTCACCATCGCGGGCTCGGATTCCGGGGGAGGCGCGGGGATCCAGGCGGATCTCAAGACGTTCGTCCGCTTCGGCGTGTACGGCACGTCGGTCATCACGGCGGTGACGGCGCAGAACACGCGCGGAGTGCGCGGATGGGAGCGGGTCGCCCCTGCCCTCGTGAGCGCACAGATCGATGCCGTCGCGGAGGATCTGCGACCCGCGGCGATCAAGAGCGGGATGCTCGGCGACGCCGAGGTGGTGCGCGCGGTGGCTGACGGGGTGCGGCGGCACGCGCTCGCGCCCTACGTGCTCGACCCGGTGATGGCGGCAACCGCGGGGGACGCGCTCGTGACGCCCGATGCGATCGAGGCGACGGTGCGCGAGCTATTCCCGCTCGCCACGCTGGTGACGCCGAACCTCGACGAGGCCGCGCTGCTGCTCGGCGAGCGGCCCCGTGACGTGGCCGAGATGGAGTCGGCGGCGCGCGGGCTCGTGCAGCGGCATGGAGCGCGAGCGGCACTGGTGAAGGGGGGACACCTCGCGGGCGACGAGCTGACGGACGTGCTGTTCGATGGCACCACGATGCGTCGGTTCACGCACCGGCGGATCGCGACGACGAGCACGCACGGCACGGGCTGCACGCTCTCGTCGGCGATCGCGGCATCGATGGCGCTCGGCGACCCGCTCGAGCGTGCCGTCGAGCGCGGGCTGGACTACGTCTCGCGCGCGATCGCCAGCGCGCCTGGTCTCGGTGCGGGGCACGGCCCGCTCAACCACTTCGCCTGAGCAGACGCCGAGCGGAAACGGGCCGGGACGGCGCACACGCCGCGCGGTGCCGGTCTCCAGCGTGTTGGTTCGGCGCCGTCGGCAATGGTCGGTCAGAGCGCCGCGACGAACCGTTCGACGAGCGGCTCGAACCGCGCGGCGACGCGCGCCGTCGTCTCGAGCACCTCGTCGTGCGAGAGGGGGTTCGGCGTCGTGCCCGCGGCGAAGTTGGTGATGCAGCTGACGCCGGCGATGCGCATGCCGATCGCGCGCGCGACGATGACTTCCGGCACGGTGGACATCCCCACCGCGTCCGCACCCAGCAGGCGCAGCATCCGCACCTCGGCCGGCGTCTCGTACGTCGGGCCGAGGAGGCCACCGTACACCCCTGCCCGCATCGAGAAGCCGAGCGCCGTCGCCTCGCGTCGAATCAGCTCGGCGAGACCGCGGTCGTACGGCTGGCTCATGTCGGGAAAGCGCGTGTCCCCAGGCTCGACCGCTCCCGCGAGCGGATTGCGGAACATCAGATTGAGATGATCCGTGATGATCATCAGGTCGCCGGGTGCCAAGCTCGCGTCGATACCGCCGGCCGCATTGGAGACGAACAGCGCGCCCGCGCCCAGCGCGTGCAGCACGCGCGCCGGAAAGCCCGCCAGCGCAGCCGAGTGACCCTCGTACATGTGGAATCGCCCAGCGAGCGCCACGACCCCACGGCCGGCGAGCTGCCCGACGATGACGCGTCCGGCGTGCCCCGCGACGCTCGCCGAGGGAAATCCGGGCACCTCGGCGAAGGCGACCTCGCTCGCCCGGTCGATGCGCCGTGCCAGGCCTCCGAGCCCGGATCCGAGCACGATGCCGAGCACGGGCGGCTCGTGCGCACCGACCAGGCGGCGAATCTCGGCCGCCGCCCGGGCCGCCGCGTCCGCCCCGTACGGCGAGGGCTCCCTCACGACGCGGCGCGCGCGCGCAGGGTGGCGATGTCCGAGCGGGCGCGCGAGACGAGCGTGATCCGCTCCTGATACGGCAGGAACGCGCTCTCGAAGCCGTTCATCGCCACCTCGGCCAGTTCGTCGAAGGTGAACTCGAGGGAATGGGCGGCATGCACGTACTCGTCCGTGAGCGTGGTGCCGCTCATGAGCCGGTTGTCGGTGTTGAGGACCACGTTGAGCCCGCGCTTGAAGTACTCGCGAAAGGGGTGCGTCGCGTACGACCGGACCACGCGCGTCTGCACGTTGCTCGTGAGGCAGATCTCGAGCGGGATCCGGCGGTCGTTGCAGAAGTCGGTGAGCGAGGTGTCCTCGATCAGGCGCGTCGCATGGCCGACGCGATGCACGCCACACACGTGGACGGCCTCGCGCACGGAGGACGCATCGTCCGCCTCCCCCGCGTGACAGGTACAGGCGAGATCGTGCGAGCGCGCGTACTCGAACGCGCCGGCGTGTACGCGCGCCGGATTGCCGATCTCTCCGCCGGCCAGGTCGAAGCCGACCACCCCGTGGTGCCGGTACGCAACCGCGAGCTCGGCGAGCTCCTGGGAGACGCTCTGCGGCATGTGGCGAAGGGCGCAGATGATCACCCGCCCGACGATACCATGCTCGCGTTGCGCGCGCGCGAGGCCGCGCAGGGGCGCCTCGACGGCCTGCTCGAGCGACAGCCCATCGCGCGTGTTGAGCACCGGTGCGTAGCGCACCTCGATGTAGCGCACGCCGTCCGCCGCCGCATCCTCGGCGAGCTCGAACGCGACCCGCTCCAGCGCGGACTCCGTCTGCATCACGGACAGCGTGATGCCGAAGCGCTCGAGGTAGTCCTCGAGGTGGCGCGCGTCGTCGACGCGCATGAACTCGCGCAATGCGTCCGGATCGGCGGCGGGCATCGGCTTCCCGAGCTCGCGCCCCAGCTCGAGCATCGTCTCGGGGCGCAGCGAGCCGTCGAGGTGACAGTGGAGCTCCGCCTTGGGGAGAAGGCGGAGCAGCTCACGATCGAGGGGCGGCGTCATTCGTCGAAGCGGGCGGCGGGATCGGAGGCGTCGCGCTCGCGGTTCGGCACGAGTCGCAGCACCGCCCCGTTGAACAGGGGCGTCTCGGGGCGCACCGGGAGACCACGGCTGTCGGTGACGAGCAGCGCGCCGGCGCGCACACGATCCGCGTCGTCCGCGGCGTGGAGCGCAACGGCGTCGAGCGCGGTGCCGCCGGCCTTCGCGTCGAACCCGCGGCCGTTCACGAACACTCTCACGGTCTCCGTCACCGGCCGGCCGCCGGCTGGATGATGCGCGGCTCGGCCGGCGCGCGCACGGGCTGCGGCAGCTTCCGCAGATAGGCGATGAAGGCGTCGAGGTCGACGATCCCGAGCGGCTCGCTGCGGATCGCGCCCGTCGTGAAGCCGAGTCCCTCGCCACCCAACGCCGAGAAGTCGTTCAGGATGACGCGGTACTGTGCCGCGGTATCCAGCGGCGCGCCGTTGGCCATCGTGATGGAGCGCAACCGCGCCCCCAGCGCGGCCGTCGAGTCGTACACGATCGTCACGCCGCTCACGTGCACGCTGGGCTGCCCGCGGCGGTAGACGACGCGATCCAGATAGTCGCGCAGCGCGGCGCCGGTGACCGTGATGCGGTAGAGCGTGTTGCCGAACGGCTGGATCTCGAACAGCTTGCCGTACGTCGCGACACCGGCCGGCAGTCCCGTGCGGATCCCGCCGTTGTTCATCACGCCCACGTCGCCCTTCCCCACGTCTCGCATGGCGTCGGCGATGAGGTTGCCGAGCGGATACTGCGGCTCGTCGCGCGTCAGCGGCTCGGCGATGGTGGCGATCCGCCGATCGACGATGCGCGCCACACGCTGGGCGGCCTGCCGCACGATCCGCGCGACGGCCGGGTCGGCGGCGAGCGAATCGGTGAAGACGGTGCGGACGTCGTGGACCGCGGAATCGGGCCCGAGGTCCACCACGTCGATGGCCGTTCCGCCGGAATACGCCTGCACGACTGGGATGCCCGCGATCTTCGCGTCGACGAGGGAGTGGGTGTGACCGCTGACGATCGCGTCGATCGGCTCGGTGATCGACTGCGCGATGCCGACGATCTCCCCACGGCAGGCGGCCTCGCCGGTCCGGTCGCAGAACGCGCCGTCGTGGGCGAGCACGATCACGTAGTCGGCACCGCGCGCGCGCAGCCGTCGTGCGAGGCTGTCGACGATCGGCCCCGGCGGCAGGAAGCGGAGGCCGGCGACGTTCTTCGTGGCGGAGGTCCGCGCGGTGAGGACGGACGCCAGCCCGATCACGCCGATCCGCAGCCGGCCGCGCACGATGAGCGTGTCGTCCCGGATCCACGGGACGTCGCGCCCATCCTCGTAGCGCACGTTCGCGCCGAGGAACCGGTAGCGCGCATCGCGCATCCGGGCGCGCAGCGTGTCCTGCCCCCAGTCGAACTCGTGGTTGCCGAGGGCCGCGGCGGCGTACCCCAGCTCGTTGAAGAGCCGGGCGACCGGACGGCCGAACGCGAGGTTGGACGCGGGCGTGCCCTGGAACTGATCGCCGCCGTCGACGAGGAGCGACTCGCAGGCCGGCGCGACACATTCGGCGCGGGCACGACGGATCGCTGTGGCGAGGTAGGCCGCTCCGCCACGCCGCACGCCGCGGCTGTCGGTGCGCGGCTCGAGCGCGCCGTGGAAGTCGTTGGTGCCGATGACGCGGAGCCTCGTCGCGGGGCGCGGCGGGCGCGGCGGGCGCGCCGTCGCGCGGGCCGCCGGGGAAGTCGCGACGGCGGCGGCGGGAGCACGCGCGCCGTCTCGCATCTGACGATACAGCTCGCCGACCGCGGTGGCCGGCTCGATGCGCCAGTTGCGCGTGAAGTAGTCCTGCGGCCGCACCGTGCCGACGCGCCGCACCTCGTCCGTGAGCAGCTGGCGGATGTCCTGCTGCTTGTCGTAGACGACGGGCGCGCCGGCGATCATCGCGTAGCTGCCGCCGCCCGACTGCCGGTAGTGCGTGAGCGCGAGGGTGAAGCTGTCGGCGGGAGCCACCGGGCGGCCACGCACCTCCAGGCGCGTCACGCGCTGCCCCTGCGGGCGCGAGACGTCGAGCACGTAGTCCGCGCCGGCGACGACGTCGAAGTTGAAGCCCGGCACCCGGGGATCGACGGAGACGACGCCGTGCGCGTCGGTGCGGTAGTAGCGCGCGCTGAACTCGAGGTATTCGCGGAGCTGCCGGCCGCTGATCCGGATCGCGCGCAGCGTGTTCTCATAGGGATAGAGCGCCTGCATCCGGGCCGCCGTGATCGCGCCCGGATCGATCGACGCGTCGAGCGAGAAGGCGGCGGCGGACGCGAGATCCGCCTTCGCGGCGCGGCGCTGCACCTCGAGCACGAAGTCGAGCAGCGGCGTGTCGGCCACGCGCGAGGAGTCGGCGCGCCAGGCGACGTCGGTGTGGCCGATCGGCGTCGTCATCCACGCGACGGTGCGGCGATGCGCCGCGTCGGTGGCCGCGAGCACGGCCGGGGACTCGGCGTGCCCCGCCGTCCGGACGAGCCGAGCCGACTTCGACGTCACGCGCCACCCGGCGCCCTCCCGCGCGAGCCGCAGGTTGGCGACGGCGACGCTCTGCACCCAGTTCTTCGCCTGCATGAGCAGCACGCCGTCGATCGTCGTGTCGGGCATCTGCTTGTGCGAGTGGCCGTAGGCGATGACGTCCACACCCGGCACCTCGCGGGCGACGCGGGCCGCCACGTTGTCGCTCGGCAGCCCGGTCGAGACGGTGTCGTAGGTCGCCCGCTCGTCGAGACCGCTGTGCATCGTCACGACGACGAGGTGGGCGCCGGCGGCGCGCGCCTCGCGAACGGCCTCGCGCACGGCCGGCACGATGTCGCCCACGACGATCCGGCCGCGGAGGTTGTCACGGTCCCACACCATCGCCCCCGGCGTGGTCGCGCCGACGACGCCCACCTTCACCCCGCCCCGCTCGACCATCGCCCACGCGCGGAAGGCGCTGCGTCCATCGACGCGTCTCGCGTTGGCCGCGAGCAGCGGGAACGTGGCCTGGCTCGCCGTGCGCTCGAGAAACGGAATGCCGTAGTTGAACTCGTGATTCCCCACTGCCGCCGCGTCGTAGCGCATCGCGTTCATCGCGGCCATCACCGGGTGCGGTGCGTCGGCCGGGGTCACGCGTGCCGCCACCAGTCCGAGCGCGTTGCCCTGGATGATGTCGCCGGCGTCCACCAGCACGACGCGACCGGCGCTGGCGGCGCGCAGCGAGTCCACGATCGTGGCGGCTCGAGCGAGCCCGACCGCCGTGTCGGGGGCGTTCAGGTCGTAGTTCCACCCGCGAACTCGACCGTGGATGTCCGTCGTCGCGGCGACGACCAGCTCGATCGATTCGGGCGAGGCCGGCAGGACGGCCGGGGCGGGCGGCGAGGCCGTGGTGCGCGCGCAGGCGCCGACGCTCGCGAGCCACAGCACTCCGAACAGGGATCTGATCCGCATCCGAAGAAGCTACTCGGGAGCCGGTGAGGCGGGGAGCGGCCTCTGGTTGACGGTCTCACCCCTCGCGGTCACACTTGATTGCACCGACGCCGGCCACACCGGCGGCGCCTATACATGATCGTGACACAGGCACGCTGCACCGCTCCGGCCCACCCCGCCACCTTTCCTAGCGTCATGACCGCTGCCCGTGTCGCGGAAGACCGATGAAGCCGCTGATCATCGGCGTGGCGGGGGGAACCGGGTCGGGCAAGAGCACGGTGGCACGGAACGTCGCCGCCGCGCTGGGCGAGGCGTCGGTCGCATTCCTCGACTTGGACGCGTATTACCTCGATCACGCGCATCTGCCGCTCGAGCAACGCAAGACAGTGAACTGGGACCATCCCAATGCGTTCGATTGGGACCTCCTCGTCCAACACGTGACGGAGCTGAGCGAAGGGCGTGCGATCGCGAAACCGGTCTACGATTTCCATGCGCACGTGCGGAGCGACGCCGTCGTCCAGATGCCGCCGGCCGACGTCATCGTCATCGATGGCATCCTGCTCTTCGTCGATCGGCGCGTCCGTGAGCTCTGCGACGTGAAGGTGTTCGTGGATGCCGATGCGGACATCAGGCTGATCCGGCGCATCCGACGGGACATGGTCAAGCGCGGACGCCCACTGCAGGAGATTCTCGATCAGTATCTCACGACCGTGCAGCCGATGCACCTGGAGTTCGTGGAGCCGAGCAAGCGCTACGCCGACGTGATCGTGCCGAGAGGTGGACACAATCCGGTCGCGATCGAGATGATCGTCGCCAAGATCGCGCGCCGCCTACAACCGTCGCCCGCATGACACCGACCCCGAGCGGCGAGCGCGTCCTCGTCGTGGACGACGAGCCCGACATCGTCGCGCTCGTCGCCTATCATCTGGCGCGCGCCGGCTACCGGGTTTCCACTGCCTCTACCGGGCTCGAGGCGCTCCAGGCCGCCCGCGAGGAGCAGCCCGCCATGGTCGTGCTCGACCT
>DASTSX010000402.1:0-4859 GCA_035760455.1 Gemmatimonadaceae bacterium | reverse complement strand
GACGTGGACACGCGCTGGCGCGGGTATCTGGCGAACGTGACGCCGGCCGAGCTGGAGTCGCGATTCCTCGCGCACCTCCCCGAGCGCATGACCGGCGCGGAATTCCTGCGGCGATACGACGGCATCACCGACACCGTGACGCGCGTGCAACCCGATCGTGCGTACCCGGTCCGGCAGGCGACGGTTCACCCCGTCCACGAGAACGCGCGGGTGACGCGATTCGCCGAGCTGCTCGGCCGGCTGCGCGCGGGGCGGGACGACGAGGCGCACGAGATGGGCGCGCTGATGTACGCGTCGCACGCGAGCTACGGCGCGTGCGGGCTCGGAAGCGAGGGGACGGACCGGCTGGTCGAGCTGGTGCGCGCGGCGGCACCGGGCGCCGGGATGTTCGGCGCCAAGATCACGGGCGGCGGCAGCGGGGGGACGGTCGCGGTGCTGGGGACGGAGGCCGCGGCCGCGGCCGTGCGCGACATCGCGCGCCGATACGCCGCGGAGTCGGGCCGCGAGGCGGAGGTGTTCGTGGGGTCGGGGCCGGGGGCGGAGGAGGTCGGGGTCTTGAACTGCTACTGAGGTACCCCGTACTACCGATGTACCTCGTACCCGGTACCGGTGGGATGCTCCCGGAAGTCGCACGGCCATCGCGACGTGGAGAGTGAGGGTCGTGCGTGGAAAGCGAACGGCCCCGGGATGTGTCCCGGGGCCGTTCGTCATCGCTCATCGCTCAACGCTCATCGCTCAACGCTCAACGCTCAAAGCTCGAAGCTCAACGCTCGAAGCTCAAAGCTCAAAGCTCATCACGTCCGGATCGGCAGCTCGTGATGCGGGCGGACGGCGGCCTGGATCGCGCGGCCCAGCGCGGCGACGCGCTCGTGGGCGTCGTCGTAGGCGCTGGTCAGCGGCACGCGGCCGGCCGACGTGACCAGGGCCAGGCGGTGCAGGTAGGGCGGGCCGTACTCGGTCTCGACGGCGACCGCGTCGAGCGCGTCGTAGGGCATGACCCCCGACTTGCGCTGGAGCAGGCGGACGCGCGTCCACTTCACGCGACCCTCGCTCGGATGGAACTCGAACACGCTGCGCTCGTACAGCGCGAACAGCAGGAGGGCGAGGCCGGCGCAGACCCAACCCGCGACGCGGTGGCTCACCGAGGGGTCGAGCAGCGCCCAGCCGGCAATGGCCATCAGCGCGATAGCGCTGAACAGCTCCAGCCACGCGGCGTACGAGATCACGAGCGTTCCATCGGGCAGAGTGCGAGCTTTCATCGGACATGCCTCCCTGAGGATGACCGCGCCGGACCCTCGCGCGGCAGCGTCTGTAGGGGGACGGTCTAGCGGGCTCTGGAGTCACTCCGATGTGAGGAAGATCACGGGGCGTGGGCCGCACCCGATCGCCTAAAACACCCGCCGCTGCAGCCGCTCCAGGCTGAACTTGGCCGTGTCGGCGATCGCCATCACGGTCATTACGCCGGCCTGGACCGGATCGGTGACCACCAGGTCCGCCGCGTCGGGCACGCTCCCGGCCATGTTCAGGCTCACCACCAGCAGCCCCTGGGCGCGCACCTCGCGGACGGCCTTCTCGATCTCGCCTCCCATGAGCGAGCCGGCGAGGACGATCGCGAACGCGCGCGGCAGCCGCGCGACGGCGCGCACTGCGTCGGCCAGCTGCTGCTCGCCGACGAGCGGGATCGTGTCGACCGAGATGCGCTCGCCGCGGATGTTGTGGCGGTCGGCTTCGGAGATCGCGCCGATCGCCACCTGACCCACCTGGGCCCCGCCGCCCATGATGATGATCCGCTTGCCGTAGATGGTCTTCAGGGTGTCCACCACCTGCACCCCCTTCACCACGGCGAGCTGGCGGAGCGCGGCCACCAGCTCGTCCACGCTCCCCGGGAGGTCGATCTCGAAGTAGACGAGATCCTCCGTCGGTCCCAGGCTGGAGATCTCGACCGAGGAGATGTCGCCCCGGAGCTGGGCGATCGCGCCGGTGAGCTGATGCAGGACGCCGGGCCCCGCCGAGGCCCGGACCTGTACGCCGATTCGGTCGTTCATCATTGCAGTCACTCCAGCGCGGTCGCAGGGCGTTCCGTCGACGTGCCGCGGCGGGATGCCGAAGCGGAACCGAAAATCGGTCGCCCCAATATGCGACGAGCCCGCCACTCAATAGAAGTGGCGCGGGGAAGTGCAGATCCCTCGACTCGCTTCGCTCGCTCGGGATGACCGGAGAGGAGCCGTTGACAACCCCGCGCAGGGCGGCAGCTTCCCGCCGCGTCCGCCCCTCGTGTGTGCTGGTGCTCCTCTCTCTCGCGCTCGTCCCATGCTCCGACACGTCGCCGCCATCGCGCTCGCCGCCACCCTCGCCTCGAGCTCGGCGCTCGCGCAGAACGTCGCCCGGGCGACGCCGATCGGGCCCGCCCCCAGCGCCCGCATCGACCGGCTCGATCCGGCCTTCGATGCGCTCGTCCCGCGCGACGCGCGCGTCGAGCTGCTCGCCGAGGGGTTCGCGTGGACGGAGGGACCCGTGTGGCGGAAGAGCGGCGGCTATCTGCTGTTCAGCGACATCCCGAACAACACGATCTACAAGTGGAAGGAAGGCGAGGGGCTCTCCGTGTTCATCCGTCCGGCGGGCTACGCGGCGGGCACGAACCCGCCCGGGCGAGAGCTCGGCACGAACGGTCTCACGTTCGATCCGCAGGGCCGGCTCGTCGTCGCCGACCACGGCAACCGCGGCATCTCGCGGTGGAACGACTCGCTGTTCACGCGCACCGTCGTCGTCGACCGGTTCGAGGGGAAGCGCTTCAACAGCCCGAACGATCTGGTGTGGGGACCGAGCGGCGACATCTACTTCACCGACCCGTCGTACGGCCTGCGTCGCCTCAACGCCGATTCCGCGAAGGAGCTGCCGTTCAACGGCGTCTATCGGCTCTCGCCGCGCGGGCAGGTCTCCGTGGTGACGCGCGAGCTCACGTTCCCGAACGGCATCGGCCTGTCGCCCGACGCGCGCACGCTGTACGTCGCGATCTCCGACGGGCGCAACCCGTACATCATGGCCTATCCGGTGAACGCCGACGGCTCGACGGGGCAGGGGCGCATCTTCTACGACGCGCGGGAGCGGGTGCGGCAGGGTCTGCGCGGCGGGCTCGATGGCCTCAAGGTGGACGTGAAGGGGAACGTCTTCGCCACGGGGCCCGGCGGCATCCTCGTGCTCTCACCGGAGGGGAAGCACCTCGGCACGATCTTCCCCGGCGATCTCGTCGCCAACTGCGGGTTCGGGGACGACGGATCCACGCTCTACATGACGGTGAATCACCAGCTCATGCGGATCCGGACGACGACGAAGGGGCTCGGGTTCTGACGCGCTCCATCACGTAGCCGGCGACGTACACGGCCTGCGACAGCGCCATCAGCGCCGACAACGCCGCGCTGCGCGCGCCGCCGACGCGGCCGAACGGAAAGGCGACGAGCCGCCCGTAGAAGTTCGGCGGCTCGACGCGCAGTGGAGTCTCGCCGCGTCGCGCCCGCGCGCGGTGGAGGTGGAACGCGCCGCGCCCGTAGTTGAAGTGCTGGCGGCAGAAGGACGGCAGGTCGAGCGCGTGCGCGTGGTGCACCACCGCCTCGTCGCAGTACAGCATGCGGAAGCCGGCCTCGCGCCACCGGTCGCAGAGGTCGCGGTCCTCGGCGGCGGCGAGCGGAAACGACACGTCGAATCCGCCGATCTCGCGGAAGGCCCGCGCGGGAACGGCGAGATTCGAGGTGATGAAGAACCGTCCGCCCAGCTCGTCGACGTTGTAGTACTCGTAGAGGAACTCGATGAGGAGTTGACTCGCCGACGAGTAGAGTCCGTCGCCCAGCGCGTTCTCGACGCGGCCGCCGATGGCGCATCCCGGCTCGCGCGCGGCCATCGCGTCGATCGCTCGCAGCCATCCCGCGTCCGGGCGGCAGTCGTCGTCGGTGAAGACGACGTACTCGCCGCGCGCCGCGTCCGCGCCGGCGTTGCGCGCCGCCGCGGGTCCGGCGTTCCGCTGCTCGATCAGACGGACGTCGAGCGCTCCCTCGCGCGCGGCGCGCGCGACGGCCGCACGCGGCGGCACGGCGCTGCCGTCGTCCACGACGATGACCTCGAAGCGATCGCGCTCGAGCGTCTGGGCACCCAGCGCGTCGAGACAGCGCTCGACGGAGTCGGGGCGCTGGAACGTCGGCACGATCACGCTGAACGTCGGAGACGGTCTCGTCATCGCGCTCGGCTCATTCCGACTCGGCGTTCGCCAGCCGGCGGCGCGGCCACGCGGCGCGCACACGCCGACGCTCATCCGGGTCGAGCTCGCCCAGCGCGAGGAAGGCGCCGACGACGAACGTCGTCAGCACGACGACCTTCGTCAGCAGCCCGAGAAGCCCGAGCGTCGGTGCCTGCGTGGCGAGCCAGTACGCCGGCCCGGCGATGAGCGCGGCGCGGAGCAGCGTGGCGTACGCCCGCACGTCCCACAGCCGGTGAACGAGCAGGACCGACGCGAGCCCGCCGGCAACGCTCGCCGTCGCGGTGACCATCGCCGCGCCGACGGCCCCGAACCGCGGGATCAGCACCAGGTGGCCGGCGACGGCGCCGCCGAGCACGCCGACGCCGAGCAGGGAGACGACGCCCTGCGCGTCCGCCGCGGTGATGACCGAGACCGCGACCGACATCACCACGAGCGCGACGCCGGCCGCGAACAGCAGGGCGAGGAGCACGCCGGCGCCGGCGAACGACGTGCCGAACACCACGCGCACGATCTCGTCCCCCATTCCGGCGACGAGCGCCGCCAGCGGGATGAGCGCCATCGACACGCGCAGCGCATCGCGCGCGACGCGGCGGGCGTCGGCCACCGCGCC
>DASTSX010000401.1:0-3849 GCA_035760455.1 Gemmatimonadaceae bacterium | reverse complement strand
GAGGATCGTGGAGTAGTGCACCTGCCCGACGGCCAGCGCAGCGACGTCGTTCGTGGTCACGTGGTTGACGAAGCCGACGGCGCGATCTCCCGTGATCCAGAACTCGCCCATGTGGGAGACGTCGAAGATGCCGCAGCCCTCCCGGACCGCTCTGTGCTCCGCCGTAATGCCCGTGGCGTACTGCACCGGCATCTCGTAGCCCGCGAAGGGGACGATCTTGCCGCCAAGGGCGACATGGATCTCGTGCAGCGGGGTTCGCTTGAGGGTGGCGGCGGCGGAGGAGTCGGACATCTTCTCGATTCGGCGGGATCGGGCGGGAGAGTGAATATGCGCGGATGGCACGGTTACATGCCAGGGTGACAGTCCTCGGCTATCGTACCGTCCTCGTCACGTCCGACACGACCCGATACAGGAGCAGCCAGGTGCACGTCTCGATCGCCGGGGAAGCCGATCTCGAAGCCATCGCCGTGCTGGTGAACTCGGGCTACCGGGGCGACACGTCGCGCGCCGGATGGACCACCGAGGCGGACCTCATCGGGGGGCAGCGGACGGATGCCGCGAAGCTGCGGGCGGACCTCGCGGAGCGGAGGGGCGCGGTGCTGCTCACGCTGCGCGAGGGGCCCGGCGGCGAGCTGCTCGGCAGCGTCTGGCTCGAGCCGCAGACGCCTGACGTCTGGTATCTCGGGATGCTGACGGTGCGCCCCGATCTTCAGGCTCGGCAGCTCGGCCGCACACTCCTCGCCGAGGCGGAGGCGTACGCGGCGGCGCGCGGCGCGCGGCGTATGCGGATGAGCGTGATCACCGTGCGCGATGCGCTCATCGCGTGGTACGAGCGTCGCGGCTACGCGCGCACGGGAGAGACGCTTCCCTTCCCCTACGGCGACGAGCGGTTCGGCCTTCCGCTGCGCGAAGACCTGCGCTTCGACGTGTTCGAGAAGACACTCGAACGATCGCGCTAGCGCCCTCCGGACGCTCGACGCGCACGTCTTCCGGCGCTCCGCGCAGGGCGACAACTTGTCCTTCGCCCCCAAACCGTGGCCGCCCCGAAGGCCGACTCGAATGATCACACGCTTCCGCTCGACCGCATTCCTCCAGGCCGGCGTCGCGCTGAGCTGCGCGCTGGCCGCCTGTCGACCCGCGACCCCCGTCACCACGACGGCCTCACCTTCTCCCACGCCGCCTGCCGCCGCCGCTCCGGCTGCGGCAGCGGCCGCGGAAGCGCGGCCGGCGGCCCTGACGCCGCTGGCGTCGCTCTCGGCACATCGCCTGGTTCCGCAGCCGCTCACCGTCAACCCGGGCAGCGGCGCACCCTTCACGATCACGGCGACGACGAGCATCGTCGTGCCGGCGGGCAACGCCGAGCTCGCGCGCACCGGCGAACAACTGGCCCATCTGCTGCGCGTGCCGACGGCGAGCCCGATTCCCGTCACGCCGAGCAACGCCGCGGCGCCGCGAGGCGCGATCGTGCTTCGGGTGGGCGGACCGGCTTCGCTGGGCGAGGAAGGCTACGAGCTCGCGATCAGCGCGGACTCGGTGCGCATCACTGCCGCCCAACCGGCCGGCGTGTTCCGCGGCGTACAGACGCTTCGGCAGCTCCTGCCGGCAGGGATCGAGATGGAGCTCACGTACGGACGGCGTGCGGCGTCCGCGTGGAGCGTCCCGGCGGGCACGATCACCGACCGGCCCCGCTTCATGTGGCGCGGCGCGATGCTCGACGTCGCACGACACTTCTTCACCGTGAAAGAGGTGAAGCAGTTCATCGACGTGCTCGCGCTGTACAAGCTGAACATCTTCCACATCCACCTGGCCGACGACCAGGGCTGGCGCATCCAGATCGACTCGCGTCCGAAGCTCACGGAGATCGGCGGGGCCACGCAGGTCGGCGGCGGGCCGGGAGGCTTCTACACGAAGGCGGAGTATGCGGACATCGTGCGCTACGCGAGTGAGCGGTACATCACGGTCGTGCCCGAGATCGACATGCCCGGGCACACCAATGCGGCGATCGCGGCGTACCCGGAGCTGAGCTGCAGCCGGCCGATGCCGCCGAGCGCCGCCGTCGCGCCAGTGCGCGGCACCTACACGGGCACCGAGGTGGGTTGGACGACCTTCTGTCCGGACAGCGAGAACGCCTACGCCTTCGTCGAAGACGTCGTGCGCGAGATCGCGGCGATGACGCCGGGCCCCTACTTCCACATGGGCGGCGACGAGGTGCACCTGCTCAAGGATCCGCAGTACATCAAGTTCGTCGAGCGCGTGCAGGACATCGTGTACAAGCACGGCAAGACGATGGTCGGCTGGGAGGAGATCGGGAAGGCGCGGCTCCGCCCGACGAGCATCGCCCAGCAGTGGAAGAGCGACACGGTGCCGCCCGCGGTGCGGCAAGGGGCCAAGGTGGTGATGTCGCCGGCGCCCAAGGCGTACCTCGACATGAAGTACGACCGGAACACGGAGCTCGGACTGACCTGGGCCGCGCTGATCGAGCTGCGCACGGCGTACGAGTGGGAGCCGGCGACGTACATGAAGGGTGTTCCCGAGCAGCAGATCCTCGGCGTGGAGGGAGCGCTGTGGAGCGAGACGATTCACAACATCGGCTCGGCCATGTTCCTCACGCTGCCGCGGCTCCCCGCCCTCGCCGAACTCGGGTGGACGTCCGCGTCACACCGGAGCTGGGAGAACTTCAGGCAGCGCATCGCCGCGCACGCGCCGCGCTGGCGGCTGCTCGGCATGAACTACTACCCGTCACCGCAGGTGGATTGGAACGCGCCGGCCGCGTCACCGCCCGGGCTGGTGCCGTAGCGGGAGCTTCGGGGCGGGCAGGCTGACGGAAGAGGCGGAGAGGCGAACCGCTCGTCGAGGGGAAACAGCTCCTGCGCCAGATTGTTCGAAGGGCACCCCAGCTCCGCATGCGGGTACGGCTGCCGGCGCCATGACGGGCCCGAGTGTTGCGAGGGGTGCGCGGGCGCCGGCCGTATCGGTCGGCGCCCGCGCGCGGTAGCTTCGCGTCGAGGAATCGCGGTCAACCGGCGCACGCACCGCTCGGGGAGGTCGGCATGGGCAAGCTCGCGGACATGTGGAAGAAGGCCACCGGCGAGGTCGACGCGGTGCAACCCGCTCCACCGCCCCCGCCCCTCGCGGATGAGCGGCCGAAGCGGCCCGCGATCTACACCTCGGGGAGCTTCGGGCTCGGCTCGACGAACGACGACCAGCGCCGCCGCATCGAGAGCTTCGGGCTGTCGCACGTCGGGAAGGTGCGCGAGGGCAACGAGGACCACTTCGTGATCGCGTCGCTGCAGCGGTCGCTCGAGGTGCGCCAGACCAACCTCGAGGACCGTGCGGTGCTCGACCCGCTGTGCGGCCCGAAGGCGTACCTGTACGCCGTCGCCGACGGCGTGGGCGGCCTGGACGGCGGACGGCTCGCGAGCGGGATCACGATCCAGACCATCGTCGAGTACCTGAGCGAGACGGTGGGCAGCTACCACGCCGTCGCCGGCGGCCAGGAGCACGCGTTCCTCGATCCGCTCGGCAAGGCGGTGCAGCGCGCGCACGAGAAGCTGCGCTCGACGTTCGGCCTGCCGCAGGGCGGCCCGTCGACGACGTTGACGATCGCGCTCGTGGTGTGGCCGCAGGCGTTCGTGGTGCACGTCGGGGACAGTCGCGCCTATCACCTACGCGGCGGCACGCTCAAGCGCCTGACGCGCGATCAGACGATGGGCGCGTTCCTGATGGACGAGTACAAGATGACGGAGAAGCAGGTCGAGCAGCAGGGCTTCAACAACGTGTTGTCGAGCGCCGTGGGCGCGCAGGACATGACCCCAGCGGTGAGCGCGATCAAGCTGGAGCAGGGCGACT
>DASTSX010000400.1:0-5359 GCA_035760455.1 Gemmatimonadaceae bacterium | reverse complement strand
CGCTGAGCGTGTGACGCGGCAGCCCGTCCTCACCGAGGAACCAGCGAGCGACGTCCATCTGGTGGATGCCCTGGTTGCCGACGTCGCCGTTGCCGTAGAGATAGACCCAGTGCCAGTCGTAGTGGATCGGGCCGTTGCGCGGGTTGTTGCGGTGCGGCGGCACGAGGGGCGCCGGACCCGTCCACAGATCGTAGTTCACCGTCGCGGGAATCGGCTGCGGGCCGCTCGTCTTGCCGATGCTGTCGCGCCGCTTGTAGCAGAAGCCGCGAGCCACGGTGATCTTGCCGAGGTTCCCCGCCTGGACCCACTGCACCGCCTCGCGCAGCCCCTCACCCGAGCGGATCTGCGTGCCTGCCTGGACGATCTTGTTGTACTTCTTGGCCGCGTGCACGAGCTGGCGACCCTCCCACACGTTGTGCGAGACCGGCTTCTCGACGTAGACGTCCTTGCCGTTCTGCACCGCCCAGATCGCGCCGAGCGAATGCCAGTGGTTCGGCGTGGCGATCGTGACCGCGTCCACCTCGCGGCTCGCGAGCAGCTCGCGGACGTCGACGTACGTCTTGACGTCGGCACCCAGCTTCGCGCGCGTCTTGGCCCGCTCGAGCACCGCGGTGTCCGGATCGCACAGCGCCACGATGCGAACGCCCTCGATGCGGGCGAGGCTCGTGAGGTGATTCATGCCTCGGCCATTGAGGCCGATCACGGCGACCCGGATGTCGTCGTTGGCGCCGAGCACGTTGGCCCAGGAGCGGGCGGGGAGAACGGTACCGGCGGCAGCCAGCGCAGATGTCTTCAGGAACGTACGACGTGAAGTGCTCATGGGTCGGTGGGCAGCGGTGTGGATGGGCGACCGAATGGGGCGACGTCCGAGATCAGGCGTCCGATGAGAATGCAGGCAGTGATCGGTTTGGGCAACCGGGCTGACTAAAGGAATCGGCCGGATACTGGTCTACGCGACGGGCCCTCCCCTCGTTGGAGCGCCAGGCCCGCCCGACGGGCGATGAGCCAGAGTCCCGCCGGTGCCGTGTCGCCGAGGATCTCGATGTCGGACACGTCGAACTCCGCGAGCGCGAAGGCGTATCGCGCGCACAGCGACCCCTCTCCGATGAGCGCCGTCGGCGCATCCCCCGACGATAGCGCGGAGCGGATCTCGTCGCCGATCAACAGCCCCGACAGATACTCGAGGCTCTCGGCGGCGGGCAGATCGCCGACGAGCACGGCGGAGCGCGCCGAGAAGAGCACGCTGGCGAGGCCCGCCGTGGAGCGGCGAGCGGCCCGCACTCCGCGCCGGAACGCCGGACCCGGCTCGTCGGTCACCCGCTCGGCGCGGTCGGCCAGCCGGCCCAGGATCGAGTGGCCGCGTAGTACCGCGTACACCTCCCCGGTCATATAAGTGGTGAACCGCTCGATCCGCCCGCCGACGGTGCGCACCCACTTCGAGTGCGTGCCTGGCAGTACCACGGTTCCACCGGCCGCGAGGGCCGGAGAAGCGAGCATGCCACCGAACAGCTGAGTCTCCTCGCCACGCATCACGTCCGGGTCGGCACCGCGCTGCGCCAGCCCCGGCACGATCCGGAGCCCGGTGCCGGGCACCGTCACGAGGCTCCGCGCCACCGCATCCACGTCCGCCGGCACGTCGACGTACGGCGCCTCGACCCAGCCCTGTGCGCTGCCGATCATTCCCGATGCGAGGAGCGGCAGCCCGGGCGAGCTCGCACGCCAGTCGCCGACGACGGTGCGAAACGCGCCGGCGAAGTCCCGACCCGGGACCTGCAGGATGCCGGCCGGCTCTGCTCGCCGGTCGAGTACCACGCCATCCTCGCCCAGCAGGTAGGCGCGCAGGGAGGTGGTCCCCCAATCGAGCGCGATGAGGCGTGGTGCACGGTCGGCGGACATCCGCCGACAATATCATGGAGGTCTCGACGCGGCCAGCGGCGCGGGCTCTGGCGCCCGCTTCGCTCCCTTTCTATCATCCTGCGCCCGAACCGACCGACGCCTCCCGTGCGACCGGTGACCATTCTTCCGGACTCATCTCCCCTCGCACTCCGCGGCCAGCCGTTCGCGCCATGACGCCGTCACGCGACGCGCTCGATGCGCTCGAGCCCGGGTCCGAGCGAGCCGATCACACCGACCTCTATCGGCTTCTCGTCGCCAGCGTGCGCGACTACGCCATCTTCGCGCTCGACGCTCGCGGCAACGTGCTGACGTGGAACGCCGGCGCTGCCCAGCTCAAGGGCTACGCGGCGCACGAGATCATCGGCCGCCACTTCTCGACCTTCTATCCGGCCGACGACATCGCCGCTGGCAAGCCCGACATGGAGATCGTCGTGGCGACGCGCGACGGTCGCTTCGAGGACGAGGGGTGGCGGATCCGGAAGGACGGCTCGCGGTTCTGGGCCAACGTCATCCTGACGGCGCTTCGCGACGACAATGGCGAGGTCGTCGGCTTCGCGAAGGTCACCCGCGACCTCACCGAGCGACGCGCCGCGCAGGAGCAGGCGGTTCGGCTCGCCGCCGAGTCCGCGGCGCGGGCCGCCGCGGAGTCTCGGTCGCACGAGCTCGACACCCTGAACCACACGCTGCAGGAGCAGGCGGTCGAGCTCGAGGCGCAGACGGAGGAGGCGCAGGCGCTCGCCGACGAGCTGGAGCAGACCAATCGCGATCTCGAAGATGCGCTCGAGGCGGCGGAGTCGGCTCGCGCCGCCGCCGAACGCGCGAGCCGCGCCAAGAGCGACTTCCTCGCCGTCATGAGCCACGAGCTCCGCACACCGCTCAACGCGATCGGCGGACACGCGCAGATCCTCGAGATGGGACTGCACGGGCCCGTGACGGACGGCCAGCGCGAGGCGCTCGAGCGCATCGGACGGGCGCAGCGCCATCTGCTCGGTCTCATCAACAACGTGCTGAACCTCACGCGCATCGAGACGGGGCGTATCGAGTACCGCATCCGTCCCGTGCTCGTGAGCGGCGTGCTGGCCGATCTGGCGTCGCTGGTCCAGCCGCAGTTCGTGGCGCGCCAGATCTCGCTCGTGACGGCGATGCCCGAGGCGGACGGAACGGGGGTCCACGTCGCGGCGGACCGCGAGAAGCTCATTCAGATTCTGACCAACCTGCTCGGCAACGCCGCCAAGTTCACGCCGCCACGCGGTGAGGTGGAGATGCGACTCGCCGTCGGGCCGGACCCGGACGTGGTCGTGATCGAGGTCCGCGACAGCGGGCCCGGCATTCCCCCGGAGAAGCTCGAGCTGATCTTCGAGCCGTTCGTGCAGCTCGAGCGATCGCTGACGATCCACACGGAAGGAGCGGGGCTCGGCCTCGCCATCAGCCGCGACTTGGCGCGCGGCATGGGCGGCGACCTGCGCGCCGACACCGGAACGAGTCAGGGTGCGACGTTCGTGCTCTCGCTGCCCAGGGCCGCCGCGCCGTCCGAGCCGATCGGATGATCAGCCGGCTCGCCGCGCTCGCGCTCGGCTCGGCGGTGATTTCCGCACCGTCGGCCGCCGCGCAGTCGGCTCCGGCCCGCCCCGACTTTCATCAGCGCTTCGTTCGGCTCGCATCGCATGCGACGCTGACCGACAGCGCGCGGCTCGCCGAGCTGTTCGCGCTCGACTGGGAATACGTGAACGTCGAGTCTCCCGAGACCGCGACGTACACCGGCTACCCGGGACAGGACGATCGCTGGACCGACAATTCGTTCGCCGTGCTGGCGCGGCGCCGCCGGGAGATGCCGGATCGGCTGCTGGTGCTGAAGGCGATCGACCGGCGCCGTCTGAACGCCTCCGACCGGCTGAGCTACGACATCTTCAAGCGATCGACGGAAGAGTCGATCGACGGCCGTCGATTCCCCAGCGAACTGCTCGCCGTCAGCCAGCGCAGTGGGCCGCAATTCCTCGCGAGCGTGCTCTCGAAGATGCCGAGCAGCTCGGCGGCGGACTACGATCGGATCCTGGCGCGACTCGCCGCGCTCCCGACGGTGATCGAGCAGACGCGCGCGCTCCTCGACAGCGGGCTCGCCGTCGGCGTGACCTCGCCGCGCGTCACGCTGCGCGACGTGCCCGCCCAGCTCGAGCGGCTCGTCCCCGAGGATGCGATGAAGAGCGCGCTGCTCGAGCCGTTCACGCGCCTTCCGTCCGCGATGTCGGCGAGCGACCGCGCGCGACTCGTCGCCGACGCGTCGCGCGTGTACGCCGAGCGTGTGCGCCCCGCGTACTTGCGGCTCGCGTCGTATCTCACGGCGACGTACATCCCGAGGTCGCGGGAGTCGATCGCCTGGAGCAGCCTCCCCGACGGCCGCGCGTGGTATGCGCACGAAGTGAAGCTCGAGACGACGACCAGCCGCACGCCGGCGGAGATCCATGCGCTCGGGCTCGCGGAGGTGAAGCGCATCCGGGCACAGATGGACAGCGCGATCCGCGCCTCCGGCCACGCGGGCGACTTCGAGTCGTTCGTGACGATGCTCCGCACCGACGAGCGCTTCTTCATGAAGGACTCGGCGAGTCTCGTGCGCGGCTACCGCGACATCGCCAAGCGCATCGATCCCGAGCTGGCCCGCCTCTTCGGGAAGCTGCCGCGACTGACCTACGGCGTGACGACCGTGCCGTCGTACGCGGCACCGTCGCAGACGACGGCGTACTACATGTCCGGATCGCCCGACGCGCATCGACCGGGGATGTTCTTCGTGAACACCTACAAGCTCGACTCGCGGCCGACCTGGGAGATGGAGGCGCTCACCGCGCACGAGGCGGTGCCCGGACATCACCTGCAGATCGCCCTGTCGCAGGAGCTGCAGGAGCTGCCGGGGTTCCGCCGCTACTCGGGCTACACGGCGTTCACCGAGGGGTGGGCGCTGTACGCCGAGAGCCTCGGCCCCGAGCTCGGACTGTATCGCGATCCGTACTCGAAGTTCGGCCAGCTGACGTACGAGATGTGGCGCGCCATCCGGCTCGTGCTCGACACCGGCATCCATGAATTCGGGTGGACGCGCGAGCAGGCGATCGAGTACTTCACGGCGAACAGCGCCAAGACCGAGCAGGACATCCGGAGCGAGGTCGATCGCTACATCGTCATGCCCGCGCAGGCGCTCGCCTACAAGAGCGGCGAGCTCGCGATCCGCGCCATTCGTCAACGCGCCGAGCGCGAGCTGGGGGCCGGCTTCGACATCCGCGCCTTCCACGACGAGCTGCTGAGCGAGGGGGCTTTGCCGCTCGACGTCCTGGAGTCGAGGATGGGGGAGTGGGTCAGGAAAGGCCGGTGAAGTGCCCGGTACGACCGGCGTAGCAGGTATCCGGTACCGGCTGGATCCTCCCGAGAATCCGGTCGGCCCGTACTGGAAGGACGGTGCAGATCCCTCGACTGCGCT
>DASTSX010000399.1:0-11451 GCA_035760455.1 Gemmatimonadaceae bacterium | reverse complement strand
TCGCCGCGCTCGCTCTCGTCGCCGTCGCGCCCGTCGTCCAAGCGCAGGACGCCACGACGAGGCCGGCCTCCGGCGCTCTGCTCACCCTCGACGAGGCCATCAGCCTGGCCCGTCGCAACAATCCCGTCTACCTCCTGCAGGCCGGCAATCGGCGGACCGCCGATGCCGCGGTGCGTTCGGCGCGCGGCGCCCTCCTGCCCAGCGCGGACGCGAGCTTCGGCACGCGCTACCAGCAGGGCGGGCAGCAGGTGTTCAACGGCCTCTCGTTCAGCAACAGCTCCGACGCCGTGCAATCGAGCTATGGCCTGAGCCTGAACTACCGCGTGAACAGCGCCACCTTCGTGACGCCCAAGGCCGCGATGGCGAATCGCGACGCGGTCGAGGCGGACATCCACGGCTCGAGCGAGCAGCTGCGCGCCACGGTGACGCAGCAGTACCTCAGCGTCCTCCAGGCGCAGGCCCGCTCGGCGCTGCAGGACACGCTCGTGAAGACCGCCGAGACGCAGCTCGAGCTGGCGAAGGCCAAGCTCGCCGTCGGCTCGGGGACCTCGCTCGACATCCGGCGCGCCGAGGTGGCGCTCGGTCAGGCGCAGGTGGCCCTGCTCACCGCCCGGAACAACGTGGAGGTCGAGAAGCTGCGGCTGTTCCAGCAGATGGGCGTCGCCCAACCGGCGGACGTCCAGCTCACCACGGACTTCCCGGTGAACCCGCCGACTTTCTCGGTGGACACCCTCCTCGAGCTGGCGCGGAGCCAGAACCCGGCGATCGTCGCGCTCCGGTCGCGTGAGCGAGCCGCCGCGCTGAACGTGCGCGTGGCCAGGGCCGCGTACACGCCGACCCTCAGCCTCAGCACGGGCTGGGGCGGCAACTCGTACCAGTACACGGACTCGGACTACCTCGTGAACCAGGCGCGCGGCAGCGTGATGAACCAGCTGTCGTCGTGCCTCTCGCAGGACTCGCTGCGCACGCGCGTCGGGCTCCCGACGCAGAACTGCAACAGCCGGTTCGTGTTCACCGACGCGCAGGCCGCGGCGATCCGCTCGAGCAACAGCCAGTTCCCCTTCAAGTTCGAGCGCTCGCCCCTGTCGCTGACGGCGTCGCTGTCGCTGCCCGTGTTCGACAACTTCAACCGCGAAGAGCGCGTGCAGCGCGCTGCGGTCGAGCGCGACGCGGCGGTCTACAACGTCAAGGCGAAGGATCTCGCCATGACGGCCGACGTCACGCAGGCGTACCTCACGCTCCGCACGGCGGCGCAGACGGTGGCGCTGCAGGAGCAGAACGCGACGAAGGCGAAGGAGGAGCTGGCCTTCGCCGAGGAGCGCTACAAGGTGGGCGCGAGCACGTTCCTCGACGTCGTGACGTCGCGCGGCACCTACGAGCAGGCGCTGATCGATCGCGTCAACGCGGTCTACGACTATCACAAGGCCTTCGCCGCGCTCGAGAACGCGGTCGGGCGCCCCCTCCGCTAATCCACCGAGAGACTCGTCATGAGCAAGCGTGTGAAGTGGTCCGTGGCCGGCGGGGTGCTCCTCGTCATTGCCGCGATCGGCGGGTTGACCGCCGCGAAAGGCAAGAACAAGGCGGTCGAGGTGCGCACGGAGCAGGTCGCGCAGCGCGACCTCGTGGCCTCCGTGACGGCCAGCGGCCAGGTGCGCCCACAGACCAAGGTCGACCTGAGCTCCGACATCACCGGCAAGATCGTCCGCCTCGCGGTGAAGGAAGGCCAGATGGTCACCCAGGGCCAGTTCCTCCTTCAGATCGACCCGCAGCAGCAGGAGGCCGCGGTCCAGCGGACCGAGGCAGCGCTCGCGTCGAGCCGCGCCCAGATGGCGCAGGCCCAGGCGAATCTGCTCCAGGCGCAGAAGAGCTACGAGCGCACGGCGGCGATCAAGAAGTCCAACCCGCAGCTCATCTCGGACGAGAACCTCGAGCAGCTGCGGACGCAGGTCGAGGTGAACCAGGCGCTCTATCAGGCAGCGCGCCATGCGGTCGATCAGGCGGTCGCGCAGCTGCGCGACACGCGCAGCTCGCTCGGCAAGACGACGATCTACGCCCCGATGTCCGGCCGCGTGACGCGCCTGAACGTCGAGAGCGGCGAGACGGCGATCATGGGCACCCTGAACAAGGACGCCGCCACGCTGCTCACGATCGCCGACATGAGCGTGCTCGAGACCAAGGTCAAGGTGGATGAGACCGACGTCGCGCGCATCTCGCTGGGCGACTCGGCGGTGATCCAGATCGACGCCTTCCCCGACACCACCTTCATCGGCCGGGTCACCAAGATCTCGAACAGCGCCGTGAAGACCGCGGCACAGCAGCAGGCAAACCAGGATCAGGCGGTCGACTACGAGGTGACGATCCAGCTGCTCAATACGCCGAACGAGACGCGGCCCGACTTCTCGGCCACGGCCAAGATCATCACCGACTCGCGCCGGAACTCGCTGTCGATCCCGATCATCGCGCTCACCGTTCGCGAGAACGAGGCGCTGGCGAAGGAGGACACGGCGGTCGGCCTTGGCAAGCCGCGGCCGAAGAAGGAAGTCGGCAAGAAGGACGTCGAGGGGGTGTTCGTGGTCGGCGCGGACAACAAAGTGACCTTCCGGCCCGTAAAGGTAGGGATCGCCGGCGAGAAGCACTTCGAGGTGCTCAGTGGTCTGAAGCAGGGAGACAAGATCGTCGCCGGCACCTATCAGGCGATCCGCGAGTTGAAGGATGGCGCGCTGATTCGCGAGGCGAAGGTCGACCCCAAGAAGCCACAGGCCAAAACGTGAGCCAGGACATCGTGCACGACTCGCTCGAAGCCCCGCTCGGCTCGACCGCCGAGCGGCAGGCCGTCGTCGGCGCCTCCGGCGCCACCCCGGGCCGCGACTGGGTGATCGTGACGCGCGGCATCAAGCGCGAATACGACATGGGCGGCGAGATCGTGCGCGCGCTGCGCGGCGTCGATCTGGCGATCCGCCGGAACGAGTACGTGGCGATCATGGGCCCGTCCGGCTCGGGCAAGTCGACGCTGATGAACGTCATCGGCTGCCTCGACACCCCGAACGCCGGCGAGTACTGGCTCAACGGCCTTCAGGTGTCGAAGATGTCCGACGACGCCCTGGCCCGGGTGCGGAACAAGGAGATCGGGTTCGTCTTCCAGACGTTCAACCTGTTGCCGCGTGCGACCGCGCTCCACAACGTCGAGCTCCCGCTCGTCTACGCCGGCGTGCCGGGCGACGAGCGGCGCCGCCGCGCCAAGGAGGCGCTCGAGCGGGTGCAGCTCGGCTCGCGCATCGACCACCGCCCGAACGAGCTCTCGGGCGGTCAGCGGCAGCGCGTGGCCATCGCGCGCGCGCTCGTGAACAACCCCTCGATCCTCCTCGCCGACGAGCCGACCGGTAACCTCGATTCGGCCACGTCGGAAGAGATCATGCGGGTGTTCGAGAGCCTGGCCGACCAGGGCCAGACCGTGATCATGGTGACGCACGAGCCCGACATCGCTTCCCACGCACGACGGATCATCGTGCTCCGCGACGGGGTGGTGTCCAGCGACGAGCGGCGGTCCGCGTTCGTGGAGAAGCTCGGAACGCACGCATAGCTCCTCCATGCCGTTCCTGGACGCCATCCGGCTCGCCCTGAAGCAGATCTGGGTGCAGAAGCTCAAGAGCTTCTTCACCCTGCTCGGCGTGATGATCGGCGTCACGTTCCTCATCGCCGTGGTGTCGATCGTCGGCGGCATGAGCCGCTACATGACCGATCAGGTCGTGGGCAAGATCATGGCGGTGAACTCGTTCGAGCTGCGCCACCGGCCGAACATCAATCTCGGCGAGATGAGCGAGGAGCGGTGGCGCGAGCTGCGCCGCCGTCCGCGCATCCGGGAGAGCGACGTCGAGCCCGTGGCCGAAGCGCTCCCCGCCGACGTGAAATGGGCCGTCGTGGGCAACGACAACCTGCCGGCGCAGTCGCGCTACGTGGCGAAGCCGCGCCAGGTGCTCACGTTCACCGTCAGCAACGACTACTTCGACATCAAGAAGATGGCGCCGGTGAACGGCCGCCTCTTCTCGCCGCAGGAGTTCGAGCGCGGCATGCCGGTGATCGTCATCGGCCAGGACGTCGCCAACTACTTCTTCCCGGCGCTGGACCCCGTTGGCCGCGAGCTGGTCGTCCGCGGGCTCCCCTTCACCGTCGTCGGGGTGATGGAGAAGCAGGGGAGCGCGTTCGGGATCTCGTTCGACAAGTTCATCGTCGCCCCGCACAAGTCGGCGCTCAACCGCTTCGTCAACGCGCACGGCGTGATCGACGCGATCATGATCCAGACGCCGAGCCGCGAGGGCATGCTCTCGACGATGGAGGCGGTGCGCCAGGTCATGCGGTCGCGCCATCACCTGCGCCCGAGCCAGAAGGACGACTTCGAGCTCGAGACCTCCGACTCGGCGCTCGAGTTCTGGAACAAGATCAAGAGCTATCTGGTGTTCGCCGGCGTCGCGCTGCCAGCCATCGGCCTCGTCGTCGGCGCGATCGTGATCATGAACATCATGCTGGTGGCGGTCGCCGAGCGCACGCGCGAGATCGGCATCCGCAAGTCGCTCGGCGCGCGCCGGCGCGACATCATGAGCCAGTTCCTCGTCGAGAGCGCGACGCTGAGCACCGTCGGCGCGGCCCTCGGCGTGGCGACGGGCTTCGCGTTCGCGAAGCTGATCGCGGCGGTCACCCCCCTCCCAGCGGCGGTCGAGCTGTGGTCCGTGCTGCTCGGTATCGGCATCGGTGCCGGCGTCGGGATCGTCGCGGGCGTATACCCCGCCAGCCGCGCCTCGCGCCTCGACCCCATCACCGCGCTGCGGGCCGAGTAGGCGATGGCCAATCTCCAGCAGCGGCTGCACGTTCTGCGCGAGGGAGTGACGATCGCCCTCGATTCGATCCGCGCGAACAAGGTCCGCGCCGGCCTCACCATCCTCGGCATCGCCGTCGGCGTGTTCGTCGTCGTCGTCATTTCGGCGGCCGTGCACGGCATCAACGCGAGCGTGGCGAAGGACCTCGAGAGCACCGGGCCGACGACCTTCTTCGTGTCGCGCTTTCCGATCAGCTTCGAGGCGTGCGACGGAACGGACGAGACCTGCAAGTTCTTCCGCAATCCGCGGCTGACGCTGGACGACGTGGAGGCGCTCAACCGTCTGCCGTCCGTCCGCACGGCGGGCGCGCGTCTCGACACGCAGCGTCCCGTCGCGTACAAGGACCGCCGCATCCGCACGGTGGACGTCAGCGGCTTCACGGGCAACTGGCAGCAGATCGACGGCGGCGGCGACATCTATCCCGGGCGAAACTTCACCTCGACCGAGGCCGAGGTCGGCGACCGCGTCGTCGTCATCAACGACGAGCTCGCGAAGCAGGCGTTCGGCGAATCCGATCCGCTCGACAAGGTGATCGAGCTCGGTGGTACGCCCTTCACCGTGCTCGGGATCTACCACTACGAGGCGAGCTTCCTGTCCGGAGGCAACAAGCCGCGCGCCATCATCCCGATCGAGTCGGCGCGCAAGCACTTGAAGGCGAACTGGAACGACATCGGCATCGCCGTCATCCCCGCCGCCGGCGTGACCCGCGCCGAGGCGATCGACGACGTGATCGCCGCCATGCGCGGGCGTCACGCGCTGCGGCCCGGCGTGGACAATAATTTCGCGATCATCACGCAGGACCAGCTGTTCAACATCTACAACAAGATCTTCGGCGCCTTCTTCCTCGTGATGGTGGTGCTCTCGGCCGTCGGCCTGATCGTCGGCGGCGTCGGCGTGATCGCGATCATGATGATCTCGGTCACCGAGCGCACGCGGGAAATCGGTGTCCGGAAGGCGCTCGGTGCGACCCGGGCGACGATCCTCTGGCAGTTCCTCGTCGAGGCGGTGACGCTCACGGGGATCGGCGCGATCATCGGTCTCGTCTTCGGGACCGGCGCGGCGTTCGTGATCAAGGCCGCGACCCCGATCGCGGCGAGCGTCCCGCCGCTGGCCGTCGTCGCGGCCCTGGCCACGAGCTGCATCACGGGCGTCCTGTTCGGGATGCTGCCGGCGGCGAAGGCGGCCAAGCTGGACCCCGTGGCGGCGCTCAGGTACGAGTAGCGGGCGGCGGCGAGCCGCCGGCCTGACACTTTCCAGGCGCGTCGCCCGTAGGCCCGGCACCACCCCTCTCCAGCCGCGCCGCATGCCCTTCCACGAGGCCGTCCGACTCGCGCTCCAGCAGATCCGCGTGCAGAAGCTGAAGAGCTTCTTCACCCTGCTCGGCGTGATGATCGGGGTCATGTTCCTGATCGCCGTCGTGTCGATCGTCACCGGGATGAGCAAGTACGTGGAGGAGGACTTCGCGGGCCGGGTGCTCGGCGCGAACACCTTCACGCTGCGGCGGTTTCCCTGGTTCGGGAACAACGTGACGGAGGACATGTGGCGCGAGTGGCAGCGGCGGCCCCGCGTCTACCACAGCGACGTGGCCGTCATCCGCGAGGCGCTGCCGGCGGGAACGAACTACGCCGTCGAGAGTCAGGACAACGTCCTGGCGACGAGCAAGTGGGCGCGGCCGCGGCAGGTGGAAGCGCACGCCGTCGAGGGCGACTACTTCACGATCAAGAAGCTCGACCTCTCCGAGGGTCGGGTGTTCTCGCAGCAGGAAGCGGAGCTGGGCACGCCGGTCGTCGTCGTCGGCGACCAGGTGGCGAAGTACTACTTCGAGGGACTCAATCCCATCGGCCGCGAGCTGCGCATCGGCGGCATCCCATACACCGTGATCGGCGTGATTCAGCGCCAGGGGAGCCTGTTCGGCCAGTCGCTGGACGAAACCGCTTACGCACCGTTCAACTCGCCCCTCCACCGGCTGACCAACCCACGCGGCGACATCGACGGGCTGCTCGTCCAGGCGCCGACGCCCCTGATGATGGACGAGGCGATGGAGACCGTGCGCGAGGTGCTGCGCGGGATGCGGCACCTGCGGCCCGGCACGCCGGACAACTTCGTGATGGAGACGTCCGAGACGGCGCTCGAGTCGTTCCGCAAGACGAAGAGCATCATGACGATCGCCGGCACCGCGCTGCCCCTCCTCAGCCTCGTCGTCGGCGGACTGGTGATCATGAACATCATGCTCGTGGCGGTCGCCGAGCGCACGCGGGAGATCGGCGTGCGGAAGTCGCTGGGCGCGCGCCGCAAGGACATCCTCCGGCAGTTCCTCGTCGAGAGTGCCACGCTCAGCACCCTCGGCGCGATCCTCGGCATCGGGATGGGGCTGCTCGGCGCCAAGATCATCGCCATGACCACGCCGCTTCCCGCGGCCGTCGCGCCGTGGTCGCTCGTCGTCGCCACGCTGCTCGGCACCGTCGTCGGCATCACGTCGGGGGTGTATCCCGCGAAGCGCGCCGCCTCGCTCGATCCCATCGACGCGCTTCGCGCGGAGTAGCCATGGGCATCATCACCTCCATCACGCAGGCACTCGAGGGAGTCGGCATCGCGCTCGACTCGATCCGCTCCAACAAGGTTCGCGCCGCCCTCACCATCCTCGGCGTCGCGCTCGGCGTGTTCGTCGTCGTGGCCATGTCCTCGGTCGTGCGCGGCATCAACGAGTCGTTCCGCCGCGACCTCGAGGCGTCCGGACCGACGTCGTTCTTCGTCTACCGCCGGCCGATCGGGGGCTTCACACCGCCGCCGGAGTGGACGCGCAGCAATCCGCGCCTCTCGATCGACGAGGTGCGCATGCTCGAGCGGCTGCCGAACATCCGCGCCGTCACGGCGCACGTCGGGATGGGCGCCGGGTTCCGCTACCGCGACAAGTACATCCCGCGCGCCGGGATGGAGGTCTACACGCCGAACTGGACGGAGATCGACGGCGGGGACATCTACCCCGGACGGAGCTTCACCTACGCCGAGAACGCGCGCGGCGAGCGCGTCGCCCTCGTGAACGACAAGATGGCGGCGCAATTGTTCGGCGACTCGGAGCCGCTCGACAAGATCATCAAGATCGACGACGTCGAGTTCCGCGTCATCGGCCTCTATCACTACACGGCGAGCCCCATGGGCACGCCCACTTCCGGCGGACAGGGCGACTCGCCGAAGGCGATCGTGCCGTTCGAGACGGCGCGCCGGCACCTCAGCCTCTGGCTGCGCGGCACGGACCTGATCATCAGGCCTCGCGCGGGCGTGACGACCCAGGAGGCGGTGGACGACGTGACCGCGGCGCTGCGCGGCTACCGCGGGCTGCGCCCGACGCAGCCGAACAACTTCGAGATCATCACGCAGGATCGGCTCTGGTCGATCTACACCAAGCTGTTCGGCACCTTCTTCATCGTCGGTCTCGCGCTGTCGTCGGTCGGACTGCTCGTGGGCGGCGTCGGCGTGATCGCGATCATGATGATCTCGGTCACCGAGCGCACGCGGGAGATCGGCGTCCGGAAGGCGCTCGGCGCCACGCGCTGGACGATCCTCTGGCAGTTCCTCGTCGAGGCGGTGACGCTGACGGGGATCGGTGCCTCGGTCGGTCTGGCGCTCGGCATCGCCGTGGCGATCGGCGTGCGCACCGCGTGGCCCGCCGTTCCGGCGACGACGTCGTGGGGCACGGTCGCCGCCGCGCTCGCCATGAGCGCCGTGACGGGCATCCTGTTCGGCATGCTCCCGGCGATCAAGGCGGCGCGCCTGGACCCGGTGGCGGCATTGCGCTACGAGTAGCCGCGCGCGCACGATGGATCGCCGCTGCTCCATCGGCGCCCTATATTCCGCGCGATGCCATCCGATCCGACGATCCCCGAGCTGCCCCCCGTCACCATCCTCGCCATCGCCGCGCATCGCGACGACGTCGAGCTCACCTGCGGCGGCACGCTGATCAAGGCGGCCAGGCTCGGCCAGCGTACGGCGATCCTCGACCTCACCCAGGGCGAGATGGGCACGCGCGGCTCGGCCGATCTCCGGCGCCGCGAAGCCGAGCGGGCCGCCGAGATCATCGGCTGCAGCGCGCGGGAGAACCTGGAGCTGCCCGACGCCGCGATCGAGAACACGCCGCGAACACGGACGGCGCTCGCGCGGGCCATCCGTCGATACCGGCCACGCGTCGTCATCGCGCCGCCGCTCGAGGGCCGGCACCCCGACCATCGCGTCTCCGCGCAGCTCATCCGCGACGCGTGCTTTCTCGCCGGACTCGCCAAGCTGGCGCCCGACGTCCCGAAGCACCGGCCGCACAAGATCCTCCACTCGCTCGCGTACCGGCAGGATTTCATCCGGCCCACCTTCGTCGTCGACGTCACCGACGAGTTCGAGCAGAAGATGGCGGCCGTCCGCTGCTACGAGTCCCAGTTCGAGGGGGCTATTCAGGCCGGTGAGATCTATCCGAACGGCGAGCCGCTCTACGACATCGCGACGCACTACGCGGCGACGTACGGCGCCCTGATCCGCACCCGGTACGGCGAGCCCTTCTTCACCACCGAGATGATGCGCGTCGACGACGTCGGCTCGCTCGAGGTCGCGACCTTTTGAGCGACGCGCCGCGGGACGACGCAGCGGAAGTCACCTACGGATCGTACCTCGCGCTCGATCAGCTGCTCGCGCTCCAGCATCCGCGCTCCGTCCCGCCGCACGCCGACGAGCTGCTGTTCATCGTCGTCCATCAGGCGAGTGAGCTCTGGTTCAAGGAGATCCTCCACGAGCTGGACGCGCTGATCGACGCGCTCGAGCGCGGCGAGGCGGAGTTCGCCCTGTTCCGCATGGGACGGATCAACGCGCTGATGCGCATCGTCTCGGCGCAGCTCTCCGCGCTCGAGACCCTGCCGCCGCAGCACTTCGCCGAGTTCCGCCAGCACCTCGGGACGTCGAGCGGCTCGCAGAGCGTGCAGTTCCGGGCGATCGAGGCGGCATCGGGGCTGCGCGAGCCGCACTTCATGCACGTGATCGCCGAGCACGGCGAGATCCCCCCGCTCGTGCAGCGCGCGCTCGCGCGCCCCACGCTCCAGGATCTGTTCCTCGCGCTGCTCCGGACGCGCGACACCTCCCTGGAGTCGCTCTACGTGGGCGAGCGCCCGACGACGCTGTTCTTCCTCGCCGAGGCGCTGCTCGAATACGAGCAGCAGTTCGGGCTGTGGCGCTTCAAGCACGTGCAGCTCGTCGAGCGGGTGCTCGGGCCGCTCACGGGGGGCACGGGCGGCACGCTCGGCGCGAAGTACCTGGCGCGCACCGTCGATCAGAAGTTCTTCCCTGCGCTCTGGGCGGTGCGCGGCACGTTTTACCGCACGCCGGGCTAGCGGGTGCTGTACGACGTCTCCGTCGCCGTCCGGGTCGGCACGCCCGAGTGGCCCGGCGACACGCCGTTCGAGTGCGGCTGGACGACGCGGATGGCCGACGGTGCGAGCGTCAACCTGTCGAGCATCTCGGGTAGCCCGCACGTCGGCACGCACGCCGACGCTCCATTTCACGTCCACGACGGCTGGCCGGCGAGCGACGCGCTGCCGCTCGCCGCGTTCCTCGGCGAGGCGCTCGTCCTCGACGTCAGCGCGTTCGGCGCCGGGCCGCTCGCGCTCGCGCCCGATGACGCGCGCCTGGACGGCATCGAGCGCGTGCTGCTCCGCACTGGGCGAACGATCGCGGAGGGGCGCTTTCCCGACGACTGGCCCGTGCTCGCTGCGGCGACGGCGGCCGCGCTCGCGTCGCGCGGCGTGCGGCTCGTCGGCGTGGACGCCCCCTCGGTGGACGCACGGGCGAGCAAGGCGCTCGACGTGCATCGGGCGCTGTTCGGTGGCGGCGCCTACGTGCTGGAGAATCTCGATCTGCGCGGGGTACCGGAGGGGCGGTACGAGCTGATCGCGCTGCCGCAGCGGCTCGTCGGTCTCGACGCCGCACCCGTCCGCGCCGTGCTGCGGCGCCGCTGAACCGGCCTCGCGCGGCCGAACCCTGCGCCGTTAGCTTTCGAGCGTATGCCCGAGCCAGTCTACCTCGACCACGCCGCCACGACCCCCGTGCGGGAGGAAGTGTTCGCCGCGATGCAGCCCTTCTTCGGGCCGCGCTTCGGCAATCCGTCGAGCGTGCACCGGTGGGGTCGCGAGGCGCGTACCGCGCTCGATGAGGCGCGCGAGCGCGTCGGTCGATGTCTCGGCGCGTCCCCGGATGAGATCGTGTTCACGTCGTGCGGCACGGAGGCGGACAACATGGCCCTCATCGGCGTCTGGCGCGCGCGGCGCGGCGAGGGTGGCCGCAGAGCCGCCGTGTCGACGCCGATCGAGCACAAGGCCGTGCTGGGCGCGCTGCACCAGATCGCGAAGGAGGGGGGCGAGGAGCGCCTGGTCACGGTCGAGCCCACCGGACGGGTCGATGCCCCCTCCTTCGACGGGCTCGTGCGCGAGGACACCGCCGTCTGCTCGGTGATGTGGGTGAACAACGAGATCGGCACGCTCCAGGACGTGCCCGCGATGGCGGAGCGCGCGCGCAGCCGCGGCGTCGTCTTCCACACCGATGCCGTGCA
>DASTSX010000398.1:0-8498 GCA_035760455.1 Gemmatimonadaceae bacterium | reverse complement strand
TAGACGATCAGCGATGCCAACGCGACGATGATCCACGGCCAGGGACGCAGCGCGTAGTGCATGACGTTGAACAGCAGCGTCCCGACGACGGCGTCCTTCTCCGTTCGGGAAGCGAGCATGCGCTGGGCGATGTAGCTTCCTCCTCCCGGCTCGGCGCCCGGATACCAGACGGCCCACCACTGCACGGTGAGCGGCAGGACGAACGCGGCGAGCGCCACGCTCCAGTCGCCGAAGTCGGGGAGGAGATTCAGCGACTTCGGCGGCACCTGGGCGAGCAGCCCCGAGAGCCCGCCGACCTCGGGCTGCGCCAGCGCGAAGTACGCGACGGAGAAAGTGCCCGCCATGGTGATGCCGAACTGCACGAAGTCGGTGACGAGCACCCCCCACAGACCGCTCACCGAGGCGAAGAAGATCGACATCAGCCCGCAGATGATGAGCGTCTGATGCATCGGCCAACCAAGCAGCAGATTGGCGATCTTGGCCGCGGCGAGATTGACCGTGGCCATGATGACGCAGTTGAAGAGCAGGCCGAGATAGACGGCGCGGAAGCCCCGCAGCACGCTCGCCGCCTTCCCCGAGTACCGGATCTCATAGAACTCGAGATCCGTGAGCACTCCCGAGCGGCGCCAGAGCCGCGCATAGAGGAACACCGTCAGCATCCCGGTGAGGAGAAAGCTCCACCACAGCCAGTTGTCGGACACGCCGTGCTCGCGCACCATGTTGGTGACGAGGTTGGGCGTGTCGGTGCTGAAGGTGGTGGCGACCATGGAAACGCCGATCAGCCACCAGGGTGCGGCACGCCCCGAGGTGAAGAACTCGCTGGTGCTCTCGCTGGCGCGCCGCCAGTAGAAGAGCGGCGGGACGACCGAGATGGCGATGCTCAGGGCGACGATCGCCCAGTCGAGCAGCGTGAGGTGGACGGGCGAGACGTTCATGCGCGCGGCTTCATCCAGTCGCCGCGCGTGAAATCGGGGAACTTCATCGGCGCGCTCCCCTTCGCCACCGACATCTCGGTGAGGGGCATCGGCGCGCTCCACGCCGCCGCGTCGTAGACGTCGAAGTCCGGCGCGAGCCCTTCGCGCATGCACTCGACGAGCCGGTACGCCATGACGAAGTCCATCCCGCCGTGGCCGCCGCTGCGTGCCTGCTCACCGAGCTTCGTCCAGAGCGGATGCTCGAACTGCTTCCGGTCCTCGTCGGAGAGGGGCCGGAACCGCTCGCCCCCCGCCTGCCCCTCGACGAAGATCCGCGGCGGGTAGTCCTCGAACGTCCCCTTCGTGCCCATGACGCGGTTGTGGCGCGTGTACGGCCGCGGGTTCGAGACGTCGTGCTGCATCATCACCGTGCGTCCCTTCGCCGTCTTGATGATCGACGTGTTGAGGTCGCCCGTGATGTAGCGCTCGCGCCAGCGGGGGTCGGCCCGGTGGTCCTTGAGCGTCTCCTCGCGGTAGAGCGTGAGTCCGCGCTCGGGAGTGGCGACGGCGACGATGTAGTCGAACCGGTCGCCGGCGTGCACGTCGAGGTACCAGCTCACGGGGCCGAGCCCGTGGGTCGGGTAGTGGTTGGAGTTCGAGCGCGTGTGCCAGGCACGGCGCCAGAGCCCTTCGTCCTTCGTCTCGAACAGGATCTTCCGCAGGTCGTGCAGGTAGGCCGCCTCGGCGTGCAGCACCTCACCGAAGAGGCCCGCGTGCACCATGCGGTTCACCAGCATCTCGTTGTAGCCGTAGTTGCAGTTCTCGAGCTGGATGCAGTGCTTCTGCGCCTTCTCACTCGCGTCGACGAGCGCCCACAGGTCCTTGAGGGTCGTGCCGATGGGACACTCGCTCGCGGCGTGCTTGCCGTGCGCGAGCGCGGCGAGCATGACGGGGACGTGCCATTCCCACGGCGTCGCCGTGTAGACGAGATCGAGGTCGTCGCGCGCGACGAGGCGCTCGAAGGCGCGGTCCGAGCCGGTGTACAGCGCAGGGTCGGACTGGCCGCCGTCGGTGGACATCTTCGCGGCGCGCTGTGCCTTGTCGGCGGCGACGTCACACAGCGCGACGATCTTCACGCCGGGCACGCCGAGCAGATCGCGCAGCACGGACCGGCCGCGCAGGCCGGTGCCGACGATCCCGATGCGCACGACGTCGTGCCGCGCGAATGGAACGGCGCGCATCGACTTGCGGGCGGCCGGCGCGGGGGGCGCGAGATCGGGGTGGGTGATGGCCGAGACGTTCTCGGCGATGGCGCTGCTGAAGGGACCAGCCGTCGCGACGCCGGCGGAGGCGAGCGCAGCCGCTTTCAGCAGGTCGCGGCGGGAGAGATCGGACATGTGGATCCTCGGGTGCGGACGGCGGACAATATGACCCGGTGACCGATCTCCCGCGACCGTCCGCCGCGGGGCCCGCTTCCTCCACACGAGCTCGAGCGGTGCGTTCTCCGCGTTCCGCTGCAGCCTGCTCCCCGTACCACGAGAGGGAGCCGTGCCCATGCCCCTCGCCGATTCGCCGGCGGCCATCGCCACGCAGGGAACGCCCGCACCCATCGATGCGGACGAGCGGCTGCACTCCCTCGACATCCTGCGCGGGCTCGCGCTCGCCGGCATGCTCCTCGTGCACTTCCACGTGCGACTGGAGCGCCCCGTCGCCGGCCGGGCTCGCGCTGTTCGGCCTCGTCATCAAGGTCGGACTCGGCTTTCAGGTCCTGTTCGAGTACGCGCTGTGGGGCCTGGTGCTCCTGCTCGTCAGGCGCTGGCCGACGCGCCGCCTGCTCGCGCTGGCCCTGTTCGCCGCGTGCGCGCGGCCGATCGTCGCGGAGGCGACGGCCCTCTTCCACTGGTGGACGGCCACGCCTCTCTCGCCCGCCGGCCCAAGTCTCTGGAGCGCGGAGCTCGAGGCCACCCAGCTACGGCAGTACTCCTCGCGTTCCGCCCACGATGGACGACGCGACTCCGCGCGTTCGCCGTCGCGGGGCGAATGGCGCTCACGAACTACATGCTGCAGGCGCTCGTGTTCGACCTGCTCGGCGCGGGCTACGGGCTCGGCTTGCGAGTCCGCCCCTTCGCGTACGTCATCGCCACGCCGGCGCTGTTCGCGGCGCAGGCGGCGATCAGCCGCGCGTGGCTGGCGCGCTTTCGCTTCGGCCCCGCCGAGTGGCTGTGGCGATGTGTCACGTACGCCCGGCTGCAGCCGTTGCGGCGCGAGCGGATCGGTCCCGCCGCGGAGATCGCCTCCGCGCACTGACGGATGGGCGGGCGCCGGCGCTACTCGCCCGTGTCCGAGTGCGGCGCCGCCACCGGCTTCGACTGCGGCGAGCCCTGCTCGCGGAGCCACACCGAGAACAGCACGAGCACCGCGACCGAGAGGAACTCGCTCTGCCAGTTCTGGAAGGACTCGAACCAGAACTGGCTCGTGGCGACGTACGCGAGCAGCGAGACCGTCGGCTCGCCGTGCTGCCGCTGCTCCTCGTTGAAGACATCCGTGCCTCCCTTGGCGTGGCCGAGGAACGACACGACGAACAGCGTGAACAGCGCGATGCTGAGCGAGTGCTTGTAGAGCCAGAGCGACGCACCCCCACGACGCACCGGACCCGGCGCGTCGGGATCGCCCCGCGCTTCCTCCGGCCGCTGATCCACCGGAGCCGGCTCCTCGATCGTCTTCGACTCGGATGAGCCGCGCTGGTAGAGGAACACGGTGAGGACGACGAACACCGCCATCTGGAGGAACTCCGACTCCCAGTTCTCCGCCGTCGCCTCCAGGAAGTGGCCCGAGCGCAGATACTCGGCGAGCGACAGCATCGCGCTCGCGTGCGCCTGCTGCTCCTGGTTGTAGACCGCGTGGCCCGTGAGGATCTGCCCCGCGAACGAGAATGCGAAGAGCGCGACCGCGGCGAGCACGAGGCCGTTCTCGAACAGGAACCGCCGGAAGCCCGTGTGGCCCTGGAGCGCCATCGTGCGCTTCACCGCCGCGCGCTTCGCGGAGCCTTCGGTACGCTGCTCCTCATCGAGGCGCTGCTGGCGCGCCTTGCGATCGACCCGGACGCGAGCCCTCTCCAAGCTGTCGTTCGCCATGTCGCCTCCTCGCTGCGTCGGCGTCGTGACTGGAGGCAAGAGGCATTCCGGCAGGGGCCGCCTGTACGGTACCATACCCAGGCGGGGACGGTGTCTCGCCAGCTGGCGTCCGGGCCCGCGTAGGGTGCTCGCGCGGCGGCGTGTCTAGATGACGACCGCCGCCGGACGGCATGGCGGATCTCATTAACGAGCAGGGTATCGCCGACGTCGCCCGGGTGGTCGCTGTCCCCGCTCAACACTCGTCATCGGAGTAGATCCATGATGCACTCTGCACTTCGGTTCTCGGTCGCCGCGCTCGCGACGCTCGCCGTCGCCTGCACGGACACGACGGGCAGCGCCGGCTCCTCGCTCTCCGCCTCCGCCCTCAGCGCCGCGCTCGGATCGGTGCCGGTCGGCTACGGCGACCTCTCCTCGAGCTTCATCGGCGCGGCGGCCGCCGACGCGCCATCGGCCGGCCTCTGGATCGCGGGCGGGCGCGAGGCGTCGTTCGACCGCGGCGGCCTCATGGGCGGCGGCATGCGCGATGAGTTCCTCGGCGGCGTCGGGTTCGACGGCCGCGGCGGCCATCGCGGTCCCTTCGGCGGCCCCTTCGGCGCCGCGCTCGGCTGCAACGGAACGTTCGACGCCGCCTCGGGCCGCGTCGTGTGCCCCGACGTCACGCGCCACGGGCTCACGGTGAAGCGCTCGGTGCAGTTCAAGGATGCGGCCGGCAACGTCCAGCAGGCGTTCGACACGCTCACGACGAACAGCGTGAACACGCAGTCCTCCACGTCGGGCACCATCACCTTCGACCGCGCGGCCGACAGCGCGTCGAGCCGCGGGCCCGGCGGCGAGTTCGGCGGCAGGGGGCAGTGGGGACGCGGTCGTGGTCCCGGCGGCCGCCTGCTCGGCGACACGTCGACGGTGCTCACGGCGACGACGACGATCAACAGCTCGAGCACGCGGACGGTGACCGGACTCGCGCAGGGCAGCACGCAGCGTACGGTCAACGGCGCGTCGGCGGGGACCGAGTCCACGACGGGGACCTCGACGCGCGGCAGCTTCACGGCGACGCGCACGGTGGGCGACACGACGACGGGACTGGTGGTCCCGGTGCGCACGAGCACGACCGAGAAGCCGTATCCCACCGCGGGCACGACGATCCGCAGCATCTCGGCCTCGCTCAAGTACGCGAACGAGAGCGCGGTGACGCTGACGCGCCGCGAGGTGGTGACGTACGACGGATCGGCGACGGCGAAGGTCGTGCTCACCGAGAACGGCACGACGAAGAACTGCACGAAGCCGCTGCCGCGGGGGCCGCTGAGCTGCGCGTGAGTGCGCGGGTGCGCGGGTACTAACGACAACGCCTCGGGAGGCAGAAGCTTCCCGAGGCCGTTGCGCATCGCGCATGGCGCACCCGCGCATTTACGCTCCTGCGCGCCGGATCGTGCGCACTGCCGCGAGCAGCTGGTCGAGGTGCTCGCGGTCGGCGGCGTCGGCCCGCACGTCGAGCTCCTCGCCGTCGGGCCAACGAATGCGCGCGAGCACCACGTAGGTGCCGGGGCTCGTGCCGCCGGACGAGAGGATGACCGCCGTCGCCACGCCGACGCGCTCCTCGCAGCGCGTGTAGGCGACGCGACCGTCGGACGCCGGCAGCGCAGACGCTCCCGCGCCGGCGGCGCGATGCGACATCGTGAAGCGCGCGCGGGCGGCGGCGGACCAGCGTGCGCTCGGCGCCGAATCCCTCGGTGCGCCCACCGCGTCGCGGACATAGGCGCGCGGCAGGCGCAGCGTGAAGCCGGGCAGGCTGGCCGAGCGAACGATCGGCCAGCCGGTGACGTCGACGCGCGCCGCGGTGCAGCCGTCGGCGCGTGACGACGCCGGCACGGCGAGCGCCAGGGCGCACGCGACCACCGCGAGCCGGTTCACGACGCTAGTCCGCGTTGCGCAACCAGGCGCCGACCACGAAGGTGGTCACGCGCTGGATCCCGAACGGCACGCAGAGCGCCTCGATCGGCGCCTGGCCGTCGAGCTCGGGGCGCGGCGTGCGCAGCCACAGCTTCACGCGCTTCGAGTCGCCGCCGTAGACGTCGCGCACGATGCCGATCACCATCGCGAAGGGCTCGAGGAGCTCCTCGAGACCCGGTGGCGGCGGCGAGAGCTGCAGGCTCTCCTCCGAGACCTCGATGCAGCGCGCGAACTGCGGCATCGGCAGTCCGATCGCCGCGGCGACCTTGCGCGCGTCGAGCCGTCCACTGCGGCTCCGCAGATCGGAGATGATCGGCGCCAGCGCGCGCTGCGCGAACTCGCGCGCGATCGGCGAGTCGACGACGCGCTCGTCGCCGCCACCGCGCAGCACGCCGAGCTCCGGCTTCCGCGCGCCCGGACGCCCCGTGTCCTCGCCCTTGTCTGACTCGTTGGCAACCATTCGATACGGTCGGAATGCCCGAAGTCGCACGCGTGGCGATCGCCCGCGGCGGGTTCGCTCGTACAGAAGCGAAGCAGCCTGGGGCCGTCTTGTTCGCCGATGATGCGGTGCGATCGGCTCCGCGTCCAGAGGGAATCCCGCTGGAGGCCGAACGCGTCATGCGTTCGGCACCACGTCCGCGTGCTCGTCGGCCAGCTGGTGCACGCGCGCCTTCTCGCGCCGCGACTGGATGCGCGGACGCCGCGGGGTCGCGTCGATCGTGCCGTCGAGGATGCGCTCGATCAGCTCCGTCACCCCCGCACCGTGCGTGCGCGCGAGCACCAGGTCGGCGTGGTCCTTGAGCGCCGGCAGCGCGTTCGCGACCGCGGCGCCCACGCCGCAGAGCTGCAGCAGCGCGTGGTCGTTCTCGGCGTCGCCGACCGCCGCGACGTCCGACGCGTCGATGTCGAGCTCCTCGAGGGCACAGGTGAGGCCGCTCGCCTTGTTCACGCCTGACGGCAGCACCATCACCGCGCCCTTGTTGAAGATCACCTGACGCTCGAGGCCGAGGTCGCGGATCGCCGCGAGCACGGTGGTCTCGTGCGGCTCGTACGTCGCCACGATGACGCGGCCCACCGAGAGTGGCGTGACGCCGCGCTCCTTCAGCGTGCGCACGAACGTCTCCTCGGGCGGGTCGCAAAGGGGGCGTTCCATACCCGTCTCGGGCCAGTACAGCAGCGCCCCGTTCTCGGCGACGACGCCGTGGAAGAGGTCGAGGTCGGGAAAGACGTGCTTGAGCTGCGGCAGCTCGCGTCCCGTGACGAGGAGGAGCGTGCCCCCCGCGTCGCGCAGTCGGCGCAGCGCGGCGAGGGTGTCGGGGTCGACGGTGCCGTGCGTGGCGATGGTGCCGTCGTAATCGGTGGCGAGGGTGCGTATTGGCATGAGGGTCAGGGGACGTCGCCCCACTCCCAGAGTCGGTGGCCGCCGAGGATCCCCGCCGCGCTGTCGATGCGCTTCACGCGCCCGGGCATCTCTCCCTTCAGTCGCTCGGCGTTCCCGCCGCCGACGTAGAGGCGGTCGTAGTTGGTGATCCAACGCAGTTGCTCGAACAGCTCCCGGACGCGCTTCTCCCAGCGCTTGCGGCCCGACTTCTTGCGCGCCGCGTCGCCATATGGACTGAATGGCTGGTCCTGCTCGGGAAGCGTCTGGTAGTGCGCCGACAGCACGCCGTCGATGAAGAGCGCCGTACCGAGCCCCGTGCCGAGCGTGATGACCATCTCCACGCCCTTGCCGCTGATCGCCGCGAGGCCGTGCATCGCCGCGTCGTTGGTGACGCGCACGCGCTTGCCGAGCACGTCGCTGAGCCGGTCGCCGAGCGCGAAGCCCTTGAAGGCGCGGCTCCGGGAGGCGGGCAGCGAGTAGACGACGTCCCGATGCACGATGCCGGGGATGCCCACGGCGACGCGGTCGTAGCGCGGCATCTGCTCGGCCAGGCGCTGGATGAACGCGACGAGCTGGGCGGGGGTGAACCGGTCGGGGGTCTCCTCCCGTATCTTCTCGGTCGCCATGTGCCCTCGGGAGTCGAGGAGCGCACACTTGATCGCCGATCCACCGACATCGATGGCGAGGGTTCGTTGCCGGGCTCTGCGTTTGACTGGCATCGTGCGATGCAAGTGCAAGCCGTGCGCCCCTCGCGACCGGTTCCGATCCGCATCCGGCCGTTTCCGTTCTCGTGTCGTTGGGACGCGCGTCGTGACCTGCACCGCGACACCAGCAACTACGCGCGCCGCCCGGCGCGTGCGAGCAGGTCGCGCACGACGGGGACCGCGTCGTGCGGATCGCGCGAGAGGTTGAGGCGCCAGCCGCCGCGGCCGGCGAGGGTATGGACGACGGCGGGCCATCGCGCGCGAAACCGGTCGAATCCCGGCGCGAGCTGTTCCGCGAGCGCCCGCGCCACCGCCACGGGCGAGAGCGGCTCGAGCGCGATCGGGCCGCCGTCGCGCGACAGCATGCACACCGTCGCGTCGTGCGCGACGAGCCGTGCGGCGCGCATGCCGTGCCGCG
>DASTSX010000397.1:0-4387 GCA_035760455.1 Gemmatimonadaceae bacterium | reverse complement strand
GACTGAGGCGCGGAGGCAAGGTGCAGACCCCTCGACGTCGCGCCGCGCGCTCCGCTCGGGATGACGGCCGCTGTCATCCCGAGCGAGCGCAGCGAGTCGAGGGATCTGCACTCCGAGCACGAGTAGTAGCATGGGGCGGCTCTCGACGCGTGCGCGCTCATCGATAGCCGAACAGCGGCGGAAACACGATCACGACGATCGCGGCCCATGCGGCATAGACGGGCAGGTAGCCGGTCTGCCAGCGCTCCAGCGCCGCGAGCGATCCGCGCGCGCGCAGATAGCGGACGTAGAGCACGGCGGACCACGTCAGGTTGACGAGGAGGATCACATTGATCCCGAGCACGGCGACGCGGTTGGGGCTGAAGCCAAACTCCGTGATGCGCGCGGCGATGTTCCACAGCGCCAGCGCGTCGGCCGCAAGCGCGCACACGAGCAGCACGACCTGCATCACGTCGAACTCGCCGGGCGGCGAGCCGGAATCGCGCGCCGAGATGGAGTAGAGCAGCAGCGCGAGGACCACCACGAGCAGCGCGTTGAACGGGATGAGCATGTTCCGCTCGATGTCCACGGCGCGGCCGGTGAGCACCAGCGTCGCGAGGAACGCGAGCAGCACGGCGGTGAAGAGCGGCGTGAAGAGGCGCGTGAGCACGGGCGCCATGTTCTCGATCACGCTCTGCTTCGCCTCCACGAGCCAGGAGGCGACGATGACCGCTCCCGCCGCACCGCACGGCACCAGCCACGACTCGACGAACCACTCGGGGTCGATCCCGATCGTCTGGAACATCATCATCAGGAACCCCGTGAGGACGCCGCCGCCGAGGGCGATCAGCACGAAGTAGATGAAGAGCTCTCCGGAGAACCGGATGAAGTCCATGCGGCCCGCCACCTGGCTCCAGCGGTCGCCCGCGTAGGCGATGCCCACGACCAGCCAGAGCGCGATCGGGAGGTGCAACGCCGCGAGCTTCAGGGTGTGGCCGGGCGCGATGGACGGGTAGACGTTGGCGAACACCACCGCCACGACGAGTGCCGCCGCGAGCCAGCGGCGCGTGCGCGCATCGATTCGCCGCTTCCAGGCGAAGTAGCCGGTGAGCAACGGCAGCACGAAGAGGCTCACGTTGCGCTGGTAGAACGCGGCGTCCCCCTCCATCGTCTGTCCGAACAGCCACGGCACCTTCAGCAGAACCGCCGCCGCCACCGCCAGCGCGAAGGCGACGATGGCCTCCCGGCGTCCGTCCACGCGCGCGCCCTCGGTCTCCGCGGGTACGACGACGAGCTGCTTCCAGAGCCGCTCCGAGTGCTCGCGCGCGAACTCGCGCGAGAGCGCGTCGAGGTCGCCCATCCGCTTGACCGCCACGAGGAACGCCTCGTCGGTGGCGAGCCCCGCCTCGGTCAGCGACGCGACCAGCTCGCGCAGATGGTCCTCGAGCTCGGCCACGTCCACGGAATGGATCGCCTGCCGGCGGCGGAGGTAGCTCCGCCACTGGTCGATCTGCTCCTCGAGTGCCGCAGTGTGATTGGGAGCGGGCATCGTCAGGCTCCCTGAGGAAGGGGGCCGGCCGGCATCGTGCCGCCGGCCGGAACGGGGAGGGCGAGCGCCTGCCAGATCCCCCGGAGCGTCGCGTCCACCGTCTGCCACTGGCGGCGCTCCTCGGCGAGCTGGTCCCTGCCCTGGGCGGTGATCCGGTAGTACTTGCGACGCCGGCCGCTCTCCGCGATCTCCCACCGCGCTTCGACGTGGCCGAGCCGCTCGAGCCGATGCAGCACGGGGTAGAGCATCCCGTCGGTCCACTCCATGCGCCCTCCCGAGAGCTCGCGCACCCGCTGGAGGATGGCGTAGCCGTAGCTGTCCGACTCGGCCAGGATCGCCAGCACGATCGGGGTCGAGGATGCGGCGATCAGATCCTTGTTGATCTCCATGATCACGTCCGTCGTACGGAGCTCGAGAGCCGGACCTCTAGATGCCTAGCAGCACTATACATTGCAGTGTTATGTATTGCCAGGGGCGCGGTGCGCGGGTGCGCGCCGGTAGTGCTCCTTGCCTCGGCGCGACACCCGCGGCGCAGAGTTGCATGCGCGTGAACTCGCCGAGCGTGCAGAGTCGATGGCAAGCATTGTCGGGCACGCCGGTGCGCTTTATTCTGCAAAGTGCTTGGCGTCAGCCTCCCTCGCCGTCGACGGAGCCCCGCCGATCGCCCGGAGCCGGGCGCGACGCCTACTCTCTCGTAGCACCCCGATGACTCAGCCCTCACCCGACTTCCTCGACCTCCAGGCCGCCCTCGCCGGCGAATACTCCCTTCAGCGCGAGCTCGGCCGCGGCGGCATGGGGATCGTGTATCTCGCGCGCGACGTGCAACTCGACCGCGACGTCGCCATCAAGGTCCTCCCGTCCCACCTCGCCCGGACCGCCGAATCCCGCGATCGGTTCGTCCGAGAGGCGCGCACGGCCGCCGGGCTCTCGCATCCGCACATCGTCCCGATCCATCGCGTGGGCGAGGCGGACGGCTTCGTCTTCTTCGTGATGAGCTACGTCGAGGGCGAGACGCTCGGCGAGCGTCTCCGGCGCGACGGTCCCCTGCCCCCCGCCGAGGCCGCGCGCGTGCTGCGCGAGGTCGCCTGGGCGCTCGCCTACGCGCACGGGCGCGGCATCGTCCACCGCGACGTCAAACCGGACAACATCCTGTTGGAGTCGGGGACCGGCCGGGCGCTGGTGACCGACTTCGGCATCGCGCACGGCGGCGCGCATGCGGATATCGCCACGGCGCCGGGCAAGGTGATGGGGACCGCGAACTTCATGAGCCCCGAGCAGGCGGCGGACGAGCCGATCGACGGGCGCAGCGACATCTACGCGCTCGGTGTCGTCGGCTATCTCGCCGTGAGCGGCAGGCTTCCCTTCGAGGCGCCGAACCTTCCCGCACTGCTCGTCCGCCAGGCGACGGAGGAACCGCCGAGCATCGTCCGCGCGGCACCCGGCGTCCCTCCGGCGCTCGCCGCGGCGATCGACCGGTGCCTCGCGCTCGACCCGGCCGAGCGCTTTCCGGACGGTGAGGCGCTGGCGGCGGCGCTCGCTCCGGCGCCCGATGCGCGCCCGGCGCTGCCGTCCACCCTGCGCGCGTGGCTCGCCGCGCGGAATCCCCTGCTCGTCCCCTACCTCGGATGGTCCGCCGGGTTCAGTGTGCTCACGCTGGGGAACGTGTTCGCCAACGTGACCGGCAATCCCGGCTCGAAGTGGAGCGACGTCGTGCTGCTGGGCAGCCTCGCGTCGGCGCCGCTCCTCCCCGTCGTCGGCTTCCATCTCAACCAGGCGCGGCGGCAGTTCCGGGCCGGACACACGCTCGCCGACCTGCGCACGGCGCTCGACGTCGCACGGCGCGAGCGGGTCGAGACGGAAGCGCTCGCGCTCGAGGAGCAGGAGTCCGTTGGCCACCGGGCGCTGCGGCTCGCGACGGTCGGCTCGGCGACGTGGCTCGCCGTCACGTTCGGGCTCGTCCTTCAGGGGACGATCCACGAGAACCAGGTCAGCATCGCGTGGATCTTCGCGCCCGTGGGCACGACGCTGCTGCTCGGCGCAGCGAGCAACGCGCTGGACATCCAGTTCATTCCCACGCGCATCCGCCAGTGGTGGCAGTCGGGAGTTCGCGAACGCCTCTGGAACGGCCGCGCGGGCGAGTGGCTCGCGCGGCGACTCGGCGCGCCGGAGCGATCGCGCGCCGTTGGCGCCGGCGCGTTCCGTGCGACGGAGGCGGCGCTCGGCGTCGCCGCGTCCGAGCTCTTCGCGGCGCTGCCGAAGGCGTACCGAGAGCAGCTCGCCGAGCTGCCCGCGACCGTCGAGGCGCTCGAGGCGCGGGCCGCCGAGGCGCGAGCGGAGGTCGAAGTGCTCGCGGCGCTCGCGCCCTCCGGCTCCGCCGACGCGGACGTGCTCGAGTCGCGCCGAAAGACGGCCGCGGCGCACCTGGCGGAGAGCGTCGCGGCGCTGGAGGGGATCAGGCTCGATCTGCTTCGCCTGCACGCGGGAGCGAGCGACCTGGCGCCGCTCACCACCCTGATGGAAGCGGCACGGCAAGTCGGGGAGGACGTGAGCCGGCTGGCCGATGCACAGCGCGAGGCGGACGACGCCGCAGGGCGTCCTCGCGGCGCGGAGCGCATGCCGACGCCGGGGTGAGGCCGGCTACCACCGCGCGATCACCTCGACGCCAATCGAACGCTGCGCGTCGAATGGCTCAGCGCCGGCCCTGCTCGGCGTGCTCCGGGAACGCCTCGACGACGCGCTGCTCGAGGCGATCGACTTCGGCGCGCGCGGCACCGAGCTCCCCGTGCGCGCGCTCGAGCTTCGCGCCCTCGGTCGCGAGGAACCGCTCGTACGGCTGGATCACCTCGATCAGCTGCTGCT
>DASTSX010000396.1:0-5738 GCA_035760455.1 Gemmatimonadaceae bacterium | reverse complement strand
CCCGCGGGCGCCACCGCGCCGGCCGGCGAGCGGGTCTTGGAAGAGCGCGCCGGCGCGCTCGGTCTCGCGCGCGCGGTAGGCGGCGATCCACAGCGCGGTGTCGGAGACGTCGGCGATCCCGGGATCCATGTGCGCAGTATTCCGGCGTCAGCCGTTCACGGAGAAGCGCACGTCGATGTCAGCAAGCATGCGAGCTTCGTGTTCATCCAGAGAAGGTCTCTGTTGCGGCCGAACGCCATAGCTACGCTGCGTGCGAACCCAATAAGAGCGCGCGGCGGAGCCGCGCGCAATCCGCGGATCGCACGTCAGCTTCAGCGTTCGTAAGGTCGCCGCTACGTGATCTCACCTGGATGGAGCCAGAATTGGTGTGATCTGACTGGACACGAGCTGCCATCGCCCACGAATGAGAACATAGGCGTGGCTGAAGCGCACGTTGGCAGGATGAGCGGCCTCGCCACTGCTGGGTTCGCGCGCGACGTGGGATTGCCGACCCGTTACCAGGGCTGCGGCGCCATAGATCCGCACCTCGAGATCGGAGGTCGCGAGGGAGTCGAAGCGGAGCGTACCGGAACGCAACGCGGCGAGGACGCCAGACTTGGTGATTTTGCTGCCCCGGTAGTTGATGAGCTGAAAGTCGTCCGCCTAGATCGCGGCGAGTTGATCGGCGTCGTTCCGGCGTAGCGCCTCGGTTAGCCGGGCTTCGACGGCGCATACGGCCTTGGCGGCATCGCCGGTCTGACAGCCGGGGTATAGTCCGGACAGATAGGTGACAGAGTAGTCCAAGGACATAGGTAACACTCGACTAACCTGCATCTCAGAACTCGACTCTGCGAGGGCTGCGCTGCCGCTGTGCGTGCGCTCACTCTTTGACCATGGTGGCGTGCGCCCAAACAATTTGCCACTGACCATTTCGCTTTTCGTATAGATCGGTGTGCCAGAAATGGACATCGCGTCCGGGACTGCCCTTCACCGACACTCTCAGGTGCGCCCTGTAGCGGAGGATAGCCGAGTTGCGATACACTCTCACCCGGATTTCCTCCGGCTCCCATACGAGGTACTTCAGCGACCCGTCTGCAATTCGCCCCAGGTACAGCTCCTTTGACATAGTTCCGCCGTCTGGGTTGATCAGTTCGAAGTCAACGGCGTGGTAGCGGCGGGCGGCTGGCATGTCCCCATTCACGAGCGAGCGTAGTCGCTCGCGCTCAATGGCTCTAAGTTGGTCGGCAGCGTCCTGTGCGACAACATCAGTCGCTACCAACATCAGGCAAATGATCAAGCTGATGGTTTTTGCTGCACGTTTCATCACTGTCTCCTGCGCGCCTAACGCCAAATAGCCAGGAAGAAGTCTGTTTGCAGCGAATCTAGACTGCGGATTTTCACGCATTACAGCGGCACCCCGCAGTCTAGTCTGCGCGTCGCAGACGCCACGGTCACGGAAGCTACAATTGCCCTTCGACTTGTGCGAGGCGGACCCGGCCGCGTGTTGGAGATGGACTGCGAGCGGATGCTGTCTAGTCTGCGGGGGTCGAGCGTTGAGATCAGCACCTGGGTAGAGGACTCCCGCCGCGCCGCCCGACCGGCTCACAGATCCTCGCCGGGGCTACGAACACCCAGGCCGCCGCGGTTCAGGCCGTGGGTGTAGATCATGGTCGTCCGGACGTCGGAGTGGCCGAGGAGTTCCTGGACGGTTCTGATGTCTGCCCCGGATTCCAGGAGATGGGTCGCGAAGGAATGGCGAAGCGAGTGGCAGGTCGCACGCTTCGCGATCCCGCTCGCCTCGACGGCGCCGTGGAATGCGCGCTGGACGACAATCTCGTGGAGATGATGGCGCCGGCGGTCGCCACCAGGCGTGGCGAAGGTCCTCGACGCCGCGAACAAGTACTGCCAGCGCCAGTCGTGCGCCGCGCCAGGGTACTTCCTGAGGATCGCCTCGCTCAGTCCGGTCGTGCCCACGCGCGCTCGCGCATCGGTCGCGCAGCGCCGTCGCGCGTCGTCGATGAGCTGGCGGAGCGGAACGATGCATGACGATGCCAGCGGCGTGCGACGGTCCTTCCCACCCTTGCCGCCGCGGACGACGATCTCGCGGCGGTCGAGATCGACGTCCTTCACCCGCAGGCTCACGCACTCGAGGATCCGCAGACCGCTTCCGTACATCAGCGCGACGCACAGCCGCGACGGCTCCTCGAGTCGCGTTATGATCGCCCGTACCTCACGCTGCGACAGCACGACGGGTAGGTGGCGCGAACGACGCGCCGGAACGATGTCGTCGATGGGTCCGATCGGGCGGCCGACGACGTGAGCGTAGAGAAAGATCAGCGCCGAGAGTGCCTGATTCTGCGTCGAGGCCGACACGCGCTCCCGCACGGCCAACGCGGAGAGGAACCGGCGAATCGCCTCCGGCCCTAGATCGGCGGGATGACGCCGATCGTTGGCGACGATGAAGCGCCGGATCCAGTAGAGGTACGCCTCCTCGGTCCGGCCGCTGTACCGCCGCTCGCGGAGCCGGCGCCGAACGAGCTCCATGAACCGAAACCGGCGCGCAGGATCCGGCGCGCCGGCGATCTGCTCTGCGGGAATTCGCGGTCGAGGTGACATGTGCGGCGGGAAGGACTGCGAAGTCTCACAAACGCCCTCCCACTGCCGGCATCATTCAACCGTACGGTGTGGCGCACCCGCGCACCCGCGCACGCGCGCACGCGCGCACCCGCTACGGCTTCACCCCCCCGAACACCGCCAGCTCCCGCCACTTCCAGAAGCAGTCCACCTGCACGAACCCGATCTCGCGCAGCCACCCGACCTGCGTCTCGACGGCGAGCAGCTGGTTCGACCGGTCCTCGTCCGCGAGCGACATCCCGAGCGCGTCGAAGAACGCCGCGTGCAGCTCGGGCGTCGGCGACGCGACGTGCTCGAGGTTGTAGAACACGCCGCCCGGCGCGAGCAGGCCGAACACCTCGGCGTACAGCGCGCGCTTGCGCGCGTGCGCGCAGTGATGGATCGCGAAGCTCGACACGACCGCGTCGAACGTCCCCGCCTCGCCGAGCACGCCGAGCGGCGCGTCGAGATCGTGCTCGACGACCTCCACCAGCGGATCACCGGCGAACCGCGCCCGCGCCGCGTCGAGCATGGTCGGCGAGAGGTCGGTCGCGACACCGCGCGCCGCCGGACGATCGATGCGCAGCAGCGCGAGCAGCCGTCCGTCCCCCGCGCCGAGGTCGAGGATGCGCCGCACGTCGCGCGGCACGAGCTCGAGCACCACGGCCTCGCCCGCGGTCCGGTGCGCGATCCGGTCGGCGCGCGCGAGATACGCCAGCGCGTGCTCGGCGGAGTTGTACTCCTTGATCGACGTCACCGGCTCTCCGGGGATCGAGTGCAGACTCCTCGACTTCGCTCGGAATGACAGAAGTGGAGAACCCGCCGCCGACCCGCGCACCCGCGAACCAACGCGATCAGGGCTCGTCCGCGCTCGGCCCGTAGATCTGCGGCACCGTCGAGCCCATCGCGCGGAGATAGGTCGAGATCTGACCGCGATGGTGCACGATGTCGAACAGGAAGCTCCACGCCATGTCCGACGCCGGCCGCTGGGTGCCGAAGAACTCCAGCTTCCCGTCCCAGCGCTCGTCGGGCAGGTCGGCCCAGCGCCGCGGCAGCGCCTCGCTGTGCCGGTCGTACTCGGCGACCACCTCCGCCATCGACTCGGGCATCGGCGGCGGCGCCCACTCCGCGCGCCCGCTCTCGACCGCCTCGATGAGCATCTTCTCCTCGCAGACGATCTGCCACGCGATCTCCTGCGCCGTGCGCGACCGCGGATCGGGGCGATAGTCCGACCCGTCCGGGATGCGCGCGAGCACGTTGCGGGTGGTCCTGGTCTCCTGCGTCCAGAACTTGGTGAAGAGCGCTTTCTCGTCCATCACGCCACCGTCGTCGCCTTCGCCAACCGCGCCAGGACCTCGTCCGCCGCGGCCACGGTGCTCAGCGAGCCGCCGAGATCCTTCGTCCGCGCGCCCTCCTTGACCGCCTCGCTCACCGCGCGCTCCACCGCCCGCGCCTCGGCCTCGAGCCCGAGCGAGTGCCGGAGCAGCATCGCCGCGCTGAGAATGGTGCCGACGGGATTGGCGATCCCCTTCCCCGCGATGTCCGGCGCCGAGCCGTGAATCGGCTCGTACAGCCCGACGCGCGTCCCGCCACCCGCGGCCGCCGCGCCGAGCGACGCCGACGGCAGCAGCCCGATCGAGCCGGTCAGCACCGCGGCTTCGTCGGTGAGGATGTCGCCGAACATGTTCTCGGTGACGATCACGTCGAACCGCGCGGGGTTGGTCACGAGCACCATCGCGCACGAGTCCACGAGCACGTGCTCGACCTGCAGCTCGGGGAACTCCTCGGCGAACACTTTGGTCGCGACGCGCCGCCAGAGCCGCGACGTCTCGAGCACGTTCGCCTTGTCCACCGACGTCACCTTGCCGCGCCGGCCGCGCGCCAGCTCGCCCGCCATGCGCACGATGCGCGTGACCTCCTCGGTGTCGTACGTGCACAGGTCGCGCGCCCGCTCACCGCCGCCCGGGAGCTGATCGAGCCCCTTCTCACCGAAGTAGATCCCGCCGGTCAGCTCGCGCACGACGAGCAGGTCCACACCCTCCAACCGCTCCGGCCGCAGCGGCGACGCGTCCACCAGCGACGCGTGCGGCGCGACGGGGCGCAGGTTCGCATAGAGGCCCAGCGCCTTGCGGATCGCGAGCAGCCCCTGCTCCGGCCGCACCTTGGCCGACGGGTTGTCCCACTTCGGCCCGCCGACCGCGCCGAGCAGCACGGCGTCGGCGCGCTTGCACATCGCGGTCGTGTCGTCGGGAAGCGCGGTGCCGGTCGCGTCGATCGCCGCGCCGCCGATCAGCCCCTCCCGGAACTTCATCTCGACGCCCGCTAGCTCGGCGGCCGCCTCGAGCACGCGCTTCGCCTGCGCGACGATCTCCGGGCCGATCCCGTCGCCCGGCAGGAGCGCGATGTCGTAGCTGCTCTTGCGCGCCACGCTCATGCGGCCCCCGCGGCGGCGGGCAGCGTGCTGAACGACGACCGGTGCGCCGACTCGTACGCCGCCGCTTCGTCCGACGTCTTGAGCAGGAACCCCATCTCGTCGATGCCGTTCAGCAGGCAGTACTTCGAGAACGGCGGCACGGGGAACGTCACCGTCTCGCCGTCCGGCAGCGTCAACGTGGACGACTCGAGATCCACCGTCACGCGCGCGCTCGGCGTGTGCGACGCCATCAGCTTCGCCAGCACCTCGGGCGACACCTGGATCGGCAGCAGCCCGTTGCCGAGTGCGTTGCCGCGGAAGATGTCGGCGAAGGTGGAGCTCACCACGGCGCGGAACCCCGCCCCCGCGAGCGCCCACACGGCGTGCTCGCGCGACGAGCCGCAGCCGAAGTTGTGCCCCGCCACCAGCACCTCGGCGCCCTTCGACTCGGGCTTGTTGAGCACGAAGTCGGGGTTCGGCGAGCCGTCGGCGAGATAGCGCCAGTCATTGAACGCGTTCGGCCCCAGGCCCAGGCGATCCGTGGTCGTGAGAAAGCGCGCCGGGATGATCTGGTCGGTGTCCACGTTCTCGCTCGGCAGCACGACGTACGTCGAGCTGAAGTTCCACTGCGTGTTCTCGCTCATCCGGCGACCTCGAGCAGGGTGCGGGGATCGGTGATGACGCCCGTGACGGCGGCGGCGGCGGCGGTGAGCGGGCTGGCGAGCAGCGTGCG
>DASTSX010000395.1:0-9693 GCA_035760455.1 Gemmatimonadaceae bacterium | reverse complement strand
GATGTTCGCCGGCTGCTCGGCCCGCGCCCCGTGGAAGTAGCGCTCGCGGCGGAGCGTGTCGCGATGAAAGACGATCAGGCTGCGCAGGCGGGGAAGCTCGTCCGCGCGCGCATACACCGCGTCGATGCGGGGGTCGTCGAGCCGAACCGGGCTCGGCGCCGAGCGGGCGCGTGTCTCGGCCGATGCGCGCTCGGCGGCCGGCGTCTCGCGACAGCCGCCGGCGAGCACGACGAGCACGGAGGCGACGAGAAGATGCTGGGTCATCCCTGCCAGTAACATACGACGTCGCCTTCTCGCGAAAGGTCGACGAAGCGATCCGCGTGCTCGGAATGAGCTCGCGCCTGCCGCTGCAACCCTCGCCGGATTGTGCTCGTAGAGCTCAAGGAACCCTCGAACCGCCAGCCACATCGGGAGCCCCGACATGACGACTCGCATCTCCATCACGAGCCCGGCCGTCGCGCCGACCAGCCAGGGGCCGCAGGGCATTGGCGAGACCATCCGCGAAGCCGTGGACGAGGCGACGCGTGAGGCCGTCCGGGAGGCACGCCAGGCGCAGGACCAAGCGCGGCAGGAGGTGCGCGACGCCCGGCAGGAGGTCCGCGATGCGCAGCGGGAGCTTCTCGACGCCCAGCAGCAGCTTCGGGACGCCCGGACGGCCGACCAGCGTGGCGCGGCGCAACAGGCGATGTTCGGTGCGCAGCAGGCACTCCGGAGCGCCGAGATCGAGCTCCGCAAGGCGGAGGCGCAGACGCGCTCGGCGCCGATGGTCTACACGACGCAGCCGACCCCGATGCCGCAGCCGAGGATCCCGGGCGAGGTCGTGGACCTCGCGATCGGCTTCTTCATCACCTTCGCCGTCATCATCGTCGGCTGGCCGATCTCGCGCGCGCTCGGGCGGCGCCTCGAGCGGAACACCGCGCCGCCCGCCCTCCAGGGCGACGTGACGCAGCAGCTCCAGCGCATCGAGCAGGCGGTGGACGCGATCGCGATCGAGGTCGAGCGCATCTCCGAGTCGCAGCGGTTCCTCACCAAGCTCCAGGACCGGTCGGTGCCCGTCATCGAGTGAGCGCCGGCCGACTTCCGCCTCCGCGGCACGCGATCCAAGATTCAGGTTGGTCAGCACTGACAACCACGTGATCGGAGAACGAGATGCCGCTGAACAGGAAGGTGCGGTACGGAATGGTGGGAGGCGGGCCGGGCGCTTTCATCGGCGCGGTCCATCGCAAGGCCGCCGCGCTCGACGGCGAGATCGAGCTCGTCGCCGGCGCGTTCTCGTCCGACGCCATGAAGTCCCGCCGGCAGGGAGAGCTGCTCTTCCTCGATCCCACGCGCGTGTACGGCTCCTGGCGCGAGATGATCGAGGGCGAGCGCAAGCTCCCCGAAGGTGAGCGCATCGACTTCGTCACGATCGTCACGCCGAACGTCGCGCACTTCGAGATCGCGAAGGGGTTCATCGAAGCCGGCTTCCACGTCATCTGCGACAAGCCGATGACGACGACGCTCGCCGACGCCGAGGAGCTGTGCCGCCTCGTCGAGAAGCACGAGACGGTGTTCGCGCTGACGCACAACTACACCGGCTACCCGATGGTCAAGCAGGCGCGCGAGCTCGTGCGCCGCGGCACGCTCGGCGAGATCAGGAAGATCGTCGCCGAGTATCCGCAGGGATGGCTTGCCGGGGCGACCGGCATCAGCATGTGGCGCCTCGACCCGAAGGTCGCGGGCATCTCGTCGGCAGTCGGCGACATCGGCCTGCACGCCTGGCACCTCGCGCGGTACATCAGCGGGCTCGAGATCGAGTCGGTGTGCGCCGACCTCACGACGTTCGGCAGCGGCTACGAGCTGGAGGACGACGCGAACCTGCTCGTGCACTACCAGGGCGGCGCGCGCGGGATCGTCTACTCGTCGCAGATGTCGGTCGGCGAGGAGAACGGGCTGCGCGTGCGCATCTTCGGCACGAAGGCGGGGCTCGACTGGCGGCAGGAGAACCCGAACTACGTGGACCTGCTCTACGCCAACGAGCCGACGCGAACCTATCGGCGGGGGAACGACTACCTCGATCCGATCGTGAAGCACAACTCGAGGCTCCCGTTCGGACACCCCGAGGGGTTCATCGAGGCGTTCGCCAACATCTACCTCAATGCCGCGCGCACGATGGCGGCGCGGATCGCCGGTCACAAGCCGGGTGAGTTCGACACCGACTTCCCGACCGTGCAGGACGGCGCGCGCGGCGTCCACTTCATCGAGAAGGCGATCGAGAGCGGGAAGAAGAAGGGATGGGTGGACGCGCGGTACACGCCGCCGGGTGCGTGAGGCAGGCACTTCACGCCCCCGGCGTGACAGCAGTCGGCGCTACCGGCGGCTGATGCGCACCTTCCAGCGCTCCGGCGTGGAGACGTGCCGAGGCGCCGGCGTGCCGATCGTCGACGCCGCGCATCGCGACGGCGCGGACCTCGACGCGCTCCTCGCAGCGTTGCGCGCGGCGACGGCCGAGAGCTGAGCCGCGCCCGAGTCGTGCGGCGGTCGGGGTTTCCCGTACCGCGAATCCGGAACAAGCCCCACGCCGACCGGACCCGGAGCGCCTTAGCCTGGACGGGATGAGCCCCGAATCCGCCGGTTCCGCGCCGCCACACCCCGCCGTCATCCAGGGCGGCATGGGCATCGGCGTCTCCAACTGGTCGCTCGCGCGCGCCGTCTCGCGTGCGGGACAGCTCGGCGTCGTCAGCGGCACCGCGGTGGACACGGTGCTCGTTCGCCGGCTGCAGGACGGCGACGTCGGAGGGCATGTGCGCCGTGCCATGGAGCACTTTCCGATCGCCCGTGCCGCGACGCGTGTGCTCGAACGCTACTACCTGCCGCGAGGACGCAAGGCGGGCGCGCCGTACGCCGTGCTGCCGATGTACCGACAGTCGGTGAGCGTGGACCGCCAGCAGACGACGATGCTCGCGAACTTCGTCGAGGTGTGGCTCGCGAAGGAGGGACACGACGGCGTAGTCGGCATCAACCTGCTGACGAAGGTGCAGATGCCGAATCTCGCGTCGCTGTACGGCGCGATGCTCGCGGGGGTGGACTACGTGCTGATGGGTGCCGGGATCCCGCGTGAGATCCCGGGCGTGCTCGACGCGCTCGCGCGGCACGAGCCGACGTGGGTGAAGATGGACGTGGAGGGCGACACCGCGCCCATCCCCGAGCTGCTCACCTTCGATCCCCATCACCACTGGGCGCCGACGACGGAGCTGACGCGGCCACGGTTCGTGCCGATCGTGTCGGCCAACTCGCTCGCCGCAACGCTGGCGCGCAAGGCGAGCGGACGCGTGGACGGCTTCGTCGTGGAAGGCCCGACCGCCGGTGGCCACAACGCGCCGCCGCGTGGCGAACCGCGCTTCAACGCGGACGGCGAGCCGCTGTACGGTGAGCGCGATCTCGTGGACGTCGCCAAGATGCGAGAGCTCGGGCTGCCCTTCTGGCTCGCCGGCGGCAAGGCCTCGGCGGGGGCGGTGCATGCGGCTCGCGAGGTGGGCGCCGCGGGCGTGCAGGTGGGGACTCTCTTCGCGTACTGCGCCGAGTCGGGGTTCGCGCCCGCGCTGAAGCGCGACCTCCTCGCGGGGATCGCGCAGGGAAGAGCGCGCGTCCGGACCGATCCGCGCGCCTCCCCGACCGGCTATCCGTTCAAGGTCGTCGAGGTCGAGGCGATGCCGCGGCAGGACGAGGCACGCGAGCGCGTGTGCGACCTCGGCTATCTCCGGACGGCGTATCGTGCCCCGACGGGCAAGCTCGGCTACCGCTGCCCGGCCGAACCCGTGGCTTCGTACGTCGGCAAGGGGGGCGATGCCGCGGACACGGTAGGACGCCGCTGCCTCTGCAACGGATTGACGGCCAACATCGGCCTACCGCAGCGGCGCGACGGTGGCGACGAGCTTCCGCTCGTCACGAGCGGAGACGATCTGGCATCGGTCGTGGCGCTCGCGAGGAGCGGTGCGGACTACACCGCCGCCGACGTGATCGCGCACCTGCTGGCCAACCCTTCGCCACACTAGCGCGCCGCGCCGAGGCGCCGCCCTCAGCGCCGGCTTCTCCGAGCGAATCCGACGGCGAGGTCCGTCGTGCTCCAGAGCTGCACGTCGGAGCCGGAGCCGTAGCGGACCGGGACGATGCGTCCGGCGCGCAGCTCATAGCTCCACAGCTCGCTGTGAAATCCCGACTCGTCGACGGCGCGTCCGACCTGCTCGGCCGCGGCCGCCAGCTCGCGACGATAGGCGTCGAGCGCAGCCGACGGGCTCGCGCTCGCCGCCTCGACCGCGCGACGCGTCGTACCGATCAGGAACAGATTGTTCTCGCGCCCCCACACAACCCGTGGGCCGTGGTATCGGTCGCGCTCGAACGCCTGCCAGATCGGAGCCGTGGCGTAGGCGTCGTTGGCGACCACAGGGCCGACGCCGTCGACGAGCAGTCCGGCGGGATAGCGACGCGCGAACGTTCGCACGTCACGCAGCACGGCCGCGCGCTCGCTCGAGTCGGGCCCCCCCGCGCGTCGCGTGACGTCCCCGAGGAAGAGCCGGGTCGCGACGTCGGTGTTCGCGACGCCGATCGGCCGGCCGCTCGCGTCGAGCGAGAGCGCGAGGAACTCGATCGGGTCGGCGTCGGCGCGCGTCCTCGTCAGCACGCCCGTCCAGTGTGAGCGCTCCGCCTCGGGAAGCGCCGCCAGGCGCCGACCGATCCGCTCGCGCACCTCCTCGGCGGTGAGCCGGACGACGAAGTGTTGCTCCGCGCCTCGCCAGCGATCGACCGCGGCGCGGAGCGCCGCGGGGTCGCGAACGTAGCGCGCGAGCACGGACGCCTCCCCGCGCGGGGCGGCATCGCGCACCACGGCGTCCGTGAGCAGTCCCATCGCCCGCAGCACGTCGAGCACGCGCGCCATCGCGTCGAGTGCGTGCGGCGCCCAGATCGCGTTGACGTCCATCGCGTAGCGACCGCCCGCATACCCCACGTTGCTGTCGCGCCAGCTCTGCGACGCCCAGCGCCCGGAGTCGCGCGGCGTGAAGGAGACCAGGTTCGTGGGAACCGGATCCTGCACATATGGCGCGGTCAGCTCGGCGAGCAGCGCGAGCTCGCGCAGCATGCGGACGAGGCGGGACGAGCCCTCCGTCGAGTCCAGCAGGAACTGCCGCTTTCGCGCGGCGGGCACGGCGGCATCCTGGAGCCAGCGCGCCTCGAGGATCGGCAGCTGAAACTCGGCGTCGATCATGTGGTAGTTCTCGCGGACGCGTCGCAGGTGCCGCAGCACCGTCTGCGCGGCGCCCATCGCGCTGTCGCGGGCGGCACCGGCCGACAGGGTGCCCGCGCGCTCGACGAGCGCCGCGTACTCCGCCGCGGCCTCGCGCACCGCCTGGCCGCCCAGCGCCTCCTCGTGGCTCACCCGCCCGTCGGGAGCGAGCTTCCGGAGGGCGCTCGCGATCACGAAGGCCGTCATCTCCGGCCGCCAGACGGGCTGCATCATCAGCGCCGTCATCAGCATGTCGCGCCCGAAGTACGTCGCGTACGTCGGCAGCCCCGCCATGAGCTTCTCGCGCGAGGCGAGCAGCTCGAAACCGCGGATCTGCCGCTCGAGCCGGCGCGCCTGCAGCGCGACGGCGCGCGGGGTCGCGGCCCGGGCGCCGTCGGCCCGCACGGCGGTTGCGTACGAGAGGAACGCCGGCGTGAAGATCTGCTCGCGGCGGAGCGGCGTGAGCGTCCGCCCGCTGGTGCCGATCCGCACCGTGAAGGGAATACTCGAGCCGTCGCGCGCGCGCAGCCGCAGCGAGTCGCCGGCCGCGTCCATGCTGACCCGACGTGGATCGACGCGCAGCTCCAGGACCAGCGTGTCGGCGCCGTCGAGCGCCGGCTGCGAGACGCGGCCGACGCGCGCGCCGCCTTCGTCGCGCACGCTGAGCGTCGGCCGGCTGCGCGCGCGAAGCTCGTCGATACCGCTGGCGTGCAGCAGGGCCAGGTGCCGCGCCCGCTCGCCGCTCTCCAGCGCCGCCGTCGCCGCGAGCAGCCGCTCGACCTCGGGGATCACGAACGGCCCCTCGCCGAACGAGGCGCGCTGCCGACCGCCATACTGCAGATCGCGCTCGACGCGCATCGAGCCGAGGAGGAACCAGCCGACGGCGATGCCCGGCTCGTCCGCCACCAGCGCGTGCTCGAGCACTCGCGTGCGTCCGCGGCGTCCGACGCGCGCCTCGTCCCGCGCCCACCGCAGCGCGGCAGGCCCTCCCGCGGCGCCTCGCGCGGTGAAGCCGATGCTCTCGTTCTCGGCGTCGGCCCAGAGATGGACCACGCGCTGCGCGCGTGCGTCGAGGTAGACCTGCACCGTGTTGCCGGCCGCGTCGCGGAACACTCGCGTGCGGTAGCCGGCGTACGCGGCGGAATCGTCGAGCCCCGGCTCCGGGAACGCGAGCACGGGGCGGACCGTTGTCATCGGGGCGGCGAGCTGCGCGAGGAGCGCGACGGCGGCGAGGCTCATGGCGAGGTTCGGAAAGGGCTCAACTCTTGACGCGCTTCTTCGGCGGCTTCGCACGAACGGCGACCGACCCGAGCTCGACGAGCGTCGTTCGGATGCGCACGTCCATCATCGCGTCCGAGTTGTGCTCGATCATCCCGATCAGGAGGTGCGCGGTGCGCTCGCCGACTTCGACGCCGGAGTGGCGCAGGTGCGTGACGTTCGGATGGAGGAACGACGGCGCTTCTCCGTCGCTGATCGCCATCAACGACACCTCCTCCGGGATGCGGGTCCCGCGACGCGCCAGCAGATAGTGCGTGTGCACGAGCAGGTCGTCGGTCATCGTGAAGAACGCGGTGAGGTCCGGATGCGCCGCGAAGGCGTCGTCGAACTGCTTCGCGAGGTCGTCGATCATCGTGACGCGGAGGATCTGCGAGTCGGCGAGGGGGAGTCCGCGCTCCGCGTGCGCTCGGCGGAACCCCTCGAGACGCATCGAGCTGATGCGCTGCCGCTGATCGCCGAACACGCCGACGATGCGCGTGTGGCCGCGATCCATGAGGTACCTCGCCGCCTCGCGGCCCGCCTGCTCGTCGTCGATCGTGATCGTCGTGTATTTCGTCGTCTCGATCGTGCGGTCGAGGAGCACGACGGGAATGCCGAAGTCGTGGAGCACGTCGAGATGCTGGAGGTCGCTCGTCTCGGAGGAGAGCACGAGGAGCACGCCGTCGGCGGAGAGATGCGTGGCGTACTCCGCGAGGCGACGCTCCTGGACGATCGAGTTGTCGGACTGGAAGACGATCAGCGAGTAGTCGTTCTGCTGCACGACGTGATTGATGCCGGCGATCATCGACGGGACGAAGAACATGTTCATCTCCGGCACGATGAGGGCGATGAGGCGCGAGTGCTTCGCCCGAAGGTACCGCGCGCGGTAGTTGGGGATGTAGCTCATCGCCTGCGCGGCCTCGCGCACCCGACTCTTCGTCTCGTCGCTGATGTCGGGGTGGTCGGCGAGGGCACGCGAGATGGTGCCGGGCGAGAGGCCGACCTGCGAGGCGATGTCCTTCAGCGTGGTTCGCTTGACGGCCATGGGAAGGGGATGGGAGTACCGCAACGAGTGCGCAATCGTTTGCGCAACATATGCGGCCTCATTCGTCATGCAAATGGACGAAAACCGAACCGCTCGACACGAGGTCTCTGGACAACGAGAGGTGTTCGGTGCCTCTTACGCGGGGCAGCCGAAGAGGGTTGCATTGCGCTTTCGGACGCGCGAGTTACAATCGCGTCTTCACTGTTGCACGAAATGTTGCGCTGGCAATGGATGAATTCGTCGCCGCTCGCGTCGAGGCCGGTCTCGACGGGACGTCGACCTCGTCCGCTTCGCTCTCTCGCACGACCCCGCGGCGCCACTCCGCGCCGCCGCTCCGGATCGCCCGCTCTCGACTGCCGGAGCAGCACCCCGTTCCTTGTGGAGGCAAACGAATGGCACTGACTCGATGTGCTGTGGCCGCGGCCCTGGGCAGCGTCCTGCTCGCTGCACCGTTATCCGCGCAGGCCGGGACGGGGATCGTCTCGGGACGTATCGTCGATTCGGCGTCGCAGCAGCCGCTGGTGTCCGCCACGGTCCGCGTCATCGGCACCACGCTCGGCGCGCTGACGCGCAACGACGGGTCGTACACGCTCAGCGGCGTCCGACCCGGGCCCCAGCAGCTCCGCGTGACCCGCATCGGCTTCGCCGCGCAGGTCCGGCCGGTCACCGTCACGGCCGGCGCGACGACGAACGCGGACTTCTCCATGGTCGCGCAGGCGACCGTGCTGAGCGACCTCGTCGTCACGGGCTACGGCGCGCAGCGACGTGAGGCGATCACCGGATCCGTCGCGACCGTCGGGGCGGACGAAGCCAACGTCGGGGTCATCGCCAACGCGAACCAGCTCCTTCAGGGACGCGTGGCGGGCGTGCAGATGACGACCAACAGCGGAGAGCCCGGCGGCGGCGCGCAGGTGCGCATCCGCGGCGGCACCTCGATCCAGGCGAGCAACACGCCGCTCTACGTCGTGGACGGCGTGCCGCTCCAGAACGAGTCGATCGTCGCCGGCGCGAGCATCAGCGGCGTGAATGCGGCGCTCCCGCGCAACCCGCTGAACTCGATCAATCCGAACGACATCGAGTCCATCACCGTCCTCAAGGATGCCTCGGCCACCGCGATCTACGGCAGCCGCGGCGCCAACGGCGTGGTGCTCGTCCAGACGAAGCGCGGCGCACGCGGCAGCTCCACGCTCGAGTACGACACCTACGTCGCCGCATCCCGGGCGGCGCGCCGGCTCGATTTCATGTCGGGCGACGAATACCGCGCGTTCGTCCAGTCGGAAGTCTCGAAGGGGAACCTCCCGCAGACCCAGCTGGCGCTGAACGGAACCGCGAACACGGACTGGGAGTCGGAGCTGCTGCGGACGGGGTACGCGACGAATCACAACATCGCGTTCTCGGGCGGCTCGCAGCAGACCAACTACCGCGCCTCGCTGAACTACTTCGATCAGCAGGGCGTCGTGATCGAGAACGGCCTCAAGCGGTATCAGGGCCGACTCAACGGCCACACGTCGGCGATCGACGGCAAGATCAACCTCGACGCCAACCTGACCGCGTCGCGCGTGAACAACCAGTACCTCGCCATGGAGAACGGCGGCGGGTTCGCGGGCGGTGTGTTCACGAACATGGCGATCTACAACCCGACGTTGCCGATCGAGGTGGTGGACCCGGTCACGAACCAGACGAAGTTCTACGAGGGCCCCGAGCGCTCCGTGCGCAACCCGGTCGCCCTCGCGAGGCAGATCACCGATCAGGCGCCCGAGAACCGCATCCTCGGCAACGTGACCGGCAGCCTGCTCATCATCGACGGGCTCACGGCGCAGACGACGCTCGGCGCCGACTACACGAGCTCCGTGCGGCAGACCTACGTGCCGCGCACCAGTCCACTCGGCGCCGAGTTCAACGGCGTGGCGCGCCAGGCCGAGCGCAGCCTCCAGAACCTCAACTTCCAGCAGCTGCTGACGGCGGCGCCCAAGCTCGGCGACCGGCAGGAGCTGGAGGTCGTGGCCGGCTACGAGTACAGCGAGTTCACGAACAACGGTTTCGAAGCGACCATGCAGGGCTTCGTCACCGACGCGTTCCAGTTCAACAACCTCGGCGCCGGAACGCAGACGGGGTCGCCGGTGCCGGTGTC
>DASTSX010000394.1:0-11476 GCA_035760455.1 Gemmatimonadaceae bacterium | reverse complement strand
GGACACCTCATTCGGGGCGCACCCAGGCTTTCGCGGCGGTATGCGCGGATTTCCAGCGGTACGGAGTACGAGGGTACGCCGCGCATGGCGCACACTCTCGCGCCACCTCCGCCCCCGGCCAACTTCTTGCTTTTCTCGGATCTCGCACACCACAGCGCAGAGGCCGCCATGAAGTGGAGCGATATGGGCCGCAGCTCGAACCTGGAAGACCGCCGGGGCATGGGGGGCGGTCGGCTGGGCATGGGGATCGGCGGTACGGCCGTCCTCCTGGTTCTGAGCCTCCTGTTCGGCCGGAACCTGTTCGAAGAGGTCCCCGCCACGACGACCACGGCGTCGGGCGAGCTGGCGCCGGCCGATTCGGCGCGCGAGGAGCCGCAGGTGCGGTTCGTATCGTTCGTGCTCGACGACGCGCAGCAGGTCTGGGCGAACGTGCTACCGAAGTACGGCACGCAGTATCGCCCCGCGAAGCTCGTACTCTTCCGCGGCGCGACGGAGACGGGATGCGGCGTCGGCCAGTCGGCGATGGGGCCGTTCTACTGCCCGCTCGACGAGAAGGTGTACATCGATCTGGCGTTCTACGACGAGCTCCAGTCGAAGTTCGGCGCGTCGGGCGATTTCGCGCAGGCGTACGTCATCGCGCACGAGCTCGGCCATCACGTGCAGCACCTCCTCGGCACCGATCAGCAGGTGCGGCGCGCGCAGCAGGGTGATCCGGCCAACGCGAACCAGTACTCGGTGCGGCTCGAGCTGCAGGCGGACTGCTACGCCGGCGTGTGGGGGCGCTCGACGCAGCAGCGTGACAAGCTGGACCAGGGCGACATCGAGGAGGGGATGAACGCGGCGGCCTCCGTCGGCGACGACCGCATCATGGGGCGCTCGGGACGTCGCGTGAGCACCGAGTCGTTCACGCACGGCTCGTCGCAGCAGCGGATGACCTGGTTCCGGAAGGGCTTCGACACCGGCGATCCGCGCGTCTGCGACACCTTCGCGGGCGCGTGACGCGGTGAGGCTGGACCGATGCGTGGGCCTCGCGCACGCATCGGCCCGCCTTCGGCCGGTCCGCCTTCGTCCGGGTTTTGCATTCTCGACTGACTTTCCTGCGCCGCCCCTTTTGTGGCGGCGTTGTCGTATCATTGGAGAATCAGCCAGGTCGCAAATCGAGCGCGGCGCCGCTGCTCGCCTGACGGATGCGCCATTCGGGTGCATGTTGTCGGGCGACGTTTTTGCGTCGCGGCGCCCTTACCGTCCCGCCTTCGCTCGTATCCCATGGACCGCGTTCCTTCCCCCGAGACTGAAGTGCTGCCCGAGGCGGTGACGACACCCGCATCGGCTGACGCCGCACGGCCGTCCGCCGACGATGGCAACGACGACGGCCACCGGCCGACGGCGGCCGGCGCTGGCGACGATGGCTCGTCGCTCGTCACCACGCCGTCGACGCGCCGCAAGCCGCGCACGCGGAAAGTGACGACGGCGACGGACAAGCCGAAGCGCGCTCCGCGCGGCAAGAAGGTCGCGCCGCCGACGACGCCCATCGCCAGCGTGCCGTCCGCGCCCCTCACGCGCCCCGACGGGACCCCCGCGCCGGTCGTGCATCTCGTCCCCGAGCTGTCGCCCTACGCACGAACGGGCGGGCTCGGCGAGGCCGTGGCGAGCCTCGCGAAATATCAGGCCGCCTCGGGCATCCCCGTGACGGTGATCATGCCGTTGTACGCGCCCGTGCGCGAGCGCACGGAGTTGCGCCCGCTGGGTCCGTCGTTCTCGCTCACGGTGGGTCCGCGCACCGAGACGACGCGGCTCTACGAGCCGGCCGCGCCGCATCAGACGGGCACGCCGCGCATCGTGTTCGTCGAGAGCGAGGTGTACTTCGACCGGCCCGGCCTCTACGGCGACGAGCAGGGCGACTATCCCGACAACGCGCTCCGCTACGCGCTCTTCGCGCGCGCGGTGCTCGTGTCGCTCCCGAAGATCCTGCCGCAGGCGCCGAGCATCCTGCACGCGCACGACTGGCAGACGTCGCTCGCCAGCATCTACCTGAAGACCGAGTTCATCGCGCACCCGTACTACGAGGGGATCCGCGCCGTGCTCTCGGTGCACAACGCGGGTTATCAGGGACACTTCCCCGAGTCGACGCTGGCCGAGATTGGACTGCCCTCGTCGCTGTACAACTCCCGGCAGCTCGAGTGGTGGGGACGCGTCAACCTGCTCAAGGGCGGCCTCGTGTTTTCCGATCTCGTGATGACGGTGAGCCCGACGCACGCGCACGAGCTGCGCACGGAGGCGGGTGGCTTCGGCCTCGACGGCGTGTTCGTGGCGCTGCGCGATCGTCTCGTCGGCATCGTCAACGGGATCGATCAAGAGGTGTGGGACCCGGCGCGCGATCCGATCATCCCGCGCCGGTTCACGGCCGACAACCTCGCGGGCAAGAAGCGCTGTCGGCTCGCGCTGCAGCGCGCCACGGGGCTCAGCCGATGGCAGGCCCCGATCTTCGCGCTCACCGCGCGTCTCGTGTCGCAGAAGGGGCTCGACCTCATCGTCGGCGATCCGGGCTACTTCGCCTTCGACGCGCAGTACGTCTTCCTCGGACACGGCGAGGCACGGTACGAGGCGATGCTCACCGAGCTCGCCGAGCGCGCGCCGAGCCGCATCGCGGTGAAGCTCGACTTCACCGACGAGTTCGAGCACCTGCTGCTGGCGGGTGCCGACATGTGCCTGATGCCGTCGCAGTACGAGCCGTGCGGCCTCACGCAGATGCGGGCCCAGCGCTACGGGACGATCCCCGTGGCGCGGCGCGTCGGCGGGCTCGCCGACACGATCGAGGACGGCGTGACCGGCTTCCTGTTCGACGAATACTCGCCGACGGACTTCATGCGCGCGGCGAACCGCGCCGTCGACCAGTACCGCGACACGGAAGCCTGGGAGGAGATGATGCGCGAGGCGATGGCGCGCGACTTCGGGTGGGAGCGCAGCGCGTCGCGCTACCTGAACGTCTACCGGCGCATCCTGGGGCTGCCGTCGGTGCGGCAGGATCGAATGGTGGCGGTGGGAGTATAGTACGACACGTGGCGCCGGACGGGCGCCACACGTCGTTCGAACGTCCCCCTCCGCATCTCCGCATCTCCGCGCCCCGCCCATGTCGTCCCGCCTCACCCGCCTCGCCGTCCTGCTGACCCTCGCCGGCGCCGCCGCCGCGGCGCGCGCGCAGTCCGCCCCGCCGCTCACACCGTCGTCCGCTCCGCCGCCCGTCGCGCGCGAGCTGCGCGCGGTGTGGATCGCGACGGTGGGCAACATCGACTGGCCGTCCAAGGCGGGGCTGTCCACCGCCGAGCAGCAGGCGGAGCTCGTGGCGATCCTCGACCGGATGGCGCAGCTCCGCATGAACGCCGTCGTGTTCCAGGTGCGTCCGGCGGCCGACGCGCTCTACCGCTCCGACCTCGAGCCGTGGTCCGAGGTGCTCACGGGCGAGATGGGGCGCGCCCCGGAGCCGTACTACGATCCGCTCGCCTTCGCGATCACGGAGGCGCACAAGCGCGGGATGGAGCTCCACGCGTGGATCAACCCGTACCGCGCGCGCTACTCGCTCACGCGGCCCGCGTCGGCCAACCACGTGAGCCGCACCAACCCCGAGCTGGTGCGGCGCTACGGCCCGTACCTCTGGATGGATCCCGCCGATGCGCGCGTGCGCGATCGGACGACCGAAGTCGTGCTCGACATCGTGCGCCGCTACGACATCGACGCGCTGCACATGGACGACTACTTCTATCCGTACAAGGAGCGCGCGAACGGGCGCGAGCTTCCCTTCCCCGACGACGCGACGTGGGAGCGCTATCGCCGCGGCGGCGGCACGCTGGCGCGCGACGACTGGCGGCGCGAGAACGTGAACCTGCTCGTGCGTCAGCTCAACGACGCGATCCACAACGTGAAGCCGTGGGTCCGCTTCGGGATCAGCCCGTTCGGCATCTGGCGGCCGGGCTATCCGCCCTCGGTGCGCGGTCTCGATCAGTACACCGAGCTCTATGCCGACGCGCGCACGTGGCTCCGCCGGGGATGGGTGGACTACTTCACGCCGCAGCTCTATTGGTCCACCGACAAGCCCGAGCAGCGGTACGACCACCTGCTCAAGTGGTGGGTGGACGAGAACGTCATGAAGCGCCACATGTGGCCGGGCAACTACACGGGGAAGATGCTGCTCCCGAGCTTCCGGTGGCCCACGAGCGAGATCCTCGAGCAGATTCGGCTCACGCGCGCGCAGCCCGGCGCGACGGGCAACGTGCACTTCAGCATGAAGGTGTTCCTCGAGAACCCGGATGCGCTGAACGAGCGCCTCGCGGCGGGACCGTACGCGCAGCCCGCGCTCGTGCCGGCGACCGCGTGGCTCGGCGTCGGCACGCCGGCGGCGCCGTCGATCGCCGTGCGCAGCGACGCCTCGGGCCGCGCGATGCTCGAGATCCTCCCCACCGCGCAGCCGCCGGTGCCGATCGGCTTCGGCGGCACGTCCACCGTGTCGGCGACGCCCTGGCTGTGGGTCGTGCAGACGCGGAGCGACGCGGGGTGGACGACGGAGATCGTGCCCGCCGCGGTGCGATCGCGTCCGCTCGCCACGCGCGGTACGTCCTCGACGCGCGAGGTGCGCGTCACGGCCGTGGACCGGTTGGGGGTGGCGAGCCGGGCAGCCGTGCTCAGCGCCCCGTTCTAGACGCCCCATCTCGGCGGGACCATCTTCGCCTCGGCTCGAATCACTCCCGACGACGAGGATGTGCATGGGACGACGGGTCATCGCGACCGCGCTGCTCGCCGCCTCGCTCGGCATCGGCACGATCGCCGAGGCGCAGCGGCCGGCCCGGCGCGCGTTGCCGCGGATCCGCGTGCACGAGAGCGGGCGCTTCCTCGTGACCGAGGACGGGCGCCCCTTCTTCTATCTCGGCGACACCGCGTGGGAGCTGTTCCATCGTCTCACGCGCGAGGAGGCGGTGCGCTACCTCCAGCTCCGCGCCGACCAGGGGTACACGGCGATCCAGGCCGTCGTGCTCGCGGAGCTGGACGGGCTCACCGTCCCGAACGCGTATGGCGACCTTCCGCTCCTCGACCGCGATCCGACGCGTCCCGCCGTCACGCCGGGAAGCGCGCCGACGGACCGTGCCGCGTACGACTACTGGGATCACGTCGACTACGTGGTCGCCGAAGCGGAGCGGCGGGGGCTCTACGTCGCGATGCTGCCGACCTGGGGACGCTGGGTGATCAACCCCCAGGGCGCCACCGACGTCGTGTTCGACGAGGCCACGGCGGAGGCGTATGGGCGCTTCGTCGGCCGGCGGTACGGCGGCCATCCGATCATCTGGGTGCTGGGCGGCGACCGACGGACGGAGGGCGTGGAGCACGTCTGGCGCGCGATGGCGCGCGGGATCGCGATCGGCGCGAGCGGGCGTGAGGACTACGGGCGCGTGACGATGACGTTCCACCCGTGTGGGGCGTGCACGTCGTCCACCGCGTTCCATGGCGACACGTGGCTCGACTTCAACATGCAGCAGACCGGGCATGGCCTCGCCGCCGGGACGCGCAGCTGGGGACGCATCGCGGCCGACTACGCGCGCACGCCGGTGAAGCCGGTGATCGATGGCGAGCCACTCTACGAGGATCACCCGCTCGACTTCCGCGCAGCGCAGAACGGGTGGTCGTTCGACGCGCACGTGCGGCAGCGCGCCTACTGGGACGTGTTCGCCGGCGCGGCGGGCCACACGTACGGCAACCATGCCGTGTGGCAGTTCTACGCGCCCGGACGCCGGCCGATCAATGGGCCGCAGGTGTACTGGCCGCAGGCGGTGCAGCGGCCGGGCGCGGCGCAGATCCCCCTCGTGCGCCGGCTCATCGAATCGCGCGACTACTTCTCCCGCGTGCCCGACCAATCGCTCGTCGCCGACACGCTCGCTGGCGCCGACCACATCCAGGCGACGCGCGGCGACGGGTATGCGTTCGTGTACAGCGCGCAGGGTCGGCCGTTCGACGTCGTGATGGGAAAGATCTCGGGTGACAGCGTCGTCGCGCAGTGGTTCAATCCTCGCTCCGGCGACCGGCTGCCGATCGGCCGGTTCGCGAACGCCGGCACCCGGCGGTTCACGCCGCCGTCGGAGGGGTTCGGGGCCGATTGGGTGCTGATGCTCGACGATGCCGCGAAGCCGACGACGACGAGCCGGTCACAGTAGGGCGCCGAACGACGCGTGATGCACGGCCGACGTGGTCGCGCCGTCGGAGGTGCGCGGGCGCTTCAATCCGTCCGGTAGCCGGCCGGCGAAGCGGACGCGCCGGCGGACGACCGCCGCGTCGAGCAGCATGCGTCCCGCCCAGCGGAACACGTTGAACTCGCGCAGCAGCCCGCGCATGAGACGCATGCGTGCGCGCTGCTGGCGCAGAGGCATCGTCAGCGCGACCTCGAGCGCCGCGGCGCACTGATCGCTGTCGTACGGGTTGACGATGAGCGCCTCGGGCAGCTCGCGCGCCGCGCCGGTGAACTGGCTGAGGATCAACACCCCGGCATCGTCGTCGCGCGACGCCACGAACTCCTTCGCGACGAGGTTCATCCCGTCGTGGAGGCTGCTCACGAAGCAGAGGTCGGCCGCGCGATAGTGCGCGACCACCTCGTGCGCGTCGTGATGCTGCGCGAGCAGCAGGATCGCTGGCGCGCGGCGGTTCACGAACCGGTCGTTGATGCGGTCGGCGAGCGCGCGCACGCGATGCGCGTACGACTGATACTGCTCGATGTGTCCGCGCGACGGCGCGGCGATCTGGACGAAGGTGAACCGTCCGATCCACTCCGGCTGGAGCTCGAACAGCCGCTCGACGGCGCGGAACCGCTCCTCGAGACCCTTGGTGTAGTCGAGCCGGTCGACGCCGACGCCGATCGTCTGGTCGGCCGGCAGCCCGAGTCGCGCCCGCACCTGCGCCCGCGCCGCCTCGGCGGGTTGCTCGTGCACGGCCGCGTCGAGCGGCCACGCGACCGAGATCGGATAGCGCTTCACGAGCGTGCGCTGCCCGCGATAGGACACGCCGAACGTCTCCCGGTCGACGCGCGCCTCGAGCTGGCGATCGACGGTGTCCAGGAAGTTGTTGCAGTGGAACTGGGTGTGGAACCCGAGGATGCTGCTTCCCAGCAGGCCGTCGAGCAGCTGCTCGCGCTGCGGACAGATGGCGAACGCCTCCGGGTTCGGCCACGGGATGTGCCAGAACGTGATGATCGTCGCGTCGGGGAGCCGCTCGCGGATCATGCGCGGGGCGAGCGCGAGGTGATAGTCCTGCACGAGCACGATCGGGTCGGGCGTGCGCGCCTCCTCGATCACGGCGTCGGCGAACTTCCGGTTGGCCCGCTCGTACTGCGCCCAGTCGCCGGTGCGGAACGTCGGCCGCACGTGCGCGATGTGGCAGAGCGGCCAGAGCCCCTCGTTGGCGAAGCCGTAGTAGTAGCCCTCCTCCTCTTCCTTGGTGAGCCACACGCGCCGCAACTGATAGCCCGGCTCCTCGACCGGGGCGGCGACGCGGTCCCATGCATCGACGACCTCGCGGTCTGCCGAGCCGCTGCCGTGGGCGATCCACGTGCCCGAGCACGCGCGCATGATCGGCTCCATCGCCGTCACGAGCCCGCTCGCCGGCCGCTGGATCGCGATGCCGCCGGGCTCCCGCACGTGGATGAACGGCTCGCGGTTCGACACGACGATCACCTGGGCGCCCCGCAGCTCGCGATCGAGGATCTCGCGCAACGTCTGCGGGCTCCACGCGAGACGCTCGTCGTCGCGCTGCTGATGCTCGGCCTCCAGGTCGCGGATCAGCATGCGCAGATCGTCGGCGATCGGCTGCAGCTCGGAGCCGGTGGAGCGGGTCGTGGGACGCAGCAGTCCCTCACCGCGCATCAACGCGCGCATCCCGTGCACCCAGCCGCGCCAGCTCAGCTGCGCGACGACGACGGTGATCACGGAGACGACGAGGCCGAGCCCGACGAAGAAGTAGAAGAGGTACCGCTTCGTCTCCTCGCTGCGACGCGCCGCGAAGCTCAGGTCCTGCACGATGACGAGCGTGTTCGTCGAGTCGGGACCGAAGTGCATCCGGCGCGCCGAGACGAGCAGCGGACCGTGCGCATCCTCGACGACGTGCCCCGACGGCTCGAGATACGCGTCGATCGCGTCGCATCGCACCGCGCTCGGCACGTGCGCCGTGCCGTCGGGCCGCGTCCGTCCGCTCGTGCAGACGCCGACGGCGTGCAGGCGCTCGTCCTGGGTGAGACGCGAGAAGAAGGCGCGCAACCCGACGCGGTCGCCGGCGGCGGCGAGCGGCGCCACGCGCTCCTGCACGGTGTTCGCGATCAGGCTGGCGCGCAGATCGAGGTCCTTCACGAACCAGCGGAAGGTCAGCCGGTCGACGAGCGGCATCGCCGCCGACGCGAGCAGCGCGAGCACGACGACCAGCGGGAGAACGAAGCGCAGCGACAGTCGCATCGATCCGCTCGATCAGGTCGCGCTCACGTGCATCGGCGCGGCGCGCTCGATGGCCAGCCCTGGATATGCCGTCGCGAGCCGCTGCTCGAGATCGCCGCGCTGGCGATCGCGCGCTCCCCCGTCGCCGAGCTCCCACTCGCGCTGCCCCGTACCGGCGGTGAAGACCGCCTCGGACCACGCGGTCAACCGATCCGTCAACCGCTCGAGCTCCGCCCGCATGTCGGCCGTGCAGTGGATCCCCCGATGATGCACGCTTCCGGCGCGCGCGAACTCCTCGAGCGCCGCGGCGAGCGCACGCGACGACTCGACCACGTCGCGCAGCGTCGCGAGCCGGTGGGCTTCCACCGTCGGCTCGCCGGCACGCCGACAGAACGCGGTGGCGACCGCCATGAGGTCCGACATCTCGATGAGCACGGGCGCCGTCCGCATCGACACGGACGACGCGCCGATCTGGTCGGCGATCGGATCGTTCATTGGGTACTCCTCCTGTTGTGCTCGGGATGTCCCAGCGAATCACGAGCCATTCGAGCTCGGGTCGTCGGGTTGCGTGGTCTCTCGCGGCGGGGTTGAATGCGAGTGTGGCGTGTGACCCCCGCCGCTGGCGGCGTGGGAGGTCAAGAGTAGATAGAGAGCCTCACACGACTCTCAAACGATTCTCAAACCGGCTCACAGCGTCGAAGTGATACGCCTGCACACGTTTGGCGGCGCTCGTCTCGCGGATGACTCCGGTCGTCCGCTCGGCGGAGCGGCGACGCAGCGCCGCACGCTGGCACTGCTGAGCGTGCTCGCCGTCGCGGGCGACGCCGGTCTCAGCCGCGACAAGCTGATCGGTCTGCTCTGGCCCGAATCGGAGGAGGACCGCGCGCGGCACTCGTTGACGCAGGCCCTCTACGCGGCTCGCCGAGCCCTGCAGTGCGACGATCTGTTCGCGTCGAGCTCGAATACGATCCGGCTCGACTTTGGCCGGATCGAGTGCGACGTGCGCGACTTCGAGGCCGCGATCGAGCGCGGCGATCTCGAGTCCGGCGTCGCCGTGTACGCCGGGCCGTTCCTCGACGGCTTCTTCCTTTCCAGCTCGCAGGCGTTCGAACAGTGGAGCTCGGCGCAACGCGACCGACTGCGGGCCGCGCTCACCCATTCGCTCGACATGCTCGCCACCCGCGCGGAGGCGGCGGGCGACACGGCGCGAGCGGTCGAGTGGCGGCGGCGGCTCACCGCCGTTCAGCCGCTGGACTCGGGAAACGTCGTCAAGCTGATGACGGCCATGGCGGGGGCGGGCGATCGCGCGGGCGCCATCCAGCAGGCGCGTCTGCACGCGGCCCTGCTCCATCAGGAGATGGAGCTCGATCCCGACCCGGTCGTCGAGGCACTCGCCGAACGGCTGCGTGAGCGCGCGTCGTGGGGCGACGAGCCGTCGGCTGAAACCACGACGCTGGACGAACCGGATGCCGGCGCCGACGTGCGGGCCGTGTCGGCAGCCGGCACGTTCGGCGAGGCGGTCGTGCTCCCGCCGGTGGAACCTCGCAGTCTCCACCGCGGAGCGGGCGACGAAGCTCCGGTCTCGTCGTGGCCTCGCTCGACCGCCCCGCGCCAGATCACCGAGGTCACCGTCCCGATCTGGCTGCGCTGGGCGATCCTCTCGATCGTTATGATCGCGCTCATCGGCACCGGCGTGCTGATCGGCCGCGCGCGCCGCGATCCGTCGCCCACGGTGGAGCGCCTCACCGTGCCCCAGCGCGTCGTCGTCGCCCCGTTCCGCGTCACGGGCGCCGATCCCTCGCTCGCCTTCCTGCGCGACGGAATGGTCGAGCTGCTCTCCACGCGGCTGGCGGATGACTCCAGCGCGCGCTCGCTCGACGCGGGGGCCGTGCTCGGCGCGTGGCGAGCGGCCGGCCTCAACCCCGCGATGGACGTGTCGCGCGACACGGTGGCCCGATTGGCGAGCCGACTCGGCGCGGAGCGCGTCGTCATCGGGAGCGTCGTCGGAACGCCGGCGCGCGTGCTCGTCCGTGCCGCGGTGCTCATGGTGCCGTCCGGCTCCGTGAGCGCCGAAGCCTCGGTCAGCGGGCCGATGGACGGGCTGCCCGGGCTCATCGACCGGCTGGCGGGCCAGCTGCTCGCCGCCGAGGCGGGCGAGGACGAGCAGCTCGCGCTGCACACCACGCGCTCCCTCCCGGCGCTCCGCGCGTTCCTCGCCGGCCAGGCAGCACTGCGCGCGATGGACTACACGGCCGCGCTGCGGCAGTACGAGCTCGCGCTGCGGCGCGACTCGACCTTCGCACTCGCGGCGCTGCAGGCGGCGACGCTCGCGGACCGGATCTTCGATACCGGCGCGAGCCGACGCTGGCTGTGGCTCGCGTGGATGCATCGCGACGGGCTCACCCCCCGGGATCGACTCCGGCTCGACCTGTACGCGGGCCCCCGCTACCCGGCGCCGGCGACCGTCGCCGAGCAGCGGGCGGCGTGGCAGCGAGTCGTCGAGCTGTCGGAGACGGATGCGGACCTCTGGTTCACGCTGGGCACCCGCATCTACCACGATGGTGCGCTGGGAGCGCTGCCCGCCGCGCGGGACCGCGCGACCGAGGCGCTTCAGCGTGCGCTGGCGTCCGCGCCATACCCGCCCGCCCGTGGGTTGCTCGTCGCCATGGGAGCGCTGCCGCTCGACGGGAGCGAGCGACCGGGCTCGCTCGGACCCTTCGCGCCGTTCGCGCGCTGGCGTGACGCGGCCGTGCGCGGCGACAGCGCGACGCTCCGGCAGCTGCGCGACACGATGTTCCGCCTCGGCTCGGCGAACCTGCGCGCGATCGCGCTGGCCAGTCAGCACGACGGCCTCGCTCTGGACGACGGTGCGCGCGCGAGCCAGTGGCTCTCCGCTCGCGCCGCCCGCACGGCCGACCGCGTCGACGCGCTGCTCGCCGAGCACGCGCACGCACAGCTGCGTGGTCGCGCCCAGGACGTGCGCGGCGTGCTCGTCCGATTGGAGCGCGCACAACCCGGCT
>DASTSX010000393.1:0-6914 GCA_035760455.1 Gemmatimonadaceae bacterium | reverse complement strand
CTCGTACTCGCGCAGATAGCCCTCGAACAGCCGCCGGTGGCCCTCCTCGTCATGGAGGATCTCGATGACCATGTCCTGCGTGACCCAGTCGATCCCGTCGGTGACCTCGATGATGCGGTTGTAGTGCTCGATTGCGCCGGTCTCGGCCTCGATCACGCCGCGGATGACGTGAACGATGTCGGTCTGGTGCTCGGGCGGCTGCAGGTAGGACTGCTCGGCGGTGAAGTCGAGCGAGCCGGGCACGACGCCGTACAGCTCCTTGATGCGCTGCGCGAATCTCTGCGCGTGGCCGAGCTCCTCCTGGATGTCCTGCGCGAGCGACTCGACGATCTCCTGCGCGCGGACGCCGTCGGGATTGACCGAGTTGGCGAGATAGCTCATCACCGTCTCGAGCTCCATCCAATACGCCTTCTTGAGCAGGTCGATGATCTCTTGCCGCTTCTCTGCGTTCTCGTCGGCGAGGATGCCCTGCGAGCTCGAACGGACCGTCATCGCATTCGCCTCCATCGGGTCGGGGTCGTCGCCAGCGGCATACCCCGGGGAAGCGGGTGGAAATCGGTCAGTCCGTGGATCTGCGGCGGGTTGGCGCCGGCACCGCCGGCGGCCGTCGCAGCCGCGGCGCGATCGTGTCGGTCGCGCGGCGCTCCCACAACTGGATGATCTCCGACAGCGGCAGCTGGAGCCCGCGCTCGAGCTTCAACAGCACGCGGAACGTGGGGTTGATCTCGCCGCGCTCAATCGCGCCGACGTAGTTGCGGTGGAGACCGGCGCGGAAGCCGAGCTCCTCCTGTGAGAGCCCGCGGCGAGCCCGCAGCTCGCGAACCGCGCGGCCGAGGCGGGCGTGGTCGGGGGAATGCGTGTCGGGCTTCATGATGCCCGGCAGTCTCCAGTGCGTGTGCGGTGCGGTCTACAGCGGGTGTGACTGGAAACGCAACGAACTATCGTGCAACGTTAATCATTTGCACCACGCATGTTGCTGACCTCCAATTCATGTGTGGCGCGCGCCGCCGCGCCGACGGGTACAACTGCGCCGTGGACCCGCTGACGCCCGTGCGTGCGCTCGACCGCCTGCAGCGGCGTCGCGCCGCGCTCGGCTTCCCGATCGGCGTGCTGAAGAAGTTCTCCGACGACCACGCTGGGAACCTCGCCGCGCTGATGGCCTGGTACGGCTTCTTCGCGCTGTTCCCGCTGCTGCTCGTGCTCGTGACCGTGCTCGGCTATGTGCTCAGAGGCAACCCGGACGTCTACGACGACATCGTCAGATCGGCCGTCGCGCAGTTCCCGGTGATCGGCAGAGACCTCGAGGTCAACGCGCTCGGCGGCAGTACGGTCGCGCTCGTGATCGGCCTTGCCGGCGCGATCTGGGCCGGCCTCGGCATCACGCTCGCGGGTCAGCGGGCGATGGACCGCGTGTGGGACGTTCCGCACCGGCTGCGCCGCAACTTCCTCACCGCACGCCTGCGCGGCCTGCTGACCCTGCTGGTGCTCGGACTGCTGAACGTCGCCGTCACGACGGCGGTCGGCCTGCTCGCCGGCGGACGCGGGGGCACGGTGCTGAAGGCGGCGGGCTTCCCGGCTTCGGTGTTGCTGGACGTCGCGCTGTTCTGGGCCGTCTTCCGCCTCTTCACCTCGGATGCCGTGCCGACGCGCCAGCTGTGGCCGGGGATCGTGCTCGCCTCCGTCGGGTGGGCCGCGCTGCAGGCGCTCGCCGGGATCTACGTCGACCAGGTCGTGGCTCCGCGCAACCAGACGTACGGCTTCTTCGCGATCGTGCTGGGCCTGCTGACGTGGCTCTACGTCGGCGCTCAGATGCTGCTCTACGCCGCCGAGGCCAACGTCGTGCGCGCGCGCCGGCTGTGGCCGCGCAGCCTCATGGAGCCCGTCACGGACGCCGACATGCAGGCGCTGCGCGCGGCCGCGCGCGTGGAGGAGCGGCGCGACGGGGAGCGGATCGAGGTGACGTTCGACTCGCGCGAGTAAGAAGCCGAAAACGGGGGAGTCTTCCTTGCAGCTCAAGAGGAGGGCTTTCGATGTACGCACGCGTTCGGATCGCGGGCTTGGCGCTGATCGCTGCGCTCGCGCTGGTCGTCGCTGGCTGCGGCGGCGGTGGAGACGACAACGGCAGCACGTCCGGCGGCGGCGCGGGCGGTGGGCAGGAGGGCGGATCGATCTCGGTGCTGATGGGCACGGCGCCGGACTACCTCGACCCGCAGCTGGGCTACACGACGCAGTCGGCGGAGGCGACGTGGATCAGCTACACGCCGCTCGTGACCTACCGGCACGCCACCGGCGAGGCCGGCGGCGAGCTCATCCCGGGTCTCGCCACAGCGCTTCCGGAGGTCTCCAGAGACGGGCTGACCTACACGCTGACGCTGCGCAGAGGGCTCAGATTCTCGGACGGCAGACCGGTCAGAGCGAGCGACTTCGCGTACACGATCCAGCGCGCGATCCGCTTGAACTGGGGCGGCAAGTCCTTCTACACGAACTACATCGAGGGCGCGGCCGACTACGACGCGAGAAGAGCCGACGCGATCTCCGGCATTCAGACCGACGACGCCACGGGCAGAATCGCGATCACCCTGACCGAGCCCTACGGCGCGTTCGGAAACGTGCTCGCGTTCCCGTCGTCCGGCCTCGTGCCGAGCGGGACGCCGATGAGAAACCTCTCGAACGACCCGCCGCCCGGCGTCGGGCCGTACATGATCACGAACGTGTCGCCGAACCGCGGCTTCACGGTCGAGAGAAGCCCCAGCTTCGCGAGTCTCGACATCCCCGACATCCCGACCGGCCACCTCGACACGATCAGAGTGACGATCGTCTCGAACACGCAGTCGGAGGCGCAGCGCGTGCTCAACAACGAGGACGACGTGTTCGACGCCGGCGACACGCTGCCGCCGTCGATCCTGCCGCAGATCGAGAGCCAGGCGAGCGACCGCTTCTCGCGCGAGGCAGTGCCGTCCACCTATTACTTCCTCCTCAACGTCACGAAGCCGCCGTTCGACGACCTGCGCGCGCGGCAGGCCGTCAACTACGCGATCGACCGCGATGCGATGGTGCGGCTCGCGAGCGGCTTCCTGGAGCCCTCCTGCTGGTTCATCCCGGAGGGCCTCGTCGGCAACCCGGCGACGGAGCTGCCGGACGTCAGATGCCCCTACGGCGAGAGACCGGACATCGCGAAGGCGAGAGCGCTCATCAGAGAGGCCGGACTTGTCGGCACCAGAGTCGTCGTGTGGGGTCAGCAGCGCAGCCCGCGGCGCGAGTACGTCGACTACTGGACCGACCTGCTCAACGAGATCGGCTTCGACGCGAGCGAGAGAATCATCGCCGACGAGGTCTACTTCCCGACGATCGGCAGCGCGGAGACCGATCCGCAGACCGGCTTCGCCGACTGGATCCAGGACTTCCCGAACCCGGCCGACTTCTACCTGCTGATGGACGGCCGCTCGATCCAGCCGACGAACAACCAGAACTTCTCGAAGGTGAACGACCCGTTCATCCAGAGAGAGCTGAACCGGCTCAACAAGGTGCCGACCGCGGAGCTGGAGAGCGTCGCCGAGGACTGGGCGAGACTCGACGTGTACACCGCGAGAAGAGCCTACGTCGCGGCCTACGGGGCGGAGCTGCATCCGAAGTTCTATTCCGACCGGATCGACTTCGACGCGGCGATCTTCCACCCGACGTACCTCAACGACTGGACGAGCCTGCGCTTGAAGTAGGTCACACATGGCGACCGTCGACTCAACCGTCCGCGTCGGGGCGCCCGCCGCCCCCGGCGCGGACGCGACGGCAGGCCTCAGCCCGTACCGGCTCGGGCTGCGGCGGCTGCGGCGCAACAAAGCGGCGCTGGCGTTCGGGGCGCTGTTCCTGCTGATCGTCGTGCTGTGCCTGTGCGCGCCGCTGTACGCCGACCACGTCGCGCAGACGACGCCCAACGCCAACCACGTCACCGACACCGTCGTGGTCGACGGCGTCAGAACGGACGTCGTCTCGCCGACCGGGCAGCCGATCGGCCCCACCTGGCAGGGGAGATTCCTGCTCGGCGCCGATCAGAACGGGCGCGACATCGCGGTGCGGCTGCTCTACGGCGGGCGCAACTCACTTGAGGTCGGCTTCCTTGCGACCCTGCTGACGATGACGTTGGCGACGATCGTCGGGATCGTCGCCGGCTACTTCCGCGGCTTCGTCGACGGCGTGCTTGCGCGCGTACTCGACCTCATCTGGGCCTATCCGGTCGTGCTGCTCGGCATCGCGCTCGGCACCGCGCTCGCGCTCGGCGGCATCACGATCGGCCCGCTCCACCTGCAGGGCAACTCGCTGCTGGTGCCCGCCTTCATCATCGGGATCGTCTACATCCCGTACGTCGCGAAGCCGATCCGCGGACAGGTGCTGCGGCTGCGCGAGCAGGAGTTCGTCGACGCCGCGCGCGTCGGCGGCGCGGGGCCGCTGCGCATCATGTGGAGCGAGATCCTGCCGAACGTCTCGTCCACGATCGTGGTGTTCGTGCCGCTGATGGTCGCGAACGCGATCCTGCTGGAGGCGGCGCTGTCGTACCTCGGCGCCGGCGTGCAGCCGCCGAATCCGTCGTGGGGGACGATGATCTCCGACGGCATCCGGCTGATCCCGAGCGCGATGCACATGACGTTCGTGCCGGGCGCGATGCTCGTGCTCGCGGTGCTCGGCATCAACGTCTTCGGCGACGGCGTGCGCGACGCGCTCGACCCCCGCGCGAGAGTGCGGCTTGAGGAGCACGCGCAGGAGGCGTCGCGATGACGCGCTTCGTCGTGCGGCGTCTCTTCTCGATGGTGCTCGTGCTGTTCGCGATCTCGGTGCTGACGTTCCTGATCTTCCAGGTGATCCCGAACGGCGATCCGGCGCAGCGGATGGCCGGGCGCCTGTCGACGCCCGAGACGGTCGCCGCGATCAGACGCACCTGGGGCTTCGACGACCCGCTCTGGCAGCAGTACCTGACGACGATGAAGAAGATCTTCACGGGCGAGGTGATCTCGTACACGCAGCAGGTCAACGTGCTCGACCAGATCTGGCAGAACCTGCCGGCGACGCTCTCGCTCGCGATCGGTGCCGGGATCATCTGGTTCGTGATGGGCGTGCTGTTCGGCGTGCTGAGCGCGCTGCGCGCCGGCCGCTTCACCGACCGCGCGCTGACCGTCGCCGCGCTCGTCGGCGTCTCGACGCCGGTGTTCCTGCTCGGTGCCGTCGCGCTCTACTTCCTCGCGTTCAAGGTGCAGCTGTTCCCCAACGGCGGCTACGTCCCGCTCACGCAGGATCCGCTCGACTGGCTCTACCACATGATCCTGCCGTGGCTCGTGTTGAGCGTGCTGTTCATCGGCATCTACTCGCGCGTGCTGCGCTCGAACCTGCTCGACGCGATGAGCGAGGACTACGTGCGCACCGCGCGTGCGAAGGGCATCTCGGAGCGGCGCGTCCTGCTCCGGCACGTGCTGCGCAACTCGCTGATCCCGATTGTCGCGCTGTGGAGCCTCGACTTCGCGGCGGTGATCGGCGGCGGCGCGATCCTCACCGAGTCGGTCTTCAACCTGCAGGGCGTCGGCCAGTACGCGGCCGAGTCGATCGCCCAGCTCGATGTGCCGCCGGTGATGGTCGTCGTCATGCTCGGCGCCTTCTTCGTCGTGATCCTCAGCGCGATTACGGACGTGCTGTTCGCGCTGCTCGACCCGCGGATCCGGTTGAGCGGATGAGCGGTGACGCCGCCAGCAGCTCGTCGCGCGCGATGGGCGGAGGGCAAGCGCCTCTCCTCACGGTCGAGGACCTGCGCGTCGCGTTCCGCACCGAGGACGGCCTCGTGCAGGCGGTCGATGGCGTCTCGTTCCACGTCGACGCCGGCGAGGTGCTGGCGATCGTTGGCGAGTCCGGCTGCGGCAAGTCGGTGACCGGCATGACGCTGCTCGGCCTTACGCGGGGGCCGAACGCGCGCTTCGATGGGCACGCGACGTTCGGCGGCACCGATCTCGTGTCGGCCTCCGATGAGCAGCTGCGGCGGATCCGTGGGGCCGAGATCGCGATGGTCTTCCAGGATCCGATGACGGCGCTCAACCCCGTGCAGCGCATCGGCCCGCAGCTCGCCGAGCAGATCCGCGCGCACGCGGACGTCGGCAAGGACGCGGCGATCGAGCGCGCCCGCGCGCTGCTCGAGCGGGTCGGGATCCCGCGGCCGGCAGAGCGGCTGCGCGCGTTCCCGCACGAGCTCTCGGGCGGGATGCGCCAGCGCGTGATGATCGCGATGGCGCTCTCGTGCGACCCCCGCCTGCTGATCGCCGACGAGCCGACGACGGCGCTCGACGTGACGATCCAGGCGCAGATCCTCGAGGAGGTGCGCCAGCTGCGCGAGGAGACGGGCGCCGGCGTGATCCTGATCACGCATGACCTCGGGGTCGTCGCCGACGTCGCCGATCGGGTCGCCGTCATGTACGCCGGGCAGATCGTCGAGCATGGGACGCTCGACGAGATCTTCTACGACCCCCAGCACCCGTACACCTGGGGCCTGCTCGGGTCGATCGCGCGCGTCGACCGGCCGCGCCCGGCGCGCCTGCCGGCGATCGCCGGCACGCCGCCCTCGCTCGCGAGCCCGCCGCACGGCTGCCGCTTCCGGCCGCGCTGCCCGCACGCGTTCGAGACGTGCGCCGAGCTGCCGCCGCTGGAGGCGCGGGTGGGGGATGGCGAGCACCTCGACCGCTGCTGGCTGCCCGTCGCGGAGAAGCGCGAGAAGCGCGAGGTCAAGGGGCAGATCGGCCTCGCCGGCGGTGAGGTGGCGGCCGCGTGAGCACGAGCACCCAGCACGCGCCGCCGCTGCTGCACGTCGACCACCTCGTCGTGCACTTCCCGATCAAGCGCGGCGTGCTGTTCGACCGCACGGTCGGGTACGTCCACGCCGTCTC
>DASTSX010000392.1:0-3565 GCA_035760455.1 Gemmatimonadaceae bacterium | reverse complement strand
AGGGGAAGCGATCGGGCAGCGCATCATCGTCACCGGTCGGGTGCTCGACGCGGACGGGAATCCGGTGCCGCACACGCTCGTCGAGGTGTGGCAGGCCAACGCGGCCGGCCGCTACGTGCACAAGCGCGACCAGTGGCCGGGCCCACTCGATCCGAACTTCCTCGGCATCGGACGGTGCACGACGGACGCGCAGGGCGCGTACCGCTTCCTCACGATCAAGCCCGGCGCGTATCCGTGGAAGAACCACCCGAACGCCTGGCGTCCGCCGCACATCCACTTCTCGCTCTTCGGCGACAGCTGGGCGTCGCGACTGGTGACCCAGATGTACTTCGCCGGGGACCCGCTGCTTCCGCTCGACCCGATCTTCAACTCGGCGCCCGCCGCCGGCCGCGCCTCGATGATCGCCGAGTACGCGCACGACGTCACGGAGCCCGAGTGGGCGCTCGGCTGGCGGTGGGACATCGTGCTCGACGGCCCGCGCGCGACGCCGTTCGAGGATTCGCGCCTGGAGGCGGGGCCAGGTGCAGATCCCTCGACTTCGCTCGGGATGACGGCGTCCGTCATCCCGAGCGAGCGCAGCGAGTCGAGGGATCTGCACACAGCCGTCATCCCGAGCGAGCGCAGCGAGTCGAGGGATCTGCACACAGCTGTCATCCCGAGCGAGCGCGGCGAGTCGAGGGATCTGCACACGGCCGTCATCCCGAGCGAGCGCAGCGAGTCGAGGGATCTGCACCGATGACGCAGCGTCCGCTCACGGCGTCGCAGACGGTGGGGCCGTTCTTCCACGACTGTCTCATGCGCGAGGATGCGCGGTGCGACGTGCTGTGCACGCCCGCCACGGAAGGCACGCGCATCCGCGTCGAGGGGCGCGTGACCGACGGCGACGGCGAGCCGGTGCCCGACGCGGTGCTCGAGCTTTGGCAGGCCAACGCTCACGGGCGCTACGCCCACCCGGCGGACCGCCGCGACCTCCCGCTCGACCCCGGGTTCACGGGGTACGGCCGTATCGCCACCGACGCGGACGGCCGCTTCGCCTTCACGACCGTGAAGCCGGGCGCCGTTCCCTTCGACGCCGAGCGGCAGCAGGCGCCGCACATCTCGATCGCGGTACTGGGCCGCGGGCTGCTCAACCATCTCTACACGCGCCTGTACTTCGACGACGAGCCGTCGAACGCCGTCGATCCGTTGCTCGAGCGGCTCCCCATCGGCCGGCGTGACACGCTCGTCGCCCGACGCGGCGACGACCCGCGCGGCGATGCGATCACCTATCGGTTCGACGTCGTGCTCCAGGGCGCGAACGAGACCGTGTTCCTCGACCTCGTCACCCGGAGGCGTACATGACACGCGCCGCGCTCGCGACTCTGCTGCTCTGCATCGCGCCGACGCTCGCCGCGCAGCCCGGGCGTCCGCTTCCCGGCCCCGCGCCCACCCTGCGCGACGTCGCGTACGCGCGCTCCGACGCGACGACGGGGCAGGGGCACCTGCTCGACCTCTATCTCCCACCCAACGCGGCGGGCCCGTCGCCCGTCGTGATCTTCACCCGCGGCTCGGCGTGGCTCTCCGACAACGGCCGGCAGAACGCGCAGGCGCTCGCGGCGGTGGTGCACCAGGCGGGATACGCCGTCGCCGGCGTCTCGATCCGCTCCAGCAGTCAGGTGAAGTTCCCCGCGCAGCTCCACGACATCAAGGCCGCCGTCCGCTGGCTGCGCGCCAACGCCGCGAAGCACCGGCTCGACCCCGATCGGATCGCCATCCTGGGCGAGAGCTCCGGCGGCTGGACGGCCGCCATGGCCGCCGTCACCGGCGACGTCCCCGACCTCGAGGGCACCGAGGGCACTACCGGCGTGTCGAGCGCCGTCCAGGCGGCCGTCGCGTTCTACCCGCCGACGGACTTCCTGCAAATGGACGCCTGGGCCCTGCGCCCCTGCGACCCGGCGGCCGCCGTCGGGCGCGGCGCGTTCTGTCACGACGCGCCCTCGTCGCCGGAGTCGCAGCTCGTCGGCTGCGCGATCCAGACGTGCGCCGACGCCGTGCAGCGCGCCAACCCGATCCGCTACGTCAGCGCCGCCGACCCGCCGATCATGATCGTCCACGGCGGCTCGGATCCGCTCGTGCCGCACGCGCAGGGTGAGCTGCTCTATCAGGCCCTCAACAAGGCGTGCCGCGACGCGGTGTTCATCAGCCTGCCTGTCGCGGGACACGGCCCGTGGAACCGGATGATGAGCGACACGGCCCTCGCCGCCGCGGCGACGCGCCGCTCCACCGCGGCCGCCGGTTGCGCCGCGGAGAACCCCAAACCCTACACGCCGACGTGGAGCACGATCGTCGAGTTCCTCGATCGATCGATGCGCGTGCGCCGATGACCTCGTTCCTCTCGCTCCGCGACGCGGTCGCCGCGCACGTGCGCGACGGGAGCACCGTCGCGCTCGAGGGGTTCACGCACCTGATCCCGTTCGCCGCGGGGCACGAGATCGTTCGGCAGCGGAAGCGCGACCTCACGCTCGTCCGGATGACCCCGGACATCGTCTACGACCAGCTGATCGGCATGGGCTGCGTCCGCAAGCTGATCTTCTCGTGGGGCGGGAACCCGGGCGTCGGCTCGCTGCACCGCCTGCGCGACGCCGTCGAGCGCGGCTGGCCCAACGCGATCGAGATCGAGGAGCACAGCCACGCCGCGATGGCCGCCGCGTACGCCGCCGGCGCCGCCGGATTGCCGTGCGCGATCCTCCGCGGCTACGCGGGCTCGGATCTCGTGCGCCACAACCCGAACATCCGCGCCATCGAGTGCCCGTTCACCGGGGAACGCCTCGCCGCCGTGCCGGCGCTGCGGCCCGACGTCGCGATCGTCCACGCGCAGCGCGCCGACCGCGAGGGAAACGTGCTCATCGAGGGCATCGTCGGCGTGCAGAAGGAGGTCGTGCTCGCCGCGCGGCACGCGATCGTGACCGTCGAGGAGGTCGTCGACGACCTGCGCGCGCCGAGCCCGAACTCCGCGGTGCTCCCGTACTGGACGGTGACGGCGATCGCCGAGGTGCCGGGCGGGGCGCGCCCCTCCTACGCCCACGGATACTACGGGCGCGACAACGCGTTCTATCTCGCCTGGGACGCGATCTCGCGCGATCGGAGCGCGTTCCTCCGATGGATGGAAGCGCACGTGCTCGACGCGACGACCCGCGCGGAGGTCGCGTGAGCGCCGGCACCGCACACAGCGCCGCCGAGATGATGGCCATCGCGGCGGCACGCATGCTCCGCGACGACGACGTCTGCTTCGTCGGCATCGGAGCGCCGTCGCTGGCGTGCAACCTCGCGCGGCTCATGCACGCGCCGCACATCACGCTCATCTACGAGTCGGGGACGATCGGCGCGCGCCCCGACGTGCTCCCGCTCTCGATCGGCGACCCCGAGCTGTGCGAGACGGCCCGCACGACGGTCTCGGTGCCCGAGATGTTCGCGTACTGGCTGCAGGGCGGGCGCATCTCCGTGGGCTTCCTCGGCGGCGCCCAGCTCGACCGTTTCGCCAACATCAACTCCAGCGTGATCGGGAGCTACGACCATCCGACGGTGC
>DASTSX010000391.1:0-4755 GCA_035760455.1 Gemmatimonadaceae bacterium | reverse complement strand
GACATGCCACCGGGAGCGTCCGCCCCCACCCTGCTCGTGATCGACGACGAGCCACAGATTCGCCGCGTCGTCCGGCATGCCCTCGAGGCCGATCATGCCCGCGTGCTGGAGGCGGCGTCGGGGCGCGAGGGGCTCGACCTGGCCGCCGCGGAGCGACCCGACCTCATCGTGCTCGACCTCGGGCTTCCCGACATGGCGGGCGCCGACGTCTGCCGCGACATCCGGGGGTGGTCGGCGGTACCGATCGTCGTGCTCTCGGCGCGGCATTCCGACACGGAGAAGGCGGCGCTGCTCGATCTCGGCGCGGACGACTACGTCACGAAGCCGTTCAGCACGATCGAGCTCCAGGCACGGGTGCGATCCCAGCTGCGCCGCGCCGCGCTCGGCGGCGTGGGCACCGGGGAGACGCGGATCGAGGTGGGTGACGTCGTGATCGACCTCGCGAAGCGCTGCGTGACCCGCGACGGGGTCGCCGTCCACCTGACGCCGATCGAGTGGGAGCTCCTGCGCGTGCTCGCCACCCACGCGGGGCGCACGCTGACGCACGCGCAGCTCTACACGCGCGTGTGGGACCGCCCGCACGGCGACGCGCAGCAGAACCTGCGCGTCCACGTCGCCAGCGTGCGCCGCAAGCTGGAGCGCGATCCCGTTCGCCCGACGCTCATCATCACGGAGCCCGGCGTCGGCTATCGGTTCGAGTCCGGACGCTAGTCGTGCGACAGGACGCACCGCGGACCGAGGAGGAGCCGGACGACGACCGCCCGTTCAGCATCGCGTCGCTCGCGCTCTGGCTCGGTGCGCTCGGCGTGGCGACGCTCGCGCTCCTCGCCGTGCGGGCGCAGCTCGACAAGGCGCACGTCGCGCTCGCGTACCTGCTCGTCGTGCTGGCCGCCGGCGCGAGCACCGGGCGCCGCATCGGCGTCACGCTGTCGGTCGCCGCCTTCCTCCTGTTCAACTTCTTCTTCCTTCCTCCGTATCACTCGCTCGTCGTCGCGCAGGCGCTCGACTGGATCGTGCTCGTCGCATTTCTCGCCACGGGGATCGTCGCCGCGCAGCTGCTCGCCCGCGCCCGCGCGGATGCGGCGCGGGCGCGCCAGCGTTCGGCCGAGGTGGACCGGCTCTCGGCGGTCGGCGCGGAGGCGCTCAATGCGGGTCGTGCCGAGGATGCGCTCGGAGCGATCGCCGAGGTGATGAGGAGCTCGATCCGCGCCGCACGATGCGAGATCTACGTCCCCGGTCGGGCTCCTGGACTGACGGTGGTAGCGACGGCGGGCGCGCTGCGGGACGCCAGCGCGTCGATCGACCGGACCGGCCCGTATGCGCTGCGGATGGGCGGCACGCAGCTCGTGGAGTGGGTGATGAGCAGCGGGCGCACCGCGCTCGAGCGCCTGGATGGCGGCGTGCGCGTCAGCGCCGAGGAGCGCGACGCGAGCGACATGCTCGGCCTCGACGCGAACGGAGCGCGCGCGCTGCTGCTGCCGCTGCGCGTGCGCGACCGCAGCGTCGGCGTCCTCCGGCTGATCGACGACGACCCCATCGCGATCGATCGGGCGCAGTCCCGCTTCCTGGTCGCGCTGTCGTACTACGCCGCGCTCGGCGTCGAGCGGCTGCGGCTCGAGGGCGAGGCGGCGCACGCACAGGCGCTGCGCGAGGCGGACGAACTCAAGAACGCGCTGCTCGCGTCGGTCTCGCACGACCTCCGCACGCCGCTCACCACGATCAAGGCGCTGGCGCACGACCTCCGGGCCGACGGGGACGAGCGGGCCGCGACGATCGAGGAGGAGGCGGACCGTCTGAACCGGTTCGTCGCCGACCTGCTCGACCTCTCGCGCCTGAACGCGGGCTCGTTCACCGTGACGCCCGAGGTGAATGCGGTGGAGGACCTGTTCGGCGCCGCGCTACAGCGGCTGTCGGGGACGCTGCGCGAGCGCCGACTGCACGTCGAAGTGGACGCCGGCGAGCCACTCCTCGTCGGCCGGTTCGACTTCGTGCACGCGCTCCGCGTCATCGTGAACCTGCTCGAGAACGCCGCGAAGTACTCGGCCGACGGCGGGACGATCGCTCTCCGGGCCGAGCGGCGCGGCGACGCGATCCACATCACGGTAACCGATCGCGGACCGGGGGTCCCTCCGGGAGAGGAGAAACGCATCTTCGAGCCGTTCTATCGCCCGCCGGGCCAGCCAGATACCGGAGGTGCCGGGCTCGGCCTCTCGATCGCGCGGCGCATGGCCGAAGCACAGGGGGGCACCGTGTGCTACGAGCCGGGTGCAGGCGGCGGAAGCATCTTCACGCTCCGGCTCCCGGCGGCGGGCGTCGGCGACGGCGCGGCCGACGAAGAACGGACAGCCTCTTTGTGAAATCTTTGTAGGTCCGGGCCGTACCTTTGTGCAGTCTTCACGCGCGACGTGGTATCGTCGCCTCACACGCTTCCGCGCGGCTCGCAGGACCGCGACTCATGTCCGATCCCACCAGTCTCCCATCGTCGCGCGATTCGATCGACGCGGCTGCGCCCCCAGCGATCGACCGCCGCCATGGCGCCGCGCCGCATGCGGATGTGCCTCCCGGCCCCGACGCGCATCACGCGGCAGTGCACGCACCCACCGGCCGCCGGCTCGCCGTCCTGACCCTGACGGCGCTGGGGGTCGTGTACGGTGACATCGGGACGAGCCCGCTGTACACGATCAAGGAGGCGTTCGGTGAGGCGCACGGCCTCGCCCCCTCCGTCGCGAACGTATACGGCATCCTGTCGCTGGTGTTCTGGTCGATCATGCTCGTCGTGGTGATCAAGTACCTCGTGTTCATCCTGCGGGCGGACAACCGCGGCGAGGGCGGGGTGCTCGCGCTCCTCGCGCTCGTGCTGCAGCGGCAGCATCGAGCCGACGACCGGCGCCGCCGTGCCTTCTTCATCATCCTCGGCGTGTTCGGTACGGCCCTGCTCTACGGCGACGGCATCATCACGCCCGCCATCTCGGTCCTCGGCGCGATCGAAGGCCTCGAGGTGGTGACGCCGGGGCTCTCGCAGTACGTCGTGCCGATCGCGATGGGCATCCTGCTGCTCCTCTTCATGGTGCAGCGACACGGCACCGCGAAGGTGGGTGGCGCGTTCGGGCCGATCACACTCACCTGGTTCCTCGTCATCGGCGTATTGGGACTGCGCGAGATCCTGCACGAGCCGCGCATCCTGGCGGCGGTCAACCCGTGGTACGCAGTCCGCTTCTTCAGCGAGCACGGCTTCGTCGCCTTCGCCGCGCTCGGCGCGGTATTCCTGGCCGTCACGGGCACTGAGGCGCTCTACGCCGACATGGGCCACTTCGGCAAGCGACCGATCCGACTGGCCTTCTTCACCCTGGCACTGCCTGCGCTGCTGGTCAACTATTTCGGCCAGGGCGCACTGCTGCTGCGACAGCCCGATGCGATCGCCAACCCCTTCTATCTCCTCGCGCCACGCTGGTTCCTCTATCCGCTGCTGCTCATCGCCACGCTCGCCGCGATCGTGGCCTCGCAGGCGCTCATCTCGGGGGTGTTCTCGCTCTCACAGCAGGCCGTGCAGCTCGGCTTCTCGCCGAGGTTGACGATCGTTCACACGAGTGCGCGCGAGCATGGCCAGATCTACGTGCCGCAGATCAACATCGCGCTGATGGTCGGCACGCTGTTGATCGTCGCCGGATTCAAGTCGTCGGGCGCGCTCGGCGCGGCGTACGGCATCGCCGTGACGGGAACGATGTCGATCACCACGTTGCTGTTCGCCGTCGTGGCGCGGACCAATTGGGGGTGGCCGCTGTGGCGTGTCGTCGTGCTCGCGGCGTTCTTTTTCCTGTTCGACTTCGCCTTCCTCGGGGCGAACGCGCTGAAGATCGTGCAGGGCGGGTGGGTACCGCTCGCCATCGCGATCGTCGTCCTGACCCTGATGACGACGTGGAAGGTCGGTCGCGAGACGCTGTACGAGATCATGCGGGCGCGAAGCCTGCCGATAGAGATGCTGCTCGGGGAGTTGGAGCGTCATCCCCCGCCGCGTGTGGCAGGCTCCGCGGTCTTCATGACGAGCGACGCCGAGGGTGCGTCGGCGGTGCTGCTCCACCACCTCAAGCACAACAAGGCGCTGCACGAGCAGGTGGTGCTGCTGTCCGTGAAGCCGGCGGATGTCCCCTACGTCGAGGGGGAGGATCGCATCACGGTGAAACCGCTCGGCCAGGGATTCTTCCGGGTCGTGATCCGGTCGGGCTTCATGGAGACGCCGAACGTCCCCGAGCTCCTCACCCTCGGCGAGCCGTTTGGCCTGCGAATGCGGCCGATGGAGACGAGCTACTACCTGGGGCGCGAGCAGCTGCTGCCGACCGGCACGGCGAAGCTGGCGCGCTGGCGGAAGAAGCTGTTCGTGCTGATGTCGCGCAACGCGCAGTCGGCGGCCCATTTCTTCGGGCTGCCGAGCAATCGGGTGGTGGAGTTGGGGGCGCAGATCGAGTTTTGATTGTTACTGAAGTACCCGGCACGACCGACGTAGCAGGTACCCGGTATCAGGGGACGCTCCCCGAAGTCCGCGCTGGCGTGCCGATCCCTCGACTCGCTGCGCTTCGGCGCACTGGTCGTCGGCCGCCGGGCGGGAGCACAGGCCGCGCTCGCGCCGTCGCTTCCGATCTACGGTGGCGTGGCGCGACGGTCGAGATCGAGCAACGCGAGCACGGCGCGCTCCTTCGCCTTCGCCTCGACGTCCACGGTGAGACGCATCGACCGCCAGATCTCGGGGACGTCGGCCGG
>DASTSX010000390.1:0-21091 GCA_035760455.1 Gemmatimonadaceae bacterium | reverse complement strand
GCTCTACACCGAGCGCATCCCCTGCGGAGCGGAGAGCGCAAACTGCTACGGCTGGATTCAGACGCTGAGAAACGCGAGGGTCGAATACACCTTTGCGTCACAGATGACCAGTCGAGGGTGGGTGCAAGCGAACGACGATCTCTTTCAGTTCTACTACTCGTCCTTTGATGAATTCGGGAACATCAAGCCGCCTCGCGACGTGCCCTGATCGCTACTCCTGCCGCCGCCGAACGCTCTTCCTGAACGCCAGCACCAGCACCCCCGCCACCCCCATCGCCGCCGCGATCACGTACAGCCCCGCCGAGTACGAGCCGGTCGCATCGCGCAGCCGTCCGACGACGACCGGCCCGACGTAGCCGCCGAGGTTGCCGACGGAGTTGATGAGCGCGATCCCGCCCGCCGCGGCGGTGCCGACGAGCACCGCCGACGGCAGCGTCCAGAAGACGCCGAACGCGCCGTAGACGCCGACGGCGGCCACCGTCAGCGCCGCGAGGCTCACGCGTGCGTCGCCGGTCGAGCCGCTGACGAGGAACCCCGCCGCGCCGGCGAGTAGCGGGAGCGAGACGTGCCACGCGCGCTCGTCGCGGCGGTCGGAGCGGTGCCCCCAGACGATCATTCCCACCGACGCCACGGCGTACGGGATCACGCTCAGCAAACCGACTTCCATGTTCGTGAGGCCGCCGAACGAGCGCACGATCTGCGGGAGCCAGAAAGGCAGCCCGTAGAAGCCCATGATGAGCCCGAAGTAGGTCACCGCGAGGAGCCATACGCGGGGGCTGAGCAGCCCGTCGCGCAGATGGTGCGCGGGGCGCGTCGCGGCGCGCTCGGTCGCGAGCAGCTGCTCCAGCGTGGCGCGCTCGGCGTCGGTGAGCCACGCCGCCTTCGCGGGGCGGTCGGTGAGCCAGAGCGCGGTCACGACGCCGAGGACGATCGCCGGCATCGCCTCGACGATGAACATCGTCTGCCACCCCTTCAGCCCGAAGAGCGAGGTGCCGAGCAGCGCGGCGGAGATCGGCCCCCCGACGACGTTGGAGACGGGGACGGCGACGAGGAACATGCTCATCACGCGCGCCCGCACCGCCGACGGGAACCAGTAGGTGAGGTAGAGAATCATCCCGGGGAAGAACCCCGCCTCCGCGACGCCGAGCAGGAAGCGCACGAGGTAGAAGCTGGTGGGGCCGGTGATGAACGCCGTCGACGCCGAGACGAGCCCCCAGCTGATCATGATGCGCGCGATCCACCGGCGCGCGCCGACGCGCTCGAGGATCAGGTTGCTCGGCACCTCGAACAGGAAGTAGCCGATGAAGAAGATCCCCGCGCCGAGCCCGTAGGCGGTCGCCGAGAGCCCGACGTCCGCGTTCATCGTGAGCGCGGCGAAGCCGACGTTCACGCGGTCGAGGAAGGCGACGAGGTAGAGCAGCGCCATGAACGGGATCAGGCGCAGCGCCACCTTGCGGAGCACGGCGGATTCGTCGGCGTCAGCGACCATGAGACGAAACTGGGATCACGCGAGGACGGGCGGGGGCGGCCATCGTACGCGCGACGGCACGGGTCCGCCAGAGCGCCGATGCGGGCGAGGTGAAGGCGGCAGCATGGACGGCCTTGCGCCTCGTCGGCATACTGCGTCGCCATGAAGCCCCTCTGCTGCACGATCGTGGTCGCACTCGTGGTGCTCGGCTGCGCCGGCGCGCCGCGCTCGGCAGCGCCGCCCGTCTTCGACCGGATCGCGCTCGAGCAGTCCGGCGACGCGGGCGTGCACACCTACCGCATCCCCGCGCTCGTCGTCGCCAACGACGGCACGCTGATCGCCGCGTTCGACGCGCGGAACGACTCGCCGGCCGACCTGCCGGGAAACATCGACGTGGTCGTGAGGCGCAGCCGCGACCTCGGCCGCAGCTGGAGTCCCGCGCGCCGGGTCGTGGACTTCGACGGCGGCCGCGGCGGCGGGGACCCGAGTCTGCTCGTCGATCGGGTGACGGGCCGGGTGTTCCTCTTCTACGAGTACGCGCCGCCGGGCACCGGGATCTTCCGCAGCAACGCCGACCGCGACTCGGCGAGCACGGGCACCGTGCACCCGCACGTGATCTGGTCGGACGACCACGGCGCGACATGGCAGGGCCCGCGCGATCTCACCGCCTCGCTCAAGCCGGCCGGCGCCACCGGGATGTTCGCCACGTCGGGCCACGGCATCCAGCTCTCCGCGCGGTCGCCGGCGCCCGGACGACTGCTGCAGCCGTTCGCGTGGCTCGACGCCGAGCGACGAATGCACGCCGGCAACGCGTACAGCGACGACCACGGGGCGACGTGGACGCTCGGCCCGTCGATCGGCCCGGGGCTCGACGAGAACAAGGCCGTCGAGCTCGACGACGGGCGCGTGATGCAGAACATCCGCGCGTACGAGAAGTCGCGCACGCATCGCCTCGTCGCGATCTCGGGCGACGGAGGGATCACCTACGGTCCCGCGACCGAGGACGTCGGGCTTCCCGACCCGCGCAACAACGCCGACATCATCCGCGTGGCGCCGGACGCGCCGCGCGGATCGCGGACCGCGCGGATGCTGCTGTTCAGCAACACGGCGCACGAGACGCGGCGCGTCGATCTCACGGTGCGGCTGTCGTGCGACTCGGGTCGCTCGTGGCCCGTGTCGAAGGAGGTGGCGCCCGGCCCCGCGATGTACTCCACGATGGCGCGTCTTCCGGACGGCACGATCGGCATGCTCTACGAGAACGGCGCCGCGAAGGGCATCACCTTCGTCCGGTTCGGCGTGGCGTGGCTGGGCGGCGGCTGCGGATGAAATGACACCGAGCACGGCACGAAAAGGGCGCCCCCACCGGGACGCCCCTCTCGTGCCGAAGTCGCGCTCCTGCCGCGCTCAGGGCTGCGCGGTCGTCGCGCTCCTGGTGATCAGCTCGAGGATCGGCATCTCGATCATCATCCCCGCCGGCGCGTCGTAGTTCGACAGCACCACGACCGTCCACTGGTCGTCCCACACCATCTGCAGATCGGCGTCGTGGCCCGTGTCCGGGTTCGAGCCCGAGTGCCCGACGACGCGCTTGCCGTTCATCGCGCGGTCGAAGAAGCCGAGCGCGTACTTCGTGCGGCCCCCCATCGTCACCTCGCCCTTCACGATGCTGTCGGCGATCGCCTGCGGCACGAGCTTCCCCGTGCGCAGCGCGCGCGCGAACCGGTAGAGATCCTCCGCCGTGTACGCACCGCCGCCGTAGCCGACGGCACGCGGCTTCGCGGACGACGTGCCCGCGCCGCGTACGGTCTCCGGCCGGCGCGGCTCGACGCCGAGCGGGTCGAGCTCGGTGAAGCGCGCGTAGCCGATCGCGCTCTTCTCGGTGGGCAACGTCATGCCGGCGGGGCCGAACACGTGGCGCGCGAGGTACTGCTCGTACGTGAGCCCGCTCAGCTGCTCCACGACCGCGGCGAGGACGGCGAAGTTGCCGTTGCTGTAGTCGAAGCTCTTGCCGTGGTTCGCGTTGAGCGGCGCGTCGGCGAAGTCGGGGAGCATCGCCAGGTGCGACGCGTAGTTCTTCGACATGTCGAACCGCTTCGACAGGAAGACGTCGGGTACCCCGGCCGTGTGGGTGAGCAGCTGGCGAATGGTGACGCGGCCTGCCGCGTCACGGTTTGGATAAGACGGCAGCACCTTCGCGAGCGTGTCGTCCCACCCGAGCTTGCCGTTCGACACGAGCTGCGCGATGGCGACGGCGGTGAACATCTTCCCCATCGAGTAGGTCGCGAAGGGCGTGGTGTTCGTGATCGGGCGCTTCGCCTCGCGATCGGCGAACCCATGGTTGTCGAACACGAGGAGGTGGTCGCCGTGGCCGACGATCACGGCGCCGGAGAACCGGTCGGCGTCGGCGGCGTCCTTCACCTTGGCGCGGATGACCTCGGCGATCCGCGCGTCGCTCAGCGAACCGGTGGCCCAGGGCTGCGGCGGGCCGCTCATCGTCGCCGGGTCGAGCTGCACGAGGGTGATGGCCGCGATGCGCGCGCTGTCGCCGACCGCGGGCTCGAGCTCGATGCCGAGCATCTTCTCGGCCGACTTCGCCTTGGTGATCATGCGCAGGGCACTGCCGGCCATCATGGCGCGCTCGACGCGGAGGCCGCCGCTCTGCGCGTGCAGCTTGACGAGCATGCCCGCCATCTTCTCGGGGCTGCGGCCGCGCACGTCGCGGCCGAGGTGCTCGGCGACGAACCGCGCGACGGTGGCCGAATCGCCGGCCTCGACGACATCGAGCAGACGCTGGCCGAGCCGGCCGAGCGGCGAGTCGGGGAGAGCGGAAGCGGGCCGCGGTGCGCCGGCGGGGCCGACGGAGGTCTGGGCGGCAGCGACCCGGACGGGCAGGGCCACGGCCAGGGCGACGGCGAGGATATGTGGTCTCATTGGGATTACCCGAGTTGGAGTCGTGGGTGATGCCTTCCCCCTCACAACACCGGCCGGGCGCATGGCGTTTAGTCGGCCCGCACAGATAATTCGGGCACCGTCTCTTCCGCGCCGCCGGCTCGCTCCACCCGGGGTCGGTTGCCATCTTCACGAACGCTCCCGCGCGGCGAGGCACGGCAGCGACGCTGCTCCGCGCCGCGAATCTTGACGCGGAGGCGCGGAGCGGTACCACGAGGCGCGGAGGACTGCTCTCGCGTTCGAGAGCCGTGACGGACGCAACGCTCCTCTCCAACCACGTTCCAAGAGGAGATTTGTTCGGTCGGCATCGAACGGTCCGTTGCGCCGCGCGCTCTCCAGGTCCTCGGCGCCTCCGGCAATGCTCCGCGCCTCCGTGCGAAACCGCGGCGCACCAATGCGTCGTCGCGCACCCGCGCACCCGCGCACCCGCGCACCCGCGCACCCGCGCACCCGCAGTGGCGCCAGGCTGCGAGGGATTGAACCTTTCGCGCGTGTCCTTGCTCACCACGCTTCGCTCCGGCATCACCGCCGCCGTCACACGCCGCCCCGTCACGGCGCCGGTGCGCTCGCCGGCCGAGGAGTCCCGGGCTGCGCTGCTCGAGCGGCTCTACCACGACCACGCCGATCGCATCTACGGCCTGTGTCTTCGCATGAGCGGCGACCGCGCGCGAGCCACCGAGCTCGCGCAGGACGTCTTCGTCCGCGCGTGGGAGCAGCTCGACCGGCTGCGCCAGGACAGCGACGCCGGCGCCTGGCTCTGGCGACTGGCGACGAACACGGTGCTCAACGCGATGCGCGGCGAGCGCCGTCGCCTGGCGCGCGTGGCGCCGGTCGCCGAGCCGGCGCTGCTCGAGCGGGCGCAGATGGGGACCCCGCTTCCGGTGCGCCGCCTCTCGATCGACGCGGCGATGGCGCGACTCCCCGAGCGCGCGCGCGAGGTGTTCGTGCTGCACGACGTCGAGGGGTTCGCGCACGCCGAAGTGGCCGAGATGCTCGGCGTCGCCGAGGGAACGGTGCGCGCGCACCTGCACAGGGCGCGCACGCTGATGCGCGAGGCGCTGCGATGAGCGCGCGCGAGTCGATGCATCTGACGGACACACAGCTCGACGACTACGCCGACGGCGTGCTCGGCGCAGCGGAGCGGGTGATGGCCGATCGGCATCTCGCGGTGTGCGAGGCCTGCCGTCGTGCCGTGGACGAGACGGGTGCGGTGCTCGCGTGGGCGACGAGCGAGCGCGCGGCGGTGCGGGCGCCCGCCGAGCTGTGGCCGCTCGTCGCGTCGCAGACGGTCCATCTGGCGGAGGTGCGGCGCGCGGTGATCCGCTCGATGCGCGGCGTGCTCGTCGCTGGCGCGATCGCGCTCGCCGCGGCGACGGCGGTGGTCACGTGGAAGGTCGCGCGGTGGACGATGAAGCCGGCTACACCGGTGACGCGGGTGCAGGCGGCGCCGCAGCGCGGGGGGACGCACGCGGGGCATCCGCGTACGGGGATCGCACCGACGGGACCGAAGCCGAGCGAGGCGCCGACGCCTCCCAAGCCGCCGGAAGCGCCCTTCCCGTGAACCGCGCTCGGACGGCCGGTGCCGGCCGTCCTCAGAGCCTGAACGACGGCATGCGCTCTCCGCTTGCCGTCGCCCCGACCTGGATGACGGTGATCTGTCGCATGAAGCCCAGGTTGTAATCGTCCTGGCCGGAGTAGCCGCGAGCGAACAGTCCCCAGCCGCTGCGCTTGTCCATCGTGCGTGCCACCTCGAGCGACAGCCGCACCCGCGACACCTCGTCGTTCAAGGACCCCAGGATCCCCTCGGCCCAGCCTTCGACGCGGAGCTGGCCCGGGCCGAAGAATCGCCCGGTGGCGTGCTGCCTGACGCGGTTGGCGAGGATGCGCACACGCGTGGGGCCGTACTGCTGGCGTAATTCCTTCGACATACCGCCCCCGAGCCAGTAGTATGGCTGGTACGCCCGCACCTGCGCGCCGAGCGACCAGTAGCTCCGCGCGACGAGATACGGTCCCTCGGGGAGGTTCGGGTCGAGCGCGACCTTTCGGTAGAACACGCCGAGCTGCACGTAGTGCGACGAGAAGCTGCCGTCGCGCCGGTTGACCATCGCGTCCACCGTGTCGCGGGCAACGCTCGACGTGTCGGCGCAGACGTCGCCTGTCTCGACCTGGAACGTGAACAGGCAGCCGTCCTGTCCGTTCGAGTAGTGGCCGTACGGCACGAACGGCACGATCCAGAGCCGGACGCTCTTCGGCGCGGCTCGCGGTAGCGTGAGCGAGTCGTCGCGCCGCGCGTTGAAGTAGGTGAAGGTGAGCTTCGGCATGTACGACGGCGTCCGCACCGGCGCCGAGTTCTCGCGCGTCTGCCGGAGGTTCACGATCACGCTGCCGAAGCCCGCCGTCGTCGCATGGCTTCGGCGTTCGCCCTTCAGCACCTTGTCGTACACCCCCTGGACATTCTGCCGGAAGGGGATGTGCAGCGGCACGAGCCCCTCGAACCACTCGCCCGTCTTTCCGTCGGGGACGTTCTTGAAGATGTAGGCGCGCTCCATGAACTCCGCGTGCGGCTGCGACAGCGAGTCGGTCTGCTGCGCCGAGGCGCGCGTCGCGAGCCCGAGCGCGAGGAAGACGAGAACGATCGGGCGCATCAGAACGGATCCGTCCTGGTGACGGCTCGCGCGGCGCTCACGTCGAACGGATCGCTGCAGTGGTAGGCATCGCGATCGGTGTGCAGAAAGATCGCGTACGTGAACATCGTCGTGTGCACCTGCTCGATGCCATCGAGGTTGGCGACCAGCGTGGACAATTGCTGCGTCGTGCTCGGCCGGAGCACGTGCGTGCGCGTCGTGATCTTGGCTCGCGGGAGATCGCCGTACGCCATGTCCACGGCGTGAGAGATCTCGTCGCGCCGCGCGGCGTCCTCGGTGGTGGCGTGCCAGACGACGGTCACGTACATGGGAGTCGATGGTGAGGTGTGGACGCTCGCGCAGGCTGGCAGCGGCAAGCCCATGGTGCGCCGGACCGGTCGCACAACATGCAGGAGACCCCGGCAGCCGCAATGGCCGCCCACGGCGCGAGCGCCAGCTATGAATTCTCTAAGCTCGCCGACGCGAGACGGCGGCTCGTTCGCTCGCGCTACGCGCCGCCCGACCGCGCGGCGTCGGTCGGGGTCGGGATCCGGTACTCCCGCGTGTGCAGCGCCGCCGCACCGACCATCACGGCGCACATCCCGCCGTGCTGCGCGACGTTCACCACCTGCTGCTGCGAGGCGCGCGCCATCAGCGCCACGCCGTACCGGCTCGGCGCGAAGCCCATGACCACGTAGAACGGCTCGACGTGCAGCGCGCCATCGTCATCGAGCACGTGGAAGCTCTTCACGGGAATCGGCGCCGCCTGCTGGAGCACCCACCGGTTCTCGTCGGTGAGCGCGCGGTCGATCGCGGACTCCCACGTGCCCTGGTCCACGCCGTGCCCGACGACGACGCCGTCGCCGCCGTACGACCGGTTGGGCTTGAGCACGAGCGACTCCCGCTCGGCGCGCGCATGCTCCGGCAGGTCGACGCGCTCGCCCACCGCCGAGGTGGTGTGCCGCGCCGACAGGATCCGCGTCCAGAGCACGTGCCGCCGCATCACCTGGCGCTCCTCCACCGTGAACAGCCGCTCGGCGAGCGCGGGGTCGGTGAACAGCTCGAAGATGCTCTTCTGATCGAGCTCCGCGCTGATCGACGACACGACGCGGTTCTGGCGCAGCAGCGTGCGCATCGGTCCGACGTCCACGCCCTCGGCGGCATACGACATGAGATCGAGCACGCTCCCGTCGCGATAGACGAGGTCCACGCGCGCGTCGCCGTAGTACACCTCGTCGCCGCGCTGGCGCAGCTCGCTCGGATCGGCGTGCAACACCGAGATGTCGTGATGCCTGCCGTACCACCGCGCGAGCGCGTCGGGCTCGTCGGGTCCCTCGGCGGCGAACTTCGGGTCCACGAGCACGATCTGCCCGCCCGGCCGGCCGAGTACCTCGAGATGCTCGAGCAGGTCCTGGAGCAGCAGCTCTCGGATGTCGCCGGGAAGCTGCAGGCGGAGGCTCTGGTCCTGATGGAGCAGGGTGGGCACGACGAGATCGGCGAGGATGCCGATCGCGGTCGGGCCGAGATGCAGGCCGCCGATGCCGCTGAGGTTCGGCTCCATGAATCTGATCGTGTCCTTCCACATCGCCGAGGTGTAGTCCACCACGGCGTCGAGGCGTCCGAAGATCGGGTTCGCCTCCCGGTGCGCGGGAGTGAAGCACTCGCGCAGCCACTCCTCCTCGACGGGCGACACGCGCAGCGTCTCGCGGACCTCGGGCACCTCGAAGTACATGTCGGGGAGCCGCTTGATGGCGTTGACGATCGTCTGCGAGACGTAGTGGGTGTACCCGAGCTGATCCTGTCGCATGGTGAGCGGGCAGGGGAGCAGCCGGATGGTCTCGGTGACGCCGTCGCGCTGGTAGGCGAGATGTCGGTCGGTGGCCGTCTGGCGAATCGCGCGCATCAGCTCGACCAGCTCCCGCTCCGGGACGCGGTCGAGCGCGTTCTGCACCCGCGTGGCGAGCCGTTGGCCCATCAGGCCGACTTCTTCCGCTGGGCTGGGCATGAGGACGCGCCGTGCGCAATGCGCGATGCGCAGTGCGCGAGTAGGTGGTGTGTGAGGACGACTTCCGCGTGCTATTCTACCCTCGGCGCGCGCACCGGCAACCATGGCATGCCAGGCGCACCGCGCACTCCGGCCCCGGCACTTCGCACAGCGCACTTCGCACAGCGCACTTCGCACCGCGCCTTTGACTCCAGAGCACGCCTACGACGAGCTGATCCGACTCTCGCGCGCCGAGACGATGCTCGCGTCCTGCCTCGACCTGCTCGAGTGGGACGAGGAAGTTTCCATGCCGCGCCGCGGCGTCGAGCACCGCGCCGAGCAGCGCGCGCTGCTCGCCGGCCTCGTGCACGATCGCGGTACCGACCCGCGGTACGAGGAGCTGCTGACCGCGATCGACGGCTCGGCGCTCGTCAGCGATCCGGAGAGCGCGCAGGCGGTGAACGTGCGCGAGATCCGGCGGTCGTACGATCGCGAGCGGCGGGTGCCGCGTCGGCTGGTGGAAGAGTGGGCGCGCGTCACCGCGATGGCGCAGCAGGCGTGGGCCGACGCGCGCCGGCGCGACGACTATCCCGCGTTCGCGCCCTGGCTCGACCGGATCTTCGCGCTGGCGCGGGAGAAGGCGGACGCGGTCGGGCACGCCGGCAACCGCTACGACGCGCTCCTCGACGACTTCGAGCCCGACATGACGACGGACCGGCTGACGGCGCTGTTCGCCGGGCTCGAGCCGCGGCTGCTCCCGCTGCTCGACGCGCTGCGCGGCGAGCCCGCCCCGGCGCCGCGGCACGTGCTCGCGCGCGAGTTCCCCGTGGATCGGCAGAAGCTGTTCGCCGAGGGGGTGGCCGCCGCCATCGGCTTCGACCTCGAAGGGGGCCGGCTCGACGTGAGCCAGCATCCGTTCTGCACCGCGATCGGACCCGGCGACGTGCGCATCGCGCTGCGCTACCACACGCGCGACTTCGCGCAGGGGTTCTTCGCGCTGCTGCACGAGCTCGGACACGCGCTCTACGATCAGGGGCTCGACGCCACGCACTACGGCACGCCGATGGGCGAGGCCGCGTCGCTCGGCGTGCACGAATCGCAGTCGCGGATGTGGGAGAATCACGTCGGGCGGAGCGAGGGGCTATGGCGCCACTTCTATCCCCAGCTCCGCAGCACCTTCCACGAATCGCTGCACGACATCTCGCTCGACGCGTTCCGGCGGGTGGTGAATCACGTCGCGCCGGGCCCGATCCGCGTGAACGCCGACGAGGTGACCTACGACCTCCACATCAAGATCCGGCTCGACCTCGAGCTCGCGCTGCTCTCCGGCGATCTGCGCACGCGCGAGCTGCCGGGCGCGTGGGGCGAGCTGTATGAACGCTACCTCGGCGTCCGCCCGAAGGACGACCGCACGGGATGCCTGCAGGACATCCATTGGTCGGAAGGGCTCATCGGCTACTTCCCGACGTACACGCTGGGGAACGTGTACGCGGCGCAGCTGTTCGCCGCGGCGGAGCGTCGGCTCGGACCGCTGGACGAGTGCTTCGCGCGAGGCGACTTCGACCCGCTGCGCGAGTGGCTGGTGGAGCACGTGCACCGGCACGGGATGCGGTGGTCGCCCGCGTCGCTGATCGAGCACGCGACGGGGAAGGCGCCGGATCCCGCGGACCTGGTGGAGAGCCTGAACCGGCGGTATCGCCCTGCGACCTGATCGGCTCGTGCGACCCCGATCCCGCCACGCTCCTTGCAGGGCTCGCAGAAGTCCGACATGCTCTACGAGCCCGGGAGGGAAACGGAGACCATGCGGATCAGCGGCGCGACCATCCTGACGGCGCTCGGCCTGCTCGCGACGACGCAGCCGGCGCGTGCGGCCGACTGTGGTAACCTGCCACGACCGGCTCACCCGCGCGTGGTGAGCAACGACAATCGCGTCGTCGCGGGGACGCTGCGCGACGGCGTGCTGACGCTCCGACTCGTCATGCGCGAGGCGAGCTGGTATCCGGATGGACCCGGCGGCTGTGCGCTGCGGGTCCGGGCGTTCGCCGAGGAGGGAGGGCCGGCGCGGATTCCTGGTCCGCTGATCCGCGTGCGCACCGGTACCGAGGTGCGGGTCTCCGTGCGCAACGCGCTCTCCGTCGCGCAGTGGGTGCGCGGGCTCCAGGCGCGCGACGTCACGGTGCTCGACTCCATCGAGATCGCCCCGGGGACGACGCGCGAGATCCGCTTCCGGGCGGGCGCGCCGGGCGCGTGGTACTACTGGGCGGGCGCTGCCGGCGCGCGTGTGCCGGCGTCGAACGAGAACGGGCAGCTCGTGGGCGCGCTCGTGGTCGATCCGGCCCCCGACGGTCCGCCAGGAGCCGCTGCGGCCACGCTCAGGGCCGACGATCGCGTCTTCGTCATGACGCGATGGACGCCGCGTGGAACGACCGGCAACCGAGGGTTCCAGATCAACGCGCTCAACGGCCGGTCGTGGCCGAACACCGAGCGACTCACGTACGCGAGGGGCGACACCGTGCGCTGGCACGTGATCAACGCCTCCGACGAGCTCCACATGATGCACCTGCACGGGTTCTACTTCCGTGTAGACTCGCGCGGCGACGCCGCGCACGACAGCGTGCTCGCTCGGCAGCAGAAGCTCATGGCCGTGACCACGGCGACGCGCCGGGGGGAGTGGATCTCGATCGCGTGGTCGCCGGACCGCTCGGGGAACTGGATCTTCCACTGCCACTTCGTCGCGCACATGAGCGCCGACCAGCGGCTGGAACACATGGGAGCGAGCGATGGCGCGACCGCGGCTTTGGCGCACGGGCATCCTCCCCCGGGGAGTGCGGCGGGCCGCAGCCACGCCGCGGAATCGATGGCGGGCCTCGTATTGGGCATCACCGTGACCCCGCCGAGAGGCGCGCACGCCGCGCGACGGCCGCCGGCCGGCGTCGCGACGCCCGCGCGTACGATCGACCTGTTCGCCAACAGCCGGCCGCGCGTCTACGGTGAGCGCCCGGGGTACGGCTTCGTCGTCCAGCAGGGCGATCGCCCACCCGCCCCCGACTCTCTGCCCGTCGCGGACACGCCGCTCGTGTTGACGAGGGGAGAACCGGTGCGCATCACGGTGCACAACCGCCTGGCCGTCCCGCTCGCCGTGCACTGGCATGGCATCGAGCTGGAGAGCTACGCCGACGGCGTGGGCGGCTGGAGCGGCATGGGACGGCACATCGCGCCGATGATCGCGCCGGGCGGAACGTTCATCGCGGCATTCACGCCTCCGCGCGCCGGCACGTTCATGTATCACGTTCACAACGAGCACGGCGACGAGCTCGCGTCGGGGCTGCACGCGCCGCTGCTCGTCGTGGAGCGCGATCAGCCGCTCGACCCGCGCATCGACCGCGTGCTCACCATCTCTGCCGGAGGGCCGGATGCGGCGCGCAGCGCGGCGCCCGTGCCGTCGTTCATCAACGGCAGCACCTTCCCGGACACGCTGCGACTCGTCGCGGGAACGCGGTACCGATTCCGCATCATCGACATCTCGTCGAACGAGGCGCACATGCTCGCGCTCACCGGCCCGGTGGTACCGCTCCACTGGCGACAGCTCGCCCGCGACGGCTGGGACGTGTCGCCGGATCAGGCGCTCCCACAGCCTGCGCGAGTCAACATGGCCGCTGGCGTCACGCGCGACTTCGAGGTGACGCCGCCGGTGTCAGGCGACTACCGCCTGACGGTCACGCGCATCGTGGACGGGCGGCTGTCGTCGGCGGTGACGGTGCTCCCGATCCGCGTGGAGTAAGCCATGCGGCAGCTCGCCTTCACCACTCTCGTCTCCCTGATCGCCGTGTCGACGCTCTCCGCCCAGACTCGCACGATCGCCGAGCGGCTCGGCCATCCGCGCGACGCCAAGCTGCTCATCCTGCACGCCGACGACCTCGGCGTCGCGCACTCCGAGAACGCCGCGAGCCTCGACGCGCTCGACAAGGGCGCGATCAACTCGGGCAGCATCATGATCCCCACGCCGTGGGTGACCGAGATCGTCGAGTACGCGAAGCGAAACCCGAACGCCGACCTCGGCCTGCACCTCACGCTGAACAGCGAGTGGAAGACCTACCGCTGGGGCGGGACCGCGCCGCGCGATGCGGTACCGTCGCTGTACGAGCCCGATGGCACCCTGCCGAGCAGCACCGACGTCGTCGCGAAGCGCGCCAAGCAGGACGAGGTCGAGCGCGAGCTGCGCGCGCAGATCGACCGCGCCCTCGCGCTCGGCCTCAGGCCCACCCACGTGGACAGCCACATGGCCGCGCTGTACGAGACCCCCGAGCTGTTCCGCACCTACGTCAAGGTGGCGCGCGAGTACAAGCTGCCCTTCCTCCACTTCATCGGAGGGCTCGCGCCGGCGAACGCCGCGATGCTCACGCCGAACGACATCGTCCCCGACGCGGTCGTCATGGCCAGCCGGATGATGCCGCCGGATCGGTGGAAGCAGTACTACCTCGACGCGATCCGGAACCTGAAGCCTGGTCTCACGGAGTTTCTCCTTCACCTCGGCTACGACGACGCCGAGCTCCGCGCCGTGACCGTCGGCTGGGACGACTATGGATCGAAGTGGCGCCAGCAGGACTACGACGTCCTCACGAGCCCGGAGTTCAAGCAGGCGCTGAAGGACAACGGCGTCGTGCTCGTGACGTGGCGCGACATCCAGAAGGCGATGTACCCGTCGCCCTGAGCCGCGCGGTCTGGCCGCCGCCATCCTGGAGAGGTACGTTCTCCCTTCCTTCCCCCGCCAAGGCGGCCCCCGTTGGCGCATCCGCCCGTTCGCGACGCCGCGACGGCCCTCTCCACCGCCCTCGCCGACCGCTATCGCGTCGAGCGGGAGCTCGGCGCGGGCGGCATGGCCACGGTGTACCTCGCCGAGGACCTCAAGCACCGCCGCCGGGTCGCGATCAAGGTGCTGCGGCCGGAGCTCGCGGCGGTCATCGGCGCCGACCGGTTCCTTCGCGAGATCGAGACGATCGCCGGCCTCCAGCACCCGCACATCCTCGGGCTCATCGACTCGGGAGAGGTGAACGGCACGGCGTACTACGTGATGCCGTTCGTCGAGGGCGAGTCGCTGCGCGACCGCCTCGCGCGCGAGCGGCAGCTCCCAGTCGGCGACGCGATCCGGATCGCCACCGAGGTCGCCGGGGCGCTCGACTACGCGCACCGCCACGGCGTGATCCACCGCGACATCAAGCCCGAGAACATCCTGCTGCACGACGGGCAGGCGCTCGTCGCCGACTTCGGCATCGCGCTCGCCGCGAGCAAGGTCGGCGGCGACCGCATGACCGAGACGGGGATGTCGCTCGGCACGCCGCAGTACATGAGCCCCGAGCAGGCGATGGGGGAGCGCGAGATCACCTCGCGCTCCGACATCTACGCGCTCGGCGCGACGGCGTACGAGATGCTCGCCGGCGAGCCGCCGTTCACCGGTCCGACCGCGCAGGCGATCGTGGCGAAGATCGTCGCCACCGAGCCGGAGCGACTCTCGGCGCTGCGGAAGACCGTGCCGCCGCACGTCGAGGACGCGGTGCTCACCGCGCTCGAGAAGATCCCCGCCGACCGGTTCGCGTCGGCGAGCGCGTTCGCCGCCGCGCTCGCGGGCACGAGCGCGGTGCCCGCGGGTCGCACGGGACGCACGCGTGTGGCGGCGGCCGCCTCGCGGCGGCGCCGGCTGCTGTGGCCCGCGGTAGCCGCCGTGCTCGCCGTCGTCGCGCTCGCGGGCTGGCTCCACCCGTGGTCGGCGCCGGCGACCTCCGCCGACCTGCCGCCGACGCAGCTCGCGCTGCTGCTCCCCGACCTCGGTGGCGCCGGCACCGGGTTGCAGCACCAGATCGAGATCACCCCCGACGGCGCGTCGCTGCTCTACGTGGCGCTCGTGGACGGCAACACCCGCACGAAGCGGATCGGTCTCGACGGAAGCGAGGGGCGCGTGCTCGAAGGCGTGCCGCCCAATCTCGCCGATTACAGCGTCTCGCTGGACGGCAGCTCGTTCACGGCCGCGAGCGCGCAGACGGGGGCCATCTTCCGGTACCCAATCGCCGGAATGGGCGGCAAGCCGTTTCCGCGCGGCGTCCCCTGGGGGCTGCGCGGCGCCTGGGCGAGCGACGGCGCCTATTGGATGAACGACAACTCGTCGAGCGACCAAGGGGTCACGCGCGTCAGCACGTCGGACAGCGTGACGCGGCCGTTCGGCAAGCGGAACGCCGACCACGTGATCAATCAGATCCTCCCCGGCGACCGCACGGCGCTCGCGATCAAGCAACCGGTCGGCAACGCGAGCGGGCCCGTGATGCTCCTCGACCTGGGCACGGGTGAGAGCCGTGTCCTGGTGGACGACGCGGTGGTCGAAGCGAGATACGCGGCCGGGCATCTCGTGTACGTACTGGCCGACGGCAGCCTGCAGGCCGCTCCGTTCGACCTTGGCGCGTCGCGCCTCCTGGCACCCGCCGTGATGCTCGCGTCGGGCGTGACGCTCACCGGTGGTGGCGTGGCGCAGTTCGCCGTCGCGCCGAACGGAACGGTCGCGTACGTGGTCGAGGCCGGACGGACGCTCGTCGTCTCCGATCGGGCGGGCGCCGGCCGCACGGTGATGGACGTGATTCGCAACTACCATCACCCGCGCTTCTCGCCGGATGGACGGCGAATCGCCGTGGACTTCAACGGGCCCGAGGGGAGGGACGTCTGGATCCTCTCGCTGAGCGACGGCGCGCTGACGCGCGCGACCTTCGACCGCGACGGCCACGACGCGACGTGGAGCAGGGACGGGCGGATGCTGGCCTACACCTCGTTTCGCAATCGGATCTTCGGCGTGCATCGCGTCGTTCCAGGGAGCACGGATTCGGCCGATTCCCTGCTGAGCTCCACCAGCCTCGGCTACACCGGGATCTGGCTGCGCGACGGAAGCGCGCTGGTGACGGTCGGGCAGTCGCTGCGCCCCGAATCGAACCTCGACATCGGCATCCTGCGCAACGGCGGGCGCGGACCGCTCGAGCCGCTGGTCGCGACGAGGTTCGTCGAGCAGTACCCCGCGGTCTCCGGCGACGACCAGTGGCTCGCGTTCAGCTCGAACCAGTCCGGGCGCGAGGAGGTGTACGTGCGCCGGCTCGAGGGGGGCGGCGAGCAGATCCAGGTGTCGGTCGGTGGCGGGACCGAGCCGGTGTGGAGCCCCGACGGCCAGGTGCTGTACTACCGCGGCGCGACAAATGCCGAGTCGCGCGCCGACCCGATGATCATGGCCGCGGCCATCGCGCGGCAGCCGGCGCTGGCCGTGGTGTCGCGCACCGCGCTGTTCTCCGCGTCGGGGATCGTGACGGCGAACCCGCACGGCAACTTCGACGTCTCGCCCGACGGCAAGTCGTTCGTCTTCGTGCGGGCGAATCCGTCGTCGCGCGTGATGATCATCCAGAACCTGGCGGGGATGGTAACGAAGAAGCGCGCGGGGGGGAGAGGCACGCCGTAGCGCCGCGGTTTCCCCGAAAGTGCCCCGTCATCCCGAGCGAGCGTAGCGAGTCGAGGGATCTGTACTCGTGACCAACCCGACCACTCACCGCCGCGCGTGCGCACTGGGGCTGATCCTGCTCCTCCTCGCGTGCGCGGCCGATCCCGGCAACTCGGTCGGCGAGCTCCGTGCGGCGCTCGATGCCGCCTACCCGGAAGGCTGGCGGTTCGCGACGCTCGACGAGTACGCGCGCTCCGAGCTGAAGGCCGGCGAGCGCGCCGACTGGATCGGCGGCGACTTCGACGGCGACGGCCGCTCCGACTACGCCGCGCAGCTCGTCATCCGTCGGATGGGCCACCCGGGCGGCTCCGACAGCGCGCAGCAGATCGTCGTGCTCCTGCGGCGGCGCAATCGGTTCGAGCGGCACGTGGTCGGGGTGGGGGGCGGCCCGAGCTCGGCAACCTACCTCGGCCTCATCCCCCGCGGCGAGATCGTGCGCGACCACGACGGACGTCCGGAGACGATGGAGCGCGACGCGGTGCACCAGGTCTTCGCGGGGCAGGCCGCCGTCGCGCACGTGTACGACGACGGGCACTGGCGCGAGATCCTGACCGGCGATTGACGCTCGGCGGGTGGTACCCCATCCGCCCTTCCGCGCGGACGCCGCGACCGCCAGTTTCGACGACCCGTCGCAGGATCCTCTCTGAGCCACGCCGGCCTTCCCCATTCGATCATCGCCGCCCGCTACGCCATCGAGCGCGAGCTCGGCCACGGCGGCATGGCGACGGTCTACCTCGCGCGCGACGAGCGCCACCAGCGCACCGTCGCCGTGAAGGTGCTGCGCCCCGAGCTCGCCGCGACGCTCGGCGCGGAGCGGTTCCTTCGCGAGATCCGCATCGCTGCGAACCTGCAGCATCCGCACATCATCACCCTCATCGACTCCGGCGCCGACGGCGAGACGCTGTACTACGTCATGCCGTTCGTCGAGGGGACGAGCCTGCGCGATCGGATCGCCGCGGGGGCGCTCCCGGTCTCGGAGGTCGTGCGCATTCTGCGCGACGTGCTCGATGCGCTGGCGTACGCGCACGCGCAGGGGATCGTGCACCGCGACGTGAAGCCGGACAACATCATGCTGTCGAGCCGGCACGCGCTCGTCGTGGATTTCGGCGTCGCGAAGGCGATGTCGGCCGCGTCGCGCTCCCGGCTCGACGTCGGCTCGACGGGGGAATCGCTCACCCAGCTCGGTACCTCGGTGGGGACGCCGGCGTACATGTCGCCCGAGCAGGCGGCGGGCGATCCCGACGTCAACCACAGCGCGGACCTGTACGCCGCGGGGGTCGTCGCCTACGAGATGCTCGCCGGCCGTCCGCCGTTCACCGGCACGCCGCGCGAGGTGCTGGCGGCGCACGTCCGCCGCACCCCCGAGCCGATCGCCGCCGCCGCGCCGCGCACGCCCCCCGCGCTCGGGCGGCTGGTGATGCGCCTGCTCGAGAAGGATCCGGCGCGGCGGCACCAGTCGGCCGACGCAGCGCTCGCCGAGCTCGAGGCCCTCGCCACGCCGGACGGCGTCGCCGCGGCGGGACGCGGCAGCGCGTTCCGCGGACGCATGCTCGCCGTGGCCGGCGTCGGGACCGCGGCGGTGCTCGCGGCCGCCGCGTATCTCGGGTACGCGAAGCTCCGCGACGTGCAGTGGGCGCGCGGCGTCGCCATCCCCGAGATCGGGCGGCTCGCCGACCTCACCCACTTCGACAGCGCGTTCGCCGTCGCCACGCGCGCCGAGGAGATCCTCGGCCCCGACGACTCCACGCTCGCGTCGCTGTGGCCGAGGATCACCCTGCCCGTCGCGTTCACGTCGCGCCCCGCCGGCGCGCGCGTGCTCCGCACGGCCTACAGCGACTCGGCGGGCTGGACGGAGCTCGGCGTGACGCCGACGGACACGCTGCGGGTGCAGCGCGGCATCGCGCGCTACCGGTTCGAGCTCGCGGGACATCATCCGGTACAGGTGGCCGGCGTACCTGGCGTGGTGCAGGGGATGCACGTCGTCCTCCAGCGCGCGGACTCGTCGGACGGTCGCATGGTGTACGTCACCGGCGGTCGCACCGAGGTAGCGATGCCGGGGCTCAGCGGGCTCCCAGCGCTGGTGCTGCCGGACTACTACATGGACCGGCACGAGGTCACGAACGCGGAATACCGGCGATTCGTGCGGGGCGGCGGCTACGCGACCGACTCGCTGTGGGAGGTTCCCGTCGTTCGCGGTGGCCGCACACTCACGCGCGACGAGGTGCAGCGCCTGTTCGTCGATCGTACCGGACAGCCGGGCCCCGCGGGATGGGAGGGCGGCGATTTCCCGCGCGGGCAGGACTCGCTCCCGGTCGGCGGCGTGAGCTGGTACGAGGCGGCCGCGTACGCGCGGTTCGCGGGCAAGGCGCTGCCGACGATCTATCACTGGAGCCGCGCCGCGACGACGAACATCGGTGCGCGCGTCATCCCCGGCAGCAACTACGGCGGGCAGGGGCCGTGGACGGGCCGCACCTTCGGCGGGATGAGCGGCTTCGGCACGTTCGACATGGCGGGCAACGTGCGCGAGTGGACGTGGAACGCCACGGGTCCCGATCGCTTCATCCTCGGCGGCGGCTGGCTCGACGCGTCGTACACCTTCAGCGACGCCTATGCGCAGTCGCCGCTCGACCGCTCGGCCATCAACGGCATCCGGCTCGTGCGGGCCGCGACCGCCGCGGGGCTCGGGCCCGCGGAGACGCGAGCGGCGATCGTGCGCGAGCATCGCGACTACGCCGTCGAGCGGCCCGCGGCCGACGCCGTGTACCGCAGCTTCACCAGCTTCTACGAGTACGATCACACGCCGCTGAACCCGAAGCTCGACTACCGCGACACGACGCCGGAGCACTGGATCCGCGAGCGGGTGAGCTTCGACGCCGCGTACGGCGGTGAGCGCATGGCGGCGGTGCTGTTCATCCCCAAGCAGGGGAAGGCGCCATATCAGACGGTCGTCGCGATGGGCGGCTCGTCGAACCTGTACACGCAGAGCGACTCCGCGATCAACACGCTGCTGCTCGACTACCTGGTCAAGGGCGGGCGCCTCGTGGTCTGGCCGATCTTCAAGGGGATGTACGACCGCAACATAGGCCTGGCGACCGACTCTCCGCAGGGGACGAGCGCCTATCGCGACCTGATGGTGATGATGGTGAAGGACGCGCGGCGCACGATGGACTATCTCGCCACGCGGCCCGACGTGGACACCAGCCGCATCGCGTACTCCGGTTACAGCTTCGGTGGCCGGGTATCGCCGCCCATCCTCGCGATGGAGCCGCGTTTCAAGGCGGCGGTGCTCGTCGTGACCGGGCTCAAGATGGAGCGCGCGCGCGCCGAGGTGGACCCGATCAACTTCCTGCCGCGGGTCCGCCTGCCGCTCATCATGCTGAACGGCCGGCACGACTACTACTTCCCCGTCGAGAGCTCGCAGAAGCCGTTCTTCGAGTATCTGGGTACCCCGCCCGAGCACAAGCGGTGGATCGTATACCCGGAGGCGCACACCGTGCCGCGCACCGAGTCGATGCGCGAGACGATGGCGTGGCTCGACAGGTACCTCGGCCCCGTGCCGCGCTGAGCGACGCGGATCCCTCCGGCTTGCGATTCGACGCCCGTGCGCGGTACGTTGCATCCGCGCGTCGAGGACGCCTCCGGTCCGCGGAAAGGGCTGCGCCCACCTCGTGCAGGACTCGCCCGTAGGTCTCGACCTCTTTCGGGCCGTTGCGCGGACGCCGGCCATATCGAAGGAGGCCGTCCATGTCGTCCGCGTTTCGTCGTTCCCTCCCGCCGCACCCCGACCTCGACCAGCAGAAGAAGCTCGCGAAGGAGCTGCTGCGCGCCTACCGCGCCGGCGACGCCGAGGCGAGCGCGCGCATGCGTGCCGCGCTGCCCGACAAGCGCGAGCTCTCGCTGACCGACGCGCAGTACGTGCTCGCGCGCGAGTACGGCTTCGCGAGCTGGCTCGAGTTGAAGGAGCACGTCGAGCGCCTCACGGCGGAGCGTGAGCCGCCGATCGAGCGGTTCAAGCACGCCGTGCACCGGGGCGACGCGGCCACGATCCGCGCGCTGGTCGAGCGGCACGCCGACGTGAGGGCCGGCGTGAACGCGCCGATCTTCGCGTTCGACGCGCCGGCGCTGGTGGCGGTGAACGGCGAGCACCTCGACGCGATCGACGCGCTGCTCGAGGCCGGCGCGGATCCGAACCGCCGCAGCGACTGGTGGGCGGGGGCGTTCCACCCGCTGCACGTGCATCGCGGCGAGGCGGCCGAGCGACTGCTCGCCGCCGGCGCGGTGCCCGACGCGTGCGCCGCGGCCAGCCTCGACCGCGCCGACGTGCTCGCGGCGATGCTCGCCGAGGATCCGGCGCGCGTGCACGAGCGCGGCGGCGACGGCCAGACGCCGCTGCATTTCGCGCGGTCGCGCGCGGTCGTCGACCTGCTCCTCGCCGCGGGAGCGGACCCCGACGCGCGCGACGTCGATCACCGCTCGACGCCGGCGCAGTGGATGATCGGCGACGCCGAGCGCGTGGAGGTCGCCGCGTATCTCGTCGAGCGCGGAGC
>DASTSX010000389.1:0-3928 GCA_035760455.1 Gemmatimonadaceae bacterium | reverse complement strand
GTGGACGAAGACGGCGAGCCGCTTGAGCCGCCGGCCGCCGGGCCGCGGCCGACACCACCAGCCGAAGCACCGCCCGAGGACCCGGTGCGGTGACTCGCACCCGCGACGCGCTGCGCTTCCAGGGCCACTACGCCGGCCCGGTCAGCCGCCTGCTCGCGTATGCCGCCGACACGTTCCTGCTCGGCGTCCTCTACACCGCGGGGCTTGCGCTGCTGCGCTTCGCGATCGACGCGGCGACGCCGTGGACGCTGGACGTCGAAGGCCTCGTCTTCGCGGTCGGCGCGTTCGTGTGGGCCGCGCTCTACTTCGGCGCTTCATGGGTGGGGTTCGCCCGCAGTCCCGGCATGTCGCTGCTCGGCCTGCGGATCGTCCGCGCGGACGGCTCCGATCTCGACAAGCGTCACGCGCTGATCCGGCTGATCGCCTTCCCGCTCGGCTTCCTCACCCTCGGCGCCGGCTTTCTCGGCATCGTCCTGCGGCAGACCCGCCAGGCGCTCTACGACCGCATCGCCGACACGGCCGTCGTCTACGACTGGGACGCGGAGGCGGCGAAGCTGCGCGAGCTGGCGACGCGCGGCGGGCAGCGGCGGCAGCTGGGCGGCGGCGTGGAGCCGACGGACTCCACCGACGGTCACGGCGCTGAGGTGCCGCGCAGAACCGCGACTCAGGGGTAGACGGAAGGCGCGGGGCTCGAAACGGCCGGTTGGTCGGCCTGTCCAATGTCGCGCCCGTCGAGATCCGTAAACGGCGGTGGGTCAGGGGTGGCCGGCAGATCGGGCTCCGCGGCTTTCTCCGGGAGACGCGGCGGCCTGGCACGCCATGGACTGATCGCCTGAACGATCTGGCCGTAGAAGTCGATTGCCTGAGCGCGTGCATCTGCGACGACGGATCCTCTGCCCCTTCCGCGCTTCGTCCCCAGCGGACGCATGGCCGTGATCGTGAGCGAGCGTGGGATGCGTTTGGGATCAGTCGGTGAGATAAGCCCGCTGGGGTCTTCACGCGCATCGGCCAGGAGCACACTCGTCGTCTCCCGGGTTCCTTGAAATGCCACGTCGATGCGCAGGTCGCCAGGCGCATGAGCGATCTGACGAAGCAGCCAGTTGATGCGGGAGAGCGGGCGGCCCTCGCGAGGTGCGTCGACCGTCACGCTGGCGCTCACACGCCGTGTGCGCAGATCCGCGCGCAAGTCGAGCGGAGCTACGGCGTCCGGGACTCTCACGGATCCGACGAGCGCCCCTTCCTCCGCCAAGGTGCGGACGAGCGCCTGGAGGCGCTGCTCGGCAGCTTGCTTTCGCGGCCGGACGACCACGATCTCGCGGCCCAGGTCCTGGGCGAGCCCGAGCGCGAGATGGTCCATGAACTGCTCCCATCGCTCGCAGACTGCTCTCGCACTCGAATCCGTGGCACGCAATGTTCCCGCGTGCGCTGCGTCCCGAACAGCCACCCAGTGGGGCCCCATGTCGCTGAACCCACTCGCCCCCGAAGCCTCGTGGTCAAGATATGCCACCAACTCCCCGAGTATCCAGGCCTGATCGGGATCGGAGACACCGCGAAAGCGATGTTGGACGATCGCTTCTGTGATCACCCGCCACCAAGAGAGATGGAACAGTTTCGTCGACCGGAGCTTGCGCCTATCGACACGCACCGGCGTGTCAGCCGGCGTGGCCGTGATTGCGTTGGAGATCGTGAGTACGCCGTCAAAGCTGTTTGCCCGCGCGATGTCGAGGTAACGCGACACCTGATCGGATTGCAGTTCCGCGTCGCCAGTCTTGACCTCGACGAGCAGCGCGAAGCGCTTACTTCCGCGCTCGATTACGACTGCACCGTCCGGAATGCATGTCCTGCCGTCAGCGTCTTTGAATTGCACCTCTGTGAAGGTGTGGATTCGTCCCTTGGGCGCACCAAGCGGGCCGAAGAGGGCGTGGCCGAACTCTGGGACGGCGCCCACGACGGCCAACAGCGAGCTCGTCGCACGCCGCTCCTGCTCCTCCTGTCCGCGAATTCCCGCCGTCGGGATCAGGCGCGCCGTGTGCCAACCCTGTGTGAGCTGCTCAAGCGTGATCCCCATTATCGGGGAAGGTAGTACGAGGGGATGGGCTAGGCGCCGGTTATCGGTGCGTCAAAGTTCGACAACGGACAGCCCCGGCACCCCGTGGAAGTCCCCGTCTTGCGTCCAAAGCTCGGCTTCCCAGTGCAGGGCGGTCGCGGCGATCCAGGCATCTTGGACCTTGAGCCTCGTCTGGCCCTGCTCGCGCATCGTCATGACGAGATGCGCGAACCGCGTGGCGACGCCGCGCGTTATCGGCAGCGGGCCGGTCGATTCGGCCACGGCAAGAGTCCGCAGGCGACAGGCGCGCGTCGCCGAGCTTTGCGCCGCGAGCACGCCTTGCTCCAGCTCCGCAACGGTGACCATCGAGACGGCAACGGTCCGCCCACGAGGAAGCCGAGCAAGCGGACGTCCGCTCTCACGCGCCACGAAGACGGAGGTGTCGACCACCGCGCGCTTCACAGCTCCGCGATGGTATCCGGCAGCAGCTCGTCGAGCTCGCGCAGCAACGCGACGTCCGCGCGAGCGTCAAGAAGCAGCGCTTCGAACTGCTCGGAGTCGAGCCATGACACCGGCTCATCGGCGAACCGTTCGCTCGCCGCTCGCGTCGTGACGTCGATCATGCGGACCATGGGACCGAACGTATCGACGGGCCGGCAGATGGTCTACCGCATGGAGCTGTGAGTTCGGGCGGATCGGACAAACGGGCGTATTCCAACCGCTCGCCCGACGCGAGGTGCTGTAGACAGGGGGCGTGACCGCAGAACGCCAGCACGAGCGCCCACCCGTCTCGCACAGCCGCCGGGTCCGCGCCGCAGCAGCGCTGCTCGCGACGATCGCCGCCGCGGCGCTCGGCGTCGTCGGCGTGCTGGCGGCGTTCCATCAGGACCGCCGGCTCGACGTCGCGACCGTGCGCTTGTCGGTCCATCCCGGCGCCGACCGCGGGCTGGCGCTGTACGTGCCGCTCGTCGACTGGGGCGTGCGCTTTCCGGTCGTCCGGCTGCCGGCGCAGCTGCGGCTCGACGTGCAGGGGATCGACCGCGCCGCGGTCGAGCGGATCGCGCGCGACGAGCGCGTCGACGTGCACGAGCTGCGCGCGCAGGTGCGCGACGCGGTCGCCGGCTACCTGCGGACGCTCGTGCTGCTCGCGTTCCTCGGCGGGCTCGTGCTGGCGGCGCTCGTCGCGCTGGCCGTGCGCCATCGGGCGGGTCCGCGCGTGCCGTGGCTGCTCGCCGCCGGCGGCCTGTCCGCGCTCGCATGTGCGGGCGCGGTCGCGCTGCTGCTGCCGCCGCGCGGCGCACTGGACGACCCCGAGTACTTCGCCCACGGAGCCGACATCCCGCAAGCGCTGCGGCTCGTCGAGTCCGCGACGCGCTCCTCGCAGGACCTCGGCGACGAGCTCGACGCCCAGCTCGTCGGCCTCGCGCGACTCGTGATCGCGCCCGGCGGCCGGCGGCCGGCCAGCGGGGCCCCGCGGCTGACGCTCGCATCCGACGTCCACAACAACGTGCTCGTGCTGCCTGCGCTGCGCCGTGCGGCGGCCGGCGGGCCGCTCGTGCTCGCCGGCGACCTGACGGACCGCGGCTCGCGGCTTGAGGCGGCCGTGACGCGCACCGTCGTCCGCGCCGGCGACCCGCTCGTGTTCGTCGCCGGCAACCACGACTCCGCGGCGCTGGAGCGCGAGCTCGCGCGGGCCGGCGCGGTGGTCCTCACGCGCGAGGGCCGGCTGCGCGCCGACGGCTCGCGCGGCCCGCGCGTCGTGCGCGTGAACGGGCTGCGGATCGCCGGCTACGACGACCCGTTCCTGCGCCGTCCCGGCCAGCGCGCCGCGCCCGACCCGCATCCGACCCAGGCGCAGCAGGCAGCCTTCGACGCGTGGCT
>DASTSX010000388.1:0-14531 GCA_035760455.1 Gemmatimonadaceae bacterium | reverse complement strand
TCAAAGCTCAAAGCTCAAAGCTCAAACATCATCCCTCAACACCAGCGTGCACCGTCCGCTCACCGTGTCGAGCCGGAGCGCGGTGTCGCGACCGGTCGCGTCGGTGCTCACCATCACCGCGCGCACGTTCGAGATGCGGTGGCTGAGCTGCGAGCTCGGCGACTCCGGGTCGCTCAACACGATCTCGGCGCGCGAGGCCGCGCGGTCGAACGACGCGTCGATCAGGCGATAGCCGGACTCCACGCTCCCCACCCCCTGTGGGCTCGCCGTCTGGAAGCGCAGCTGCGTCGGCCGGCCGCTGTTCCGCCGCCCGAAGCGCTGGATGAGGCCCGGCCACGCGTTCGCGTCCCAGCTCTCGACCACGCCGCCCACCGCCGGCAGCAGCTCCTGGGACGCCTCCTGTCCGAGATCGGGCATCACGATCACCGTGCAGTCGGCGCGCCGGATCAGCTCCGTCGACACGCTGCCGAGCAGCATGCGCTCGATGAACGAGTGACGGCGGCCGCCGCAGGCGATCAGCCCGACGCCGCGCTCGCGGGCATGCGCGATCAGCGTGGCGGCCACGTCGCCGTGGAGCATCGTCGTGACGATCGTGATTCCGCGCTCGGGACGCAGCGACGCGGCGAACCGGCGGAACAGATCGACCGTGCGACGCTGGTATGCCTCCTCCCACCAGCCGGCGCCCTCCTCGCTGAGGTTCACGGCGCTCTTCACGTGCACGAGCGTCAGCTGCGCCCCGTCGGCAAGCATGTCGAGCGCGAAGCGCGCCGCACGCAGGCTCGCCGGACTGAAGTCCACGGCGACGATCGCCTCGGACATCGGGCCGGCCTTCGCGCTCGGCGGGACGACGACGACCGGCCGATCGGCCAGCCGCGCGATCTGCACCGCGCGCTCGCCGTACACGATGCGCCCCAACGCGCCGTGACGCCCCGTCCCCACCACGATGGCGTGCGCTCGCCGCTCGCGCGCCACGTCGGCGAGGGTGCGGGCGGCCGGACCATCGATCACGTCGACGCGACGGGACGCGCCGCCTGGGCCGGGCATCCGGGAGAGCCGGTCCTCGAGCAGCTCGGCGATCGTCGCGTGCTCCTGCGCCTGCGAGCGCTCGGACACGACGGGCACCCCCGCGGCGATGGCGACCAGCTCGCCGGGCTCGAGCACGGCGACCGCGTGCAGCGCCCGTTCCTGATCGGCGGCGAGCCACTGCGCCGTCGCCAGCGCCGTGTCGGAGCCGTCGTAGGGCTTGAGCGCGACCAGCACCGGTTCGCGCTGTGCGCTGGATGTCTCCCGCGAGGACGTCGTGGTCGGCGTCGTGCGGCGTGCGGTGACGGGTGTCATCGTGTGTCTCCTTCGACCGTCAGTCGGTCGGCGGTCGCGCCGAGCGGCCGCGAAGCTCGTCGACGTGGATCGCGAACAGGATCGCGCGCTCGGGGACCGGGTCCCGGTCGCTGAAGGTCCCCGGGATGAACCGCTGGAGCAGATCGAGCGCGCGCGTGTAGAGGTCGCTCGACCCCACCTTGGGATCGAGCATCGTGAAGCTGCCGTGCACCACGACGCTGTCCCAGTGGAACAGTCCGTGGACCTCGTCCACCTCGAGGGCGCACCACGGATGGTGCGCCAGCTTCACCAGCTTGGAGCCGACGCCGGTGCGGCCGACGAGCCAATCGTGGTCGTACACGTAGTGAATCGGCTGGATGTCCACCCGGTCGCGGTAGCTGAACGCGAGCCGTCCGACGTGATTCCGGGCGAGCAGCGCGCGGGCGGCGCGCTCATCCAGCTCCGCGAACTGTGGCGTGAAGTCGGTCGCGTTCATCGAGTCGTCCGGCGCGAGTGGAGGGTTGGCCACCGGAGCGCAATCTCGCGGTGCGAGGCGTCTCCACCGATCGGGCGTTCTCACGATCGTCGTGCGGCCCTTCCCTGACCGCGATCAGGAGAACTCCCGACGGGTTACGGTCGCCCGCGCGTGTCGAGCCGTCGCTCGCGCTCGAGGGCTTCGAGCCGCTTCCGCCAGATCGGGCCGACGCCGTCGAGCCAGGTCTCGATCTCGGCGAGCCCCTCGGCGTCGAGCTCGTAGATGCGCTGCTGCGCGGCGACGCTCGCGCGCACGAGTCGCGCCGAGCGCAGGACCTTGAGGTGCTGCGAGATGGCGGAGGGGCTGATGGTGAAGCGGCTGGCGATCTCGCCGGCGCTGAGCGGGCCTCGGGCGAGCATCTCGACGATGCGTCGGCGGGTGGGATCGGCGAGAGCGGCGAAGCTGCGCATTTCGGAAGATATTCGCCGTTCTTAATTAAGACAATACTTAATTACACTCGCCGATCCTGCGCATTTTCTACTGCACGGTGCCAATTCTGGGCGATTTTATGGTCTGTAGGCCATAATTTCTGCAAAACTGACGCTTGACGTCGAACAATTTGTTGTATAAGCTCGCATAGCTCACTTCGTCTCCCGAACCGCGTCGCCATGCCGCTCGCGCGCCGAAATCGCCCCAATCGCAATCCCGACAAGCGTCAGTGCTCCTCCCGGAGATCTGGCTAGGGTCGAACGCGCCACCGACGCGAGCGTGCCCGCCAGGTCCTGAGACCTGACGGGCACGCGTCGTTTGGAACCCCGCAGTCCTCGCACGTCACCGGTAGTTCAGGTCGCCCCAACCCTCAGCTCGGAGCTCATCGTGGTATCGTCCGTCCTCAGCTCTGCCGCCTTCCTCGCGGCGGCTCTCCAGGAAGCGGCTCCCGCGGCAGCCGCGGCCCCTCCACCCCCCGAGATCGTCGGCGCGGACACGGCGTGGATCCTCGTGTCCACCGCCCTCGTCCTGCTCATGACCCCCGGGGTGGCCTTCTTCTACGGCGGTCTCGTCCGCGCGAAGAATGCGCTGAACACGATGATGATGTGCCTCGCGGCGTTCGGCGTGTGCGGCGTCGTCTGGGCCCTCCTCGGCTACTCGCTCGCCTTCGGCACCGGCGGCGCGTACATCGGCGACCTCTCGTTCGCGTTCCTCAACAACGTGGGCGTCGACGCGAAGGGCACGATCCCGCACGTGCTGTTCATGGCCTACCAGGCGTCGTTCGCCGTCGTCACCGCCACGCTGATCGCGGGCGCGATCGTCGACCGCATGCGGTTCGGCCCCTACCTCGCCTTCATCGCCGCCTGGACGATCTTCGTCTACGCGCCGATCGCGCACTGGGTCTGGGGCGGCGGCTGGCTCTCCAAGCTCGGCGTGCTCGACTTCGCGGGCGGCACGGTGGTGCACATCAACGCCGGCATCGCGGCCACGGTCGCGGCGATCGTCGTCGGCAAGCGGAAGGACTACGGCCGGCAGGCGATGCTGCCGCACAACGTCCCCTTCGCGCTCCTCGGCGCCTCGCTCCTCTACTTCGGCTGGTTCGGCTTCAACGCGGGCAGCGCGCTCGCCGCGAGCGGCGGCGCCGCGCAGGCGTTCGCCACCACGATGCTCGCCCCGATGGCCGCGCTCGTCGTCTGGATCGTGCTCGACTTCTTCCGCACCAAGCGCGCGACCGCCGTCGGCGCCGCCACGGCGATCGTCGTCGGGTTGGTCGTCATCACGCCGGCCGCCGGCTTCGTCTCGCCGCAGTCCGCGCTCGCCATGGGCGCCCTCGGCGCCATCCCGAGCTACTACGCCATCCTCTGGCGCTCCCGCACGTCGCTCGATGACTCGCTCGACGTGCTCGCCGGCCACGGCGTCGGCGGCATCACCGGCGCGATCCTCACGGGCGTCTTCGCCGACGCGGCGTGGGGCGGCACGAGCGGTCTCCTCCACGGCAACCCCGCTCAGGTCCTCAAGCAGGGCACGGGCGTCGTCGCGACGATCCTCTACAGCGCCATCGCGAGCTTCGTGCTTCTCAAGGTGATCGGTGCGGTCAGTGCGCTCGCCGCGGACGCCAAGGCCCAGGGTCGCGGTATGGACATCACCCAGCACGGCGAAGAGGCGTACACGAACGGCGAGGGCGCGCTGCTCGTCCTCGAGAGCTCCGACGCGCAGCCCGTCGCGCGTCCCGCGAAGGTCGCCACCGCTGGAGGTGTCGCATGAGGCTCATCGTCGCGATCATCCGTCCCGACCTCCTGAACAACGTGCTGGAGAGTCTCTACCGCGCCGAGGTGCGGGGCATCACCGTGTCGCGCGTACTCGGCCACGGCGGCGAGACCGACGCCGTGGAGACCTACCGCGGTACCACGGTGAAGATGGAGCTGCACGAGAAGGTGCGCCTCGAGATCGGCGTCTCGAACTCGTTCGTCGACGTCACCATCCGCGCGATCCTCGAATCCGCCTGCACGGGCGAGGTCGGCGATGGCAAGATCTTCGTCGTGCCGGTGGAGAGCGTGTACCGGATCCGCACGAAGGAAAAGGACGAGGCCGCGGTGACGCCGACGGCCCGCCCGAGTGGGAGCTTCGCTGCGGTAGAGTAGTCGCGGTCAGCAGGTCGCGGGTCGCAACGGCCTCGGGAGGCATCTCGCTCCCGAGGCCGTTTCGCGTGCGCCGTTCCGCCTCGCCGCCGACGAAGGCAAGGTCGTCGGAAGAGATGACGTCCCGGGCTATATTCCGGCGAGCCCTTGCCTCCCGAAGCCGTGTCGAGCGAAACCACACCCCGCAACAACTTCATCCGCGAGCTCGTCGAAGACGACGTCGCCACCGGCCGCTTTGGGCGTCCGGTCACGACGCGCTTCCCGCCCGAGCCGAACGGGTTCCTGCACATCGGCCACGCGAAGTCCATCTGCCTGAACTTCGGGCTCGCGAAGGACTTCGACGGCCGCTGCAATCTCCGCTTCGACGACACGAACCCGTTCACCGAGGACATGAAGTACGTCGAGGCCATCCGGAAGGACGTGCAATGGCTCGGCTTCACGTGGGCGGAAGAGCGATACGCCAGCGACTACTTCGACCGGCTGTACGAGATCGCCGAAGCGCTGGTCGTGGCGGGCAAGGCGTACGTCGATTCACAGACCGAGGAGCAGATTCGCGAGGGCCGTGGGACGGTGTCCGAGCCCGGCAGGCCTGGCCCATATCGCGATCGCACGCCCGAGGAGAACCTGAACCTGCTGCGCCGGATGAAGGCGGGCGAGTTCCCCGACGGCGCGCACGTGCTGCGCGCCAAGATCGACCTCGCGCATCCCAACATGATCATGCGCGATCCCCTGCTGCTCCGGATTCGCCACGCCTCGCATTACCGGCTCGGCGACGCGTGGTGCATCTACCCACTGTATGATTTCGCGCACGGACTGAGCGATGCCATCGAGGGCATCACGCGCTCGCTCTGCACGCTCGAGTTCAAGGACAATCGCGACATCTACGACTGGCTCGTGAACCAGGCCGGCTTCGAGAAGCCACCGACCCAGATCGAGTTCGCGCGGCTCGAGCTGGACTACACCGTGGTGAGCAAGCGGAAGCTCCTGCGCCTGGTGAACGAAGGCCATGTGACGGGATGGGACGATCCGCGCATGCCGACTCTCGCGGGGCTTCGCCGGCGTGGGGTGACGCCCGAGGCCATTCGCGCGTTCTGCGAGGCCGTCGGCGTCGCCCGAAAGCCCGCGCGCACCGAGCTCGCGACGTTCGAGCACGCCGTGCGCAACGACCTCAACATGCGCGTGCCGCGCGTGATGTGCGTCGTCGATCCCATCAAGGTCGTGCTCACCAACTATCCGGCAGACCAGGTCGAGGAGCTCGACGCCTCCTACTACCCGCACGACGTTCCGCTCACCGGCTCACGCAAGGTGCCGTTCTCGCGCGAGCTCTGGATCGAGCGCGAGGACTTCATGGAGGATCCGCCGAAGAAATTCTTCCGTCTCGCCCCGGGCCGAGAGGTGCGCCTCCGCTACGGGTTCTTCATCACGTGCCAGGAGGTGGTGAAGAACGACGCGGGAGAGATCGTCGAGCTGCGCTGCACGTACGATCCGGCGACGCGCGGTGGCGACGCCCCGGATGGCCGGAAGGTGCAGGGCACCATCCACTGGGTGTCCGCGGCACGCGGCGTGGCGTGCGAGGTGCGGCTCTACGACAAGCTCTTCACCGTGCCCGACCCCGAGGGGCAAGGCGACGACGTGGACTTCACCACGCTCGTGAACCCGGACTCGATCCGCGTGATGTCGAACGCGAAGGTGGAGCCCAGCGTGCTCGCCGACGCGCCGGACGCGCGTTACCAGTTCGAGCGGACGGGCTATTTCGTGAAGGACGTCGCCGACTGGAGCGACGAGCGTCCCGTGTTCAACCGCACGGTGACGTTGCGGGACACGTGGGCGAAGGTGAAGGGCGCCTAACGGCGCCCGTTCACCTGCCCTCGCGCAGCTCGCGGCCGTCAGGAACCGCGCTTCGCCAGGACCACTCGCGCGACGGCCGTCGCCTTTTGCGACGCCCTGTCCTGGCCGGGTGCCGTCGCCTCGAACGTCTGGCCGCCGCTGTTGAACACGACCGTGGTGTACAGACCGACCGGCACTCCGACGGCGATGCACGCTTCGCTGCCGACGCCGCTCAACGGCTCGCTCTTGGGCACCAACCGGCACTGATCGCTGACCGTCAGGATGTTGACGTCGAGCGACACACCGGTGCCCTCGGTGCCTTTGGCATCCCGATAGTGGCACCCCGCATCGTCGTTCCGCTGCTCGACGAGCGCCTTGCCCATGATCTTCTCGGCGTCGGCCTGCGGAAGGAGCTCACACAATTTCGCCGGAAGAGCGGCCTGCTGCGGCGTGGCCTGCTGCGCGGACTGCGGCGGCGGCTGCTGCGCTCCTTCGTCGACGCGTGCCGCCTGATCGCCCCCACTGCTACCACAGGCGGCGAACAGCATGGCGGACACCGCGGTCGTGAGCAGTCGATGGAAGTGCATCAGGCCGGAGTCGTGCGTGGTGCTGCTCCACGGGTGCGAGCGAGACTCCATTCCTGCCTCCAGGCGTGGCGGTGTCGGCGAAAGTCGTTCACGCGCGCAAGGATGAGCGGGCGGCGTCGAGACCGTCAAGTTCCGCCACCATCCGACGGCTGCATCAGGAGCGCTATCGGCGTCCGGTCATGACACGAATCTCCGACTGCGGGGCGGTGCTCGGCAGCAGCTTGACCAATAGTCGGTCGTCGGACCCCAGCTCGTAGCCGCGACCCAGAAAATCAGCGAAAGCGAACTCCACATACATCGCAGGCCTGCCGATCGTCATCCGGTCACCACTGACCGTGAGAGGCACCTGCATGACACCGCGGCCCGACCGGTAGAACAACTTGTCGCCGTTCGTCGAGAAGAATGTCTCGAACGCGTCGCCATCGCTGCCAGTCGGCGTGGACACCCTCATCTGCCTGGTCCCGCCGCCGCGAGCGACCACCGTGAGAACGCCCTCCTCGACGGCAACCAGCACGCTGCCGCTCGCCAGGTACACCGCTCCGTTCGGCCGGGAGAGGTCCCTGACGAGAACGCGTGTCTCGCCGTTGTCGAGGTTCGTCTCCCGAAGCTCCCGGCCGCTGAAGTATCCCAGCAGCGACCCATCGTTGGAGAGGAAAGGAGCGATTACCTGCTACGGAAGCACCGGGTACTTCAGTGGCAGTTCAATCCTTCCACAGCGCCGCGAACTGACTCTTCAGCGCTTCCACCTTCGGCCGGTCGTGGATCACGATGTACGGCTGGTTCGGGTGGAGGTTGTAGTAGTTCTGGTGGTAGGCCTCGGCCTCGTAGAACGTCTTGAGCGGGGCGACCTCGGTCACGATCGGCTCGCGGAAGGTCTTCGCCTTGGCCAGCTGACCGATGTAGCCCTCGACGATCCGCCGCTGCGCGTCCGTCGTGTAGTAGACCGCCGAGCGGTACTGCGTGCCGACATCGGGGCCCTGGCGGTTGAGCTGCGTGGGATCGTGCACTACCGAGAAGAACACCTTGAGGAGCTGACCGAGCGAGACCTGAGAGCTGTCGAAGACGACCTCCACCACCTCGGCGTGCCCGGTCGTTCCCGTCGTCACCTGCATGTAGCTGGGCGACGAGACCGTGCCGCCGGCGTAGCCGGACGTCGCGCTCTTGACCCCCTTCACGTGCTGGAAGACCGCCTGTACCCCCCAGAAGCACCCTCCACCGAACACGATCCGCTGTTCTCCCTTGGCCGTCGCGACCGGCTGATCGATCGCGGGGTCGGGCAGGGGCGTGGCGGGCGTGGCCGATCCGGAGATCGCCCGCGCGCCGAAGAGCAGCGCGGCGACGAGTCCGGTACCGAGTGCGGCGATGCCGCGAGGGATCGACGGGATCATGTGAGCTCTCGAGAAGGGGCGGAGATGTTCACCCTATAGTACGCCGCACGAGAGAAAATGGATGTGCCGCACGCGCGAAGGGCGGGCCGCAAAGCCCGCCCTTCGCTGCGTCGGTGCTCGCGAATCAGGCGCGCGCCATCGGCCCGATGCCGGGGGCGACGCGCGGCAGCAGCTCCATGGCGGCCTTGCGGTCCTGCTCGCTGATCGGATCGCGATCGGCGGCGAGGCGGAATGAGGCGAGCACCTCGTCGCACAGGTCGCGCAGCCGCGTCCGCTGTCGGCGATCAGTGGAGGCGGAACGAGGGCCGGAGACGCGGGAGGAAGCGAGAACGCGGTCAGTGCGCATGTGAGATCGCGGGTTGAGTCGTGAACGCCGGCGCCCGAAAACGATCGAGCTGGACTGGCCGTCCCTAAAGCAGAGTCCGGGCCAGCGCCGGATTGGACCCGTCGGCCGATCGGCGACCGGGCCAGTCGGCGTGGCCCACATCTCGCCTTGTCGAAAAGGGGCGCAACTCCGTCCCACCACACCGGTTCCCTCTGACGAGCATGCCATCGATGATCCGTCTCACACCGACCGCGGCACGGGCCGCTGGACTCCTCATGTCCCTGGCCGTGCTCGCCGGGTGCACGATGGCCGACGCGGACGAACGCAGCCATGCCGGTCAGGGCCAGGTCGCCGAGGGAGACATCGGGCGTGACGGGTGGTCGCCCGCATCGCTGACCGAGGTGGAGGGGATTCCCATCGCTTCGCTCCGCTCCGCCGTCCAGCAGCGACTCGGCGGCAAACAGCCGGGCACGGTCGGAGACGAGGCGTGGCAGCACACCAAGCGGCTCTACGGCCGGTTCCAACAGTCGCCCCTTTGGTTCGAGAAGGGTGGGCTCGACAAGGACCGCGTGGAAGCGCTCACCACCGCGCTGCTCGACGCCACGAGCGACGGGCTGCGCATCGACGACTATCCGATCGCCGAGCTGGCGCGCGCCGTGGCGACCGTGCGCGAGAGCAAGCAGCCGACGCCCGAGCAGCTCGCGGACGCCGACGTGCTGCTGACGACGGCCTATGTGTCGCTCGGGGAGGACCTGCTGGTCGGCCAGGTCAGCCCCAAGGCGATCGGGCAGGCATGGCACATCGACGCGCGCGACGAGAACGTGGACAGCGCGCTCGTGCGCACGCTGGTGAAGCAGCCGCTCGCGAAGGCGATCAACGCGATGCGACCCGGCGACGAAGAGTACGCTGCGCTTCAGAAGGCGCTCGGGCGCTACCGGGAGCTGGTGGGCAAGGGCGGCTGGAAGGCGATTCCCGCGGGGAAGCCGCTCAAGCGCGGCCAGTCAGACTCGCCGGCGCGGATCGCCGCGCTGCGCGCGCGGCTCGAGGCGGAGGGGATCTCGGTGCCGGCGCCGAGCACGCCCGCGCAGAACGGGGCGACGTCGGACGGCGCGTCCGCGGCGACGACCCGTGCCGTGTTCGACGACGGCCTCGCCGCCGCGATCGCGACGTTCCAGGCGCGCCACGCCATCAACGTGGACAGCGCGCTCGGCAAGGAGACGCTCGACGCGCTCAACGTGCCGGCCGAGTACCGGCTCGGCCAGATCGCCGCCAATCTGGAGCGCCATCGCTGGATGCCTCGCGCGCTCGGCACGCGCTACATCTACGTGAACGTGCCGGCGTTCCACCTCACCGCGTACGACAAGGGTGAGCCCGCGCTGGAGATGAAGGTGATCGTCGGCGAGGAGTACGAGGACAAGGCCACGCCCGTGTTCTCGGACTCGATGGAGACCGTCGTGTTCCGCCCGTACTGGAACGTGACCCCCGACATCCAGGCGAAGGAGATCGAGCCGAAGCTGGCGGCGAACCCCGGCTACCTGGCGGCGAACGACATGGAGTACTGGAACGACGGCGGCGCGCGCCGCATCCGCCAGCGTCCGGGCCCCAAGAACTCGCTCGGCTTCGTCAAGTTCCTCTTCCCGAACGACTTCAACATCTACCTGCACGACACGCCGGCCCCCGAGCTGTTCGACAAGGACGTTCGCGCGTTCAGCCACGGCTGCATCCGCGTCGAGAAGCCCGCCGAGCTCGCGCAGTGGGTGCTGGGCTGGGACGGCGCTCGCGTGGAGCAGGCGATGCGCGAGGGGAACGACAACCGCTCGGTGAAGCTGCCGAAGAAGATCCCCGTGTACATCGCCTACGGCACGGCGTATTTCCGCGACGGCCAGCTCCACTTCGGCAACGATCTCTATCATCGCGACGATCAGCTCGTGAAGGCGATCGCCGAGGGAGCGGTGGTGAGCTCGCGTGCGGTGCAGGCGGTGGATGCGCTGAGGAGGGTGGCAACCAAGTAACGGCTACGGCGAGTACGCGGTACTGGCGTACGCGGTACCCTGTATCAGGGAGACGCTCCCGGAAATCCGGTCAGCCCGTGCCGGCACGAGAGTGGAATGAACGAAGCCCGCCCCGACGAGGAGTCGTGGGCGGGCTTCCAGTATCAACGGTCCGGGTCGCGATCCCGAGGGGACTGCCGGGAGCGTGCGACCGGTACCGGGTACGCGGTACGTCGGTGGTACCGGGTACTCGCCGTTGCAGTTCTCCTCACTCGCCTCCGCGAAACGCATCAGCGACTTCCGCCACCACCGACGACGGCGACGGCAGCGCCGCGACGTTGACGTCGATCGGGATCTCGTGACCGTTCCACGTCTGCGTGACGTCGAGCACGCCCTGCCAGATCGCGGCGAAGGCGTGGCCGGTCTCGCGCGGATGCTTCTTCGAGTCGAAGCCACGCGCCTTGGCCACCCAGAACGGGGGCTCGCCCTCGAGCCCCACTGACGTGTAGACCGCCTTCACGTCGTTGTAGATCGTGTTGGCGTTGTAGGTGTGCACGTAGATGCCGGGGACGTAGCGCCCGTCGTCGAGCACGGCGCGCACCCACGCCGAGTAGTAGTCGCGCATCGGCTGATGCAGCACGTCCATGCGCTCGATGTCGAGGAAGATCGTCGTCCCGCGCGGGAAGCCCTCGCGCGCCGTCGTCTGCGCGGCGTCGACGCCCTCGCGCATGCCGCGCGCACCGCTCACGAAGTCCGCGCTGCACGTCGCGCCGGGCGGGGGCGGCGGCGCCTTCCGCAGCACGGTGCGCACGACCGTGCGGGTCACCTTGCGCCGCTTCTTCCCCTTGCCGACGTACGACGTGACGCGCTTCGCCACGCGCACGCGCTCCATGTGGGGCGCGCCGGGCCGGCGCCCCCACGTCTGCTGCCCGACGTAGAGCACCGCGAGACCGTAGCCGATCGACTCGAGCGTCTCGCGCTTCCCCATCCAGCCGTCGTCCTGATGGCAGGGGCTCTTCAGGTAGTAGCCGCTCCACGAGTAGGGGGAGTCGCCGCTCCGCCACGCGCGCATGGCGGCGTCGCCCGGGTACCGGCCGGTGTCGAAGCCGAGGTACGACGGGTTCGCCACCTCGTTGGCGACGAGCGCTTCCTGACCGGTGATCGTGGCCGCCGCGATCGCGACGCTCGCCGACGCCTCGGCGATCGACGTGCGCGTGTCGGTGTCCTTCCCGCACGCGGCGAGCAGGGCGAGCGATGCGAGCCCGATGACCGACGATCGTGAACTGCTCCCCATTCGACGACGCTCCCGCTGATTCCCGTCTGTTTACACCATAGCGGGAAGAACGCTTCGGCGTCACCGAGCAGGCGTGACGGAGATCACGGATCCAGCGAGCGGGGCTGGAGCGACCCCGCACGATGAGTGGCGAGCGCTCGCTCCGGGCGACGCTCAGCACGCCACGCAGCAGAGCCATCACTTCGCCGCCCGCACCCGCGTACCCCCGCACCACTGCGGGGTCTGGAACTTGAAAGGGCCACCGTCGGGCCGACGCGCCGCTCCGGGCGACGCGGGTCGCGGCAGGCGTCCGACTCATGCGAGGAGCGCGGGATGACATCGGGGAGCGCGGGGCGGTCCAGCGAGCCGGTCGAGCAGTCTGGCGCCGAGGGCTCGGCGCCGCTCGTCCTCGTGGACGGCTCCAACGTGGCCCACTCGAGCGAGGGGGAACAGGCGGCGCTGGCCAACATCGTCGCCGTCTGTGACAAGCTGCGCGAGGAGGGCTACGAGCCGGTGGTCGTCGTGGACGCGGCGCTCCGCCATCAGATCGACGACCGCGCGGGCTACGAGCGCATGGTCGAGAGCGGCACCATCCGCCAGGCGCCGGCCGGCACCGACGCCGACTACTTCATTCTCTCGTTCGCGCGCGAGCTGGAGGCGCCGATCGTCTCGAACGACCGGTTTCGCGATCGCCAGAAGGTGTTTCCGGACGCCGCCAAGCGGCTCATCCGGTACATGGTCGTGCGGGGCGAGGTGGTGCTGGAGCGGCGCACGGGGCGGCGCGAGGACTGAGGGTCCGACGCGGTCGTCAACGCGTGAACTTTTGCCACGCCAACTGACGAACTCAGGTAGCGCGCCCACGGCTGACCGCGTTAGCTTCTGCGCTGGCCGATAGCCGTTCGCCGCCAGGAACGCGCAAACCTCCCCGAGGCACGCCGTGCGAAGAGGAGGCGGACCGCGGCTCAGCGGGCTGCTCCATCGGCCACGCGCTGGAGCAGGTCCCTCCGTTCTACGCAACGGCCGCAGGAACCGCTGGTCCCCACCGGGAGACGTGCGCCGTCTCCACTCGTACTCGAGGCATCGATGTTCGGTCCGACGACGGATGTGCCGTCCCTGTCGCTGGTGATCCCCGTGTACAACGCGGCGGATCAGCTCCCTGCCACGCTCCACGCGGTCGATCAGTTCACGGCACGCGCCGCAAGCCGCGTCGAGGTGCTGCTCGTCGACGACTGCTCGAGCGAGGTCGAGACGCAGCTCATGCTCGACGACTTCGCGACGCGCCGGGGCGACGTGCGCGTGCTGCGCAACGCGCGCAATCGCGGCAAGGGCTACTCGGTCGCGCGCGGGATGCTCGCCGCTCGCGGCCGTCACCGCGTCTTCACCGACGTGGACCTCGCCTATCCACTCGACCAGGTCGACCGCATCGTCGAGGCGCTGGAGCACGGCGCCGACGTCGCCATCGCGTGCCGCGTGCTGCCCGAGTCGCGCTACCTGATGAGCCCGACCTTCTTCCACTACCTGTACACGCGGCACCTCATGAGCCGCGCGTTCAATCGCGTCGTGCAGGCGTTCCTGCTGCCGGGGATCCTCGACACGCAGGCCGGACTGAAGGGGTTCACGGCGACGGCGGCGGAGCTCTGCTTCCGCCGGGCCACGATCCCCGGGTTCGGGTTCGACATCGAATGTCTGTACGTCGCACAGCAGCACGGGCTCGCGATCAGGCAGACGGCGGTGAGCTTCCGCTACGACGAGGAGCCGACGACGGTGCGCTTCGCGCGCGACAGCCGCCGGATGCTGCAGGACATCTGGCAGGTGCGCATCAACGCCTGGCGCGGACGGTACGCGCTCGACAACGCGCACCTCGTCTTCCCCGACGAGGACCGCTGGACCCCCGGCATCCACACGCCCCCGCACGGCATCCCGTCGAGCGCTCCGCCCAGCACCCTCGCCGCGGCGTCGTAGCGCACACGGCATTCGGTGAATCAGGGCCGGCCCCTCAATGGCGCCGGCCCTGTGTCGTACATTCCCCCGATGCGGTTGCTCGTCATCAATGCCGACGACCTGGGCTACGCGCCAGGCGTGAATCGTGGGATCCTCGAGGCGCATGCCGCGGGGACGGTCACCTCTGCCTCGATGCTGGTGACGGCGCCGGCGTTCGCCGACGCGGTGGAGCTCGTGCGGCGAGACGCGCCCGGGCTCGGCGTGGGGCTGCACCTGAACCTCGTCGGCGGGGCGCCGCTGGCGAAGGTGCCGTCGCTCGTCGATCCGGCGACCGGGCAGTTCCACCACCTCGACGTCCTCGCGAGGCGCGCGCTCGCCGGTCAGGTCGACGCGGCCGACGTGCGACGGGAGTGCGAGGCACAGCTCGCGGCGCTCGCGGCGGCCGGCATCACGCCCACGCACCTCGACAGCCATCGGCACGCGCACGCGATGCCCGGGATCCTGCCGGCCGTGGCCGCGGTCGCGCACGACGCGGGGATCCGCGTCGTGCGCCGCCCGCTCGACCGGCTGTCGATCCTCGATCCCGTCGCGAGCGCGAAGATGCTGGTGATGCACGCCGCCTGGCGCACGGCGCTCACCGGCGTCGCCCCCGCGCACCGCGCCACGCTCGCGCGTGCGCCGCACTTCCGCGGCATCGCGATGCAGGGGATGCCCGACATCCGCGACCGACTGATCGCGACGCTCGATCAACTGCAGCTCGGCGTGACCGAGATCATGGTG
>DASTSX010000387.1:0-21386 GCA_035760455.1 Gemmatimonadaceae bacterium | reverse complement strand
CGCCCACGCCCCCGCGCCCCGCGCCCCGCGCCCCGCACCCGCGCACCCGCGCACCCGCGCACCCGCGCACCCGCGCACCCGCGCACCAGCGCCCCCGCTATCTTTCTCCCATGCGCCGAACCTTCTGCCGATCGAAGATCCACCGGGCGACGCTCACCGGGGCCGACCTGAATTACGAGGGCAGCCTCACGCTCGACCGCGCACTGATGGACGCGGCCGACATGCTGCCGTACGAGCGCGTGCAGGTGGTCAACGTCAACAACGGCGCGCGGCTCGAGACCTACCTCATCCCCGGGGAGCCGGGCTCGGGGGTCGTGCAGCTCAACGGCGCCGGCGCGCGTCTCGGCCAGCCGGGGGACATCGTCATCCTCATGACCTATGCGGAGTTCGAGGAGGACGAGGTCGATGCTGACTTCACCCCGCGCGTCGTCCTCGTCGACGAGCGGAATCGCATCCGCGCGTCCGATTCCTGATCCGGATCGGCTCGGCCGACACTTTCGGCTAGGTCCCGCGTAGGGCCTTCCAACCCTTCCGGCGCACCGGTTGTCACAGACGGTGCACCGCGCGCCAGGGCGATGCCGATGCGTCGGCCTTCGGCGCGTGACCACACGATTCGCGCATGCTCTCCTTCCCACTCTCCGCTCTCCGGCGGAGCGCCGCGCTGGCGCTCGCCGTGCTCCTTGCCTCCGCTCCGCTCGCGCGTGGGCAGTCCGCCGCCTCGACCGTCACGCTCGCTGGCGTTCCGACCGAGCCCGCGCCCGCCCGCGCCGAGCGCGCGACGGCGACCACCGCGATGGCGGCGCGCGCCGCGACGGCGCCGGTGCTCGACGGCCGCACCGACGACGCGGCCTGGCAGACCGCGCAGATCATCGATCAGTTCCTCGAGTACGAGCCGAACGAGGGGAAGGAGAGCCGCTTCCGCACCGAGGCGCGCGTCACGTACGACGACCGCTACCTCTACGTGATGGCCCGCATGTTCGATCCGGCGCCCGACAGCATCATCTCGCTGCTCTCGCGCCGCGACGTTCGCACGAGCTCCGAGCAGCTCAAGCTCGTGATCGACTCGTACAACGACAACAAGACCGGCTTCACGTTCATCGTGAACCCCGCCGGCGTGAAGCGCGACATCTACGTCTTCAACGACAACAACGAGGACGGCTCGTGGGACGCGGTGTGGGACGTCGCCACGAAGATCGACTCGGTGGGCTGGGTGGCCGAGTTCCGCATCCCGTTCAGCCAGATCCGCTTCGCGCCGGGGAAGGAGCAGACGTTCGGCCTCCTGATCGCCCGCGACGTCGCGCGCACCGGACAGCGCATGTCCTGGCCGCTCCTCAGCCGCAAGGTGAACGGCTACGTCTCGCAGGCGGGCACGCTGAGCGGCATCGGGGCGCTGCCCACGCCGCGCCGGCTCGAGGTCGCGCCGTACGCGGTGGTGAAGAACAGCACGCGCGACTTCGGCGCGGATCGCGCCGGCGGCCTCGCGCGCTACGACCATCCCAGCCGTGCCACCATCGGCGCGGACCTCAAGTACGGGCTCTCGTCGAACCTCACGCTCGATGCCACGATCAACCCGGACTTCGGCCAGGTCGAGGCCGATCCGGCGCAGCTCAACCTCACCGCGTTCGAGACCTTCTTCGAGGAGCGCCGTCCGTTCTTCCTCGAGGGCGCGGGGATCTTCAGCTTCAACACCAACTGCGGCGACATCGACAGCGGATGCACGGGGCTGTTCTACTCGCGCCGCATCGGACGCAGCCCGCAGCTCGCCGGTGACTACGGCGACGCCACCAGCCCGACCGCCACGCCGATCGCCACCGCCGCGAAGCTCACGGGCCGCTTCGCCAACGGCTTCTCGATCGGCGTGCTCGACGCGGTGACCGAGCGCGTGGAGGGGGTGGTGGACGTGGAGGGCCGACGCGCGGCGATCGAGCCCCGCGCCAACTACGGCGTCGTTCGCGTGCAGAAGGATCACGCCGACGGTCGCGGCGACATCGGGTTCATGCTCACCGGTGTCAACCGCGCGCTCGACGCCGGCTCGATGCCCTTCCTCGCCAGCGGCGCGTACTCGGGCGGCATCGACCTCCGCCGTCGATTCGTCGGCAACAACTACGAGCTGCGCAGCTTCATCGCCGCGAGCGACGTGCGCGGCTCCGCGGAAGCGATCGCCGCGCTCCAGCGCAACAACGTCCACGCCTTCCAGCGTCCGGACGACGACGTGCGCTACGATCCGACGCGCACCTCGCTGCGCGGCCACGCCGAGCGCGTCTCGTTCAGCAAGTTCGGCGGCGGCATCACCCGCTTCCAGTCCGTCTACCAGCGCTTCTCCCCCGGCTTCGAGACCAACGACCTCGGCTACCAGCAGCGCGCCGACCAGCAGATGTTCCGCAACTGGTTCGCGCTCCAGTTCCAGAAGCCGACGCGCTACTACCGGAAGGCGTTCTTCAACTTCAACGCGCAGGAGCGCTGGACCACCGACGGCCTCGTGCTCGGCAACGGCTTGAACCACAACCTGCACGTGCAGCTGCCGAGCCAGTGGTGGATCCACTTCGGCGTCAACGCGAACGACCTGCTTCCCGCGTACGGCGATCGCACCGCGCGTGGCGGGCCCGCCGTGCGCCGCTCCAGGAACGCGAGCAGCTGGCTCGGCTTCGAGAGCGACGGCCGCAAGGCGCTGACGTACGGGATCTTCACGTCGGGGTGGAAGGGCGACGACGGGCGCTCGTGGGCCTGGGACGGCGGCCCGAACCTGAACCTCCGCATCTCGAGCCGCTTCTCGGCGTCGATGAGCGTCGACTACGGCCGCAACGTCGACAACGGGCAGTTCTACGGCAGCTACGGCGACGTCGGCAACGACACGACGCACTACACCTTCGCGCGCCTCGACCAGACCACGGTCGGCATCAGCTCGCGGATCAACATCACCGCCACGCCGAACCTGTCCTTCCAGTTCTACGGCCAGCCCTACGTGTCCAGCGGCACGTACGCCGACTGGCGCGAGCTCGATCAGCCGCGCTCGAGCGACTACGACCGTCGCTACAAGAAGTACGGCGCGACGAACGGCGTCTTCGACGGCTTCAACTACCGCGAGTTCCGCTCGAACGCCGTGATGCGCTACGAGTACCGCCCGGGCAGCACGCTGTTCGTCGTCTGGCAGCAGGGCCGCAGCGACTACCTCGTGCGCGGCGACGCCGGCTACAACGACGGCTACGACTTCCGCCGCGACTACGGCTCGACGTTCCGGGATCACCCGAACAACACGTTCCTGGTGAAGTGGAGCTACTGGCTGAATCCCTGAGCGGTGGCGCGGAGCGGCGGCGCGCAGCGCCGCCGCGTTCGTCGGTCAACGGTTAGTCGGTTGTCGGCCGGCCTCGGGATGCTCCTGTGTCCCGAGGCCGCTTCACGTCACGCCGTCGCCGTTCCTGCCCGCCGACGTGAACCGAAGAACTGAAGAACCGAAGAACCGAAGAACCGTTCCGTCGTTCGACGTGAACCGAGAAACCGTCAACCGACGAACCAGTCCACCGGGAACCTCCGCGCCACCACAGAACTTTCTGCTCCAGAGGTGTACCAGTACTCAAAGGCACCCCTGGAGGCCCTCATTGTCCAAGTTTCAGTTTGCGATCAGCTCCGGGCCTGAGTCCGTTCGGCAGGCAGGAGTCGTGGAGTCCGATTCGTTCACCGAAGCCGTCGTGCTCCTCGGCGAGAAGATTCCGGTACGCACCGGCGACTCGCTCGAGATCGGCGTGAGCGGCTTTCCCCCAGCCCGCTTCTTCTGCGTCAGCGCGCTGAAGGGCACTCGGCCCATCTGGGTGCCGGAAGGCAGGATGGCGGCGTGACGCGGTGATTTGGTGAGTCGGATAGCTGGCTAGTTGGAAACGGCCTCGGGAAGCTTGCCTCCCGAGGCCGTTCATTCTTTCCCCACCAACGCGCTATCCAACTCACCAGCTCACCGCGCGCCTACGGCGCGCCTCACCCCTTCCGCAGCTCGAACTGCCCGTTGCCCGTCGACATGCGCAGCATCGGACCGCCGTTGCCGATCGTCGCGCGGATGCGGCGCGGGTTGAGCTGGCCCTTGATCTTGAGGTCGAAGTCCGAGCTGATCGAGCCGTTCCCCGTGGAGGCTTCGAGCTCGCCGTTGTAGTTGGCGGGCAGCGTCAGGAGCACGTTGCCGCTCCCCGTGCTGAACTCCATGTCGTCGCGCGCCCGCAGCGCCGACATCCGCACGTCGATGTTCCCGTTGCCGCTGCTCACCTCCACGGGGCCCTCGACCGTCACTACGTCCACGTCGCCGTTGCCGGTCGAGACGTGCACGCGAGCCTTGGCGTTCCGCACCTCGACGTCGCCGTTCCCGGTCGAGACGCGGACCTGACCCTCCGTCTCCACGACCCGAACACGGCCGTTCCCCGTGGACGCCTGCACGTCGCTCCCGGCGCGCTCGACGCTCACCGCGCCATTGCCCGTCGCCAGCTTGACCCGCACGCCGCGCGGGACGAGCACCGTCATCGCCACCGAGACCGAACCGCGCCGCCACCCGTCGTCCCCCCGGTGCCGATCGCCGGTGCACGAATTTGCGGTCCGCGTCGAGCAGATCTCCACGTCACCACCGCCGGACTGCATGACCTCGAACCCGACGTCCGTGATCGCGGCGTCGCCACGCACCCGCTTCTCGGCCCGCAACTCCGCCGTGCCGCCGCTCGCCGGCCGCACGTCGATCGGGCCGTTGAAGTTGCGGATCGTGAGCTGCGCGCCGTTGGGAATGGTGCCGCGCCAGGTGTAGACGGTCTCGTTGCGGCCGACGAGCTGCGCGCCCGCCAGCGAGGAGTGAACGGCCGTCAGCGCCAGGGCCGAGAACAGGAGTCGCGTCGTCGATCGCATCGCGGTCACGTGGTGGAGTGAGTAGGGGTCGGTCAGGGATGCGACAGTCCACAACCCGCCAGGGTTGGAAAGAGGCGCTGCGATGAGCTGTGAGCGATGAGCTGTGAGCTTTGAGAGAATGAGCGACGGCCTCGGCAAGCAGATGCCTCCCGAGGCCGTCGCTCACAGCTCACAGCTCGAAGCTCACAGCCGACACTGCCACTCCAGCGCCAGTCGCACGCCAGCTACCCATCAGCGCGTGTACGGGATCAGGAAGTCGACCTGATCACCCGGCTGCACCGGGATCATCTCCGAGATGTAGGAACGCTGGCCTCCCGTCACCATCGGCTCGGCGTAGAACCGGATCTGCACCACGCCGCTCACGATGCTCGACGGGATCCGCAGCTCCGTCGTGCCCGTCGCCCGTGCCCGTCCGAGTCGCATCCGCTGCGTGCCCTGATAGGCGTAGATCGTCATCTCGTTCAGGTTCTGGTTGTCCACCAGCACCGTCGTCTTGTCCGGATTCCGCTGGCCGGTGTTGAGGTCGACCGCACCCGGCGGGATCTCGCTCGTCGTCTTCTGTCCGGTCGCGCAGGCCCCCACGAGCGCCAGGCAGGCCAGCGCCACCCGCCATATTGCACGCTCGCCGAGCACCAACCGTCCGGACGCCGCCCACCCCTCATTGGACCTACGCATGGGACCTCCCCATTCGCCGGAATCGGCCGGCGGCAAGACGTATGATGAAGCCTACTTCACCAAGTGGTACCGCGATCCGCGCACCCGGGTCCATGCCCCCGAGGCCGTGCGACGCAAGGTCCGACTCGTCGCCGGCGTGGCCGAGTATTTCCTCGGCCGCAAGCTGCGCACCGTGCTCGACATCGGCGCAGGCGAGGGAGCGTGGCGGTCCGAGCTGCGCCGCTTCCGCCCTGCCATCCGGTACGTCGGCATCGATCCCAGCGAGTACGTCGTCGCCAAGTACGGCAAGTCGCGCAACATCAAGCTCGGCTCGTTCGAGCAGCTCCCCTCGCTGCCGCTCGGCCGCGGTTTCGATCTGATCGTCTGTGCCGACGTGCTGCAGTACGTCCCGAACGCCCCGCTCAAACGTGGCGTGCGTCACATCGCCGGCCTGCTCGATGGTGTTGCGTTCCTGGAGGCGTACACGACGGGCGACGACATGGAAGGCGACCTCGAGGGTTGGCACCACCGGAGCAAATCGCAGTACCGCCGCATCTTCGCCGATGCCGGCCTCGTCGCCTGCGGGATCCACTGTTACCTCGCTCGTGAGCTCGCTGTCAATGCCGTGGAGCTGGAGCTCGTGTAGCCACCACACCTACGTAGACACGCATGTCGTCGATCCGCCTCTATCTCGGTGCGCTGGTGCTCCTCGCCAGCCCTCTCGCCGCCCAGTCGGCCAGGCAGGAAACGCTTCCCGAGGCAACGCCTGCCCGGAAGGAAGCGGACGCCGCCAAGCCGTCGCCCTTCCAGTTCGGGGTGGCGGGTGGCGCGCTGTCCTATGAGGGCGGACGGCAGGAGCAGGCGCTCGGGGCGGTCCTGCGCTGGGTCTCCACCCCGTGGCTCTCGTTCGCCGCCACGCCGACGGCCGTGCGGGTGCGCGCACCCTCGACCCTCGCCGCGGGCACTTATGTGGGCCGCACCGGCCTGGTCGATCTGCCGCTCGACGTCACGCTCCAGCACGGGTTCAAGGCCCCCTGGAGCCCGGGGGTGGCCTTCGCGCTCGGCGCCTCGCTTCCGCTCGGTGACAGCGCCTCGGGCTTCGGTGCGGGTCGGGTGGGCTACTCGGCCAGCGCAGGGCTCGGCTTCTCCCCGGCCTCGCGCGTCTGGGTGCATCTCGGGGCCGGCCGCTCTCTCACCGACGTGGTGATGCAGTCGGCGTTCTCGAGCGCAAACGGCTGGGGTGACGCGAGCGGCGGCTATTCGGTGACCGACCGCTTCGGCATCAGCGGCGGCCTCAGCACGGACCTCGGCGCCGTCGATTCGACGATCGGACATTCGCGCTCGGTCAACGGCGGGTTCTCCTTCCTCGTGAAGGGCACCTCCACGCTCAACGTCAACGCGAGCCGCGGCCTCAGCGGCCTCGCGCCCAGGTGGAGCCTCGCCATCGGCCTCGGTACCGCCTTCCCGTACTTGAGCCATGTCGGCGCCGGTTCGCCGATCGACCAGCTTCGCGACACGTTCGGCGGGGGCACGCACGGGCTGGATGGCCCGCCCGCCGGCGGCACCGGCACCGGCGGCACGTCGACCGGACGAGGACGAGGCGGCCGAAAGACGCTCTAGGCCGGCGAGAGAAGGACGAGGGGCGGCCGATGCTCGGCCGCCCCTTCGTGCGTGCACGATCGCCGTCAGCGCGGTTCGCCCGACGGCAGCGCGGCCGGCGTGGCCTGGAGCTTGGTGAGATAGCGCTGCGCCTCGGAGATGCGCTCGACCTCGAGGGCCATCGCCTCCACCGCCTGCTCGATTCGCTGGAGCTGCTCGCCCATCACGGGAGACAGCGCCGGGCCGTGCGCGCTCCGCTCGAGGCGGCGCCCCCAGGCGCGAGCGAGCGGCCAGCCGATCACCATCACGGCGAGCATCGCGTACGCCCCATACGCGAGGTCGACGACCTGTGGCGGGATCGGGCTGCCGCCGGTGTGTACCTCGATCCCCGGGATGCCGGGAACAGGAGCCACGACGGGTACCAGCGCGCCGTCGCGGCTGATCACCTGGTTCGCTTGATCCTCCGCCGCGCGGCGCATGTCCGCAGCCGCCTCGCGCTGCGCCCTCGCGAGGTCGCGCAGCTCGTCACGCGCCGTGCGCGGCGCGACGTCCGGGCTCTCGGCGCGCGCGGGACGCTCCGTCGTGGTTCGAGCCGTCCCCTCGGACGTCGTCGCCTGCTGCAGCATCACGCGGACGTACATGCGCGTCACCTCCCGGGTCGGGGTCGTCCGGCTTCGACGACCCGGCGAATGTAGGCTCTACGCCCCCGCGAGGCGAGAAGTTACACCGCCGACGCCCGCTCCCGCGCGAGCAGCGCGGCCTTGCGCGCCACGCCCCAACGATAGCCGCCGAGTGCGCCGTCGCCGCGCACGACCCGATGGCAGGGGATGAGCACCGCCACGCGGTTGCTCGCGCAGGCGCGCGCCACGGCGCGCGCGGCGGCAGGCCTGCCGAGCTCGCGTGCGATCTCCTGGTAGGTGCGCGTCGCGCCCTCGGGGATGCGCTGCAGCGCACGCCACACCTGCCACTGGAACGCCGTGGCGCGCACGTCGATCGGCAGTCCCTCCCCGCGCGTCGTCCCTTCGACGTGCGCCACGACGGCGTCGACGAGGCGGTCGCGCGCATCGGACGCACGCACGAGCTCCGCGCCGGAGAACTCGGCGCGGAGCGCGGCCACGAGCGAGGCCTCGTCGTCGCCGAGCGAGACGCTGGAGATCCCGCGCTCGGTCACCGCGACGAGGAGCGTGCCGAGCGACACCGGCACGACGGTGTAGTGGATCGTCACGCCGATGCCGCGCCGGCGGTACGATCCCGGCGTCATGCCGAGCGCCTCGTCGGCCGCCTCGTACACGCGGCGGCCGGTCCCGAACCCCGCCTCGTAGGTGGCGCTGCTCACCGTGCGCCCCTCGCGCAGCGCGGACTTGAGGGCGCCGACGCGGCGCTGCTCCTGGTACTGCTTCGGCGACAGGCCGACGACGCGCGTGAAGGTGCGCTGCAGATGTGCCGGGCTCACGCCCGCCTCCCGCGCCAGTCGCACGAGCGGTAACGGCTCGTCGGCGTGCCGATCGATGTATTCGCGCACGCGCTCGACCAGCGCGAGATGGGTGTCGGTGCGGCGGGGGGACATGATGGTGGACATACGCTCTCCTCTCGGGTCGAGGGAAGTCTCGCCTGGAAGAGCAGGGGCGGCTATCCGAATCGTGCGCGCTGGAGGCGCGCCTGCAGGCGCGCGGAGGGCGCGCCTACGCCGCCTTCACCTCGCTCACGAGCTTGGACAGCGACGCCTTCGCATCGCCGAACAGCATGCTCGTCGCCGGCGCGTGGAAGAGCATGTTCTCGATCCCGGCGAAGCCCGCCGCCATGCCGCGCTTGAGGACGATCACCGTCTTGGCCCGATCGACGTCGAGGATCGGCATGCCGTAGATCGACGACGCCGGATCGTCGCGCGCCGCCGGGTTCACCACGTCGTTCGCGCCGATCACGAGCGCGACGTCGGTCTGCGGGAACTCGCCGTTGATCTCGTCCATGTCGTACAGGCGGTCGTACGGCACGTTCGCTTCCGCGAGCAGCACGTTCATGTGGCCGGGCATGCGGCCGGCCACGGGATGGATGGCGTACTTCACCTCGCCCCCGCGCTTCTCGATCAGCTCCGCCAGCTCGCGGACCTGGTGCTGCGCCTGCGCCACTGCCATGCCGTAGCCCGGCACGATGATGACGCGCGACGCATACGCGAGCTGGATCGCCGCGTCCTCCGCCGAGATCGCGCGGACCGGCAGCGCGCTGCCCGCGCCGACCGCTGCGGCCGGCCCGCCACCGCCGAACGCGCCGAACAGCACGTTGGCGAACGAGCGGTTCATCGCCTTCGACATCAGGATGGAGAGCAGGAACCCCGACGCGCCGTCGAGCGCGCCGCAGATGATCAGGATGCTGTTCCCCAGCGCGAACCCGGTGGCCGCCGCCGCGAGGCCGCAGTACGAGTTGAGGAGCGCGATCACGACCGGCATGTCCGCGCCGCCGATCGGGATCACCATCAGCACGCCGAGCAGCGTGGCGATGGCGATCATGCCGTAGAACGCGTACGTGCGCGTCGGATCGAGGATCACGAGCACGAACAGCGCGAACGCGATCAGGAAGAGCACCCCGTTGGCGACGTTCTGCCCCGGGAAGGTGAGCGGCCGCCCCGGCAGGATCTCCTGGAGCTTGCCGAAGGCGACGAGCGCGCCGGTGACGGTGAGCGAGCCGAGGAGCACCTCGAACCCCAGCGCCGCCATGTGCGCCGTGTCGAGCGTGCCCCCCACGCCGTGCAGCGCGTTGTAGTACTCCGAGACGCCGACGAGCACCGCCGCGAGGGCGCTGAAGCTCAGCGCCGCGGCGATGCGCTGCGGCAGCGCCGTGGTCGGCACCCACATGCCGAGCGGATAGCCGATGATCGCGCCGAGCGCGAGCCCGGCGGCGATCCACCGGTAGTCGACGATCTCGTGGTTGATCAGCGTGCCGCAGATGGCGAACAGCATCCCCACGGCGGCTTGCTGCATGCCGCGCCGCGCCTTGTCCGGACGCGTCAGGCTGCGCAGCCCGAGGATGAAGAGGATGGCCGCGCCGAGGTAGGTGAGCTGCGTGAGGTTCTCGCGCATCGCCTACTTGGTCTCGGTGGTCGTCGGCTTCGTCTCGGTGGACGCCTTCGCCCTCGGATCGTCGCGCTTGAACATCTTCAGCATGCGGTCGGTGATGAGGAAGCCACCGACGATGTTCGTCGTGGCGCACACCACGGCGATGAAGCCGAGGATGGTGGCGACGCTGCTCCGCTGCGATCCGGCGGCGACGAGCGAGCCGACGAGCGAGATGCCCGAGATGGCGTTCGTCGCGGACATCAGTGGCGTGTGCAGCAGCGGCGGCACGCGCGTGATCACCATGTAGCCGACGAAGCCGGCGAGCACGAAGATGTACAGCTCGAGGATCATCATGAGCGGTCGCTCAGGAGCGGGTGACGACGGACCCGTCGCGAACGACGGTCATCGCGCCGATGACTTCGGGGTCGGCGTCGAGCGAAAGGCTGCCGTCCTTGGCCGAGAGTTGCGTGACGAGGGCGAGGATGTTCTTGCCGAACATCTGACTGGCGTGAAAGGGGACGGTCGCGGCCACGTTCACCGGTCCGATGATCGTGACGTTCCCCGACTGCACGGTCTCGCCGGCGAGCGTGACCTCGCAGTTGCCGCCCGACTCCGCCGCGAGATCCACGATGACCGCGCCCGGCCGCATGCTCGCCACCATGTCCGCCGTGATGAGCCGCGGCGCGGCGCGTCCGGGGATCTGCGCCGTCGTGACGACGAGATCCATGTCCTTGATGTGGTTCGCGAGCGCGGCGCGCGTGCGCTCGGCTTCGTCCTCGCTCTGCGCGCGCGCGTACCCGCCGGCCGTCTCCGCGCCCGCCGCGACGAGGTCGTTCGCGACGAAGGTCGCGCCGAGCGACAGCACCTGCTCCCGCGCGGCCGGCCGCACGTCGAACGCCGAGACGACGCCGCCGAGCCGGCGCGCCGTGGCGATCGCCTGCAGCCCCGCGACGCCGGCGCCGATGACGAACACCTTGGCCGGCGACACGTTGCCGGCTGCCGTCGTGAGCATCGGCAGGAACTTCGGCAGCGCGGCGGCGCCGATGAGCACCGCCTTGTAGCCGGCCACGGTGCTCTGCGACGAGAGCACGTCCATCGATTGCGCGCGGGTGATGCGCGGCACGAGCTCGAGCGCGAGTGCCGTCACACCGTGCTTGGCGAGCGCGTCGAGCAGCACGCTGTTGCGCCCCGGATGCAGGAGCGACAGCAGCGCCGCTCCGCGGGGGATGGCGACGATCTCGTCGGCGGAAGGCGGCTGCACGCGGCACACGAGCGCCGCGCTCTCGTACAGGCCGTCGGCGCTGGCGACGGTGGCGCCGGCGCTCTCGTACGCGGCATCGGGGAAGCCGGCCCGCGTGCCGGCGCCGGACTGAACTCGAACCGCATGTCCCGCCTTGACGAGGCGAGCGACGCTGTCGGGAGTGATCGAGACGCGAAGTTCGCCGGGACTCGTCTCGGCGGGGACGGCTATGTGCATGAATGGGAGATTCTATCGACCGCGCGACCAAATGCCAGTGCTCGCCAAACGAGCGGTGAGTTGGTGAGTTGGATAGCGAGCTGGTTGGTCGGTTGATTGGTGCGTTGACCTGCACTGGCTACTCAACCGGCCTGGAAGCTTCCTCGAGGAGTCTCCGCGCTGGTTCGTGGCTGTTGCCGTTCAACTCATCCCGAAACCGACCAACGAGCCCACGATCCAACTCACCAACTCACGATCTCGCGCCTCACGCGCTCAGTCGAGCGCGCGCACCACACGCTCCATCTGTCGCGTGTGACGCTCGGCGTGCACGACGAGAATGGAGAAGACGTCGCCGAGGTTGAACACCTTGAGCGGGATGGGCACCGCGGGGGACGCCATGCGCAGTCGCCGCCAGTCGTGGCTCGACGCCTCGTCGAGCAGGCGCGACTGCGTGTCGAGGTGCGCGAGAAAGGCCTCGAGCACGCCCCCGCGCGGCGACGCGGCGGGCGCCATCGACCTGGGTGTGGGCAGCTTCGTGGGTCGCTCGAACAGGCGCACCGAGAACCCGCCGATCAGCGTCGGCTTCCACTCGCGAAGCGGAGCCGCGGCGTCCGGCCGGGCGCCGCGGAGCAGCGAGCGGAGCGGGGGCTCGTACAGCTCCGACGTCACGCAGAGGTGCTCGAGCACGTGGCCGACGCTCCACCCGCCGTCGGGTGGCCGGCGTACGAGCCGCTCGGGGTCGAGCGGACGGACGGCCGCGACGATCCGTTCGCGAAGCGCTCGCGTCCGTGCGTGGAGATCCTGCTGGAGGTCGCGCTGGAGCATGAGAGGGGACAACGGGTAGAATGGAGGCGCGCAGTAGAACGAGGATCGACCGCAAGGGTGTCCAAGTGGCGGACCCTGCCGCCCGGTAGCTTTCCCGGATTGTGGCGGTGGGGCAGGCTGCGCGCCACGCCCGGCTCGCGCCATCGAGTCGCGCGCCGACACGACCGACTACGCATGCTCATCCCGTCATCACGGAGATCTTTGATGTCGTCTTCCCGCACGACCACCGTCCTCGCGCTCGGTGCGTTGCTCGCCGGACCAGCGCTCGCTCACGCGCAGGCCGCCGCGACCCGCGCTGCGGGTGCGGCTCCGAAGCCCGTGCTCGAGCTCCCGCTGAAGCACACCGGCAAGCCGACCACGGCGGCGATCACGCCGGCGGACCTCATGACTCGGGTGTACGTCTACGCCGACGACTCCCTCATGGGACGCCAGGTCGGCACCGAGTACAACCTGAAGGCGGCCGCCTACATCGAGCGCGAGGTTCGCCGGCTCGGGCTCGTGCCGGCGGGCGAAGCCGGCGGGTACTACCAGAACATCCCGCTCTTCTCGAACTACGTCGATTCGTCGGCCACGACGCTCAGGATCGGCACCGAGGCGCTCGTGTACGCCAAGGACTTCCTGCCGATCCCGCGGGTCGGCCGCACCATCCCCTTCGACCGCGCGCAGGTGATCTACGCCGGCACGAACGCCGACTCGACCACCTGGCCCACGGCGGAGGCGGCGGCGGGCAAGATCGTCGTGATCGGCGTGCCGGCCGGGGCGAGCCCCGTGCGCGGGGTCCTGTTCAGCGACAAGTCGCGCTTCGCGAAGGCGGCGGCGATCCTCGTGGCGAGCCTCGACCGCATTCCGGCGCAGGTCTACCCGCAGATCGCCCATAGCACCGCCCTGCGGGCCGACACCGTGCCGAACACGTCGCCGACGACCATCCTCGTCACGCCACGCGTCGTCTCCCTGCTCTTCGACAGCCTCAAGGCGGGCGCGGTCGGCCAGCCGATCGCCGGCACCGTGACGCTGCGCGAGGAGCGCGCGCCTGGCCGCAACGTCGTCGCGATCCTGCCGGGCTCCGATCCGGCGCTCAAGGGCCAGTACGTCGCCATCGGCGCGCACAACGATCACGTCGGCTTCAACCGTGCGCCCGCCGACCACGACTCGGTGAAGGCCTTCATGATGGTCGCGCGCCCGCAGGGCGCCGACAGCCCGAGCGGGACGCCCGTCACCGCCGATCAGTCCACGCGCATCCGCGCGGTGCTCGACAGCCTGCGCAAGCTGCGTCCGGCGCGCGTCGACTCGATCTACAACGGCGCCGACGACGACGCCTCCGGCAGCATGAGCGTGCTGGAGATCGCCGAGGCGTTCGCCGGCGCGCGCGTCAAGCCGAAGCGCTCGATCCTGTTCGTCTGGCACACGGGCGAGGAGGCGGGGCTGTTCGGCTCCGAGCACTACACCGATCACCCGACCGTTCCGCGCGACTCGATCGTCGCCCAGCTCAACATGGACATGGTGGGCCGCGGCGGCGCGAACGACATCACCGGCTCGGCGAAGGAGGGGGGGGAGCTCCGCGGCGGACCGGGCTACGTGCAGCTCGTCGGCTCGCGCCGGCTCTCCACCGAGCTCGGTGACCTGATCGAGGACGTGAACAAGACCAACAAGCTCGGTCTCAACTTCGACTACGGGATCGACGCGAACGGCCACCCGCAGAACATCTACTGCCGCAGCGACCATTACATGTACGCGCGCTATGGCATCCCGGTGGTGTTCTTCACCACGGGCGGGCACTCGGACTATCACCAGGTGACCGACGAGCCGCAGTACCTCGACTACGGTCGCATGGCGCAGGTCGCGACGCTCGTCCACGACTCGGCGGTCCGCATCGCGAACCTCGACCACCGCGTCGTGGTCGACAAGCCGAAGCCGGACCCGAAGGGCCGCTGCGTCCAGTAGGCCGAACGACCGGGCTGGCGAACAAAAGGCGAATGGGCAGCCAGGTCGGCTGCCCATTCTCGTTGGCGGTGTATATTGGGGCATGCGTCTGCCCCCGCTTCTGCTCGCCTTCGGGCTCGTGGCGTGCGCGTCGACCGGCAAGTCGGCCGCGGCCCCGGAACAGGGGCGTCAGGCCACCCCCGGGAGCGGGCTGGCGCCGGCGAGCTTCGTCCGCACCACGGCCGACGCGCCGGCGATCCGTAGCATCGTCGTGCGAGACGGCCTCTCCCGTCAGGTCGCGATGCGATCGCTGAACGAGGTGCTGTCCCAGCGCTACGTGGTGGACGTCGTCGATCCGCGCGCCGGCTTCGCCATGACCACCTGGCAGGCGAGCCTCATGCGCGAGGGCGTCCCCGACCCGCGCTATCGCACGCGCGTCGTCGCCCGGTTCGTCGACGACTGGCGCTCGCTGCAGCTCCGCTCCGAAGCGCGGTTCGCGCGCGGCGAGGAGCCGGACGTCGGCTACGACTCGGCGCAGCTCGACTCGGTGGCCAACGACCTGCGCGCGAAGCTCGGCAAGAAGCCGTAGCGCTCAGCGCGGCTTCAGCACCTCGAGCTGCCAGCTCTGACGCTGCTTGGACAGCGTGGCGTGGCGGGGGAGTCGAGTCACGGTGCGCTCTCGCGTGGTCCGGTCGATCGACTCCATCACGATGTCGACGTCGGCGTCGGCGAAGAGATCACGGTTGCTCAACGCGATCTGCTGCGGCCGCACCACGCGGAAACGCAGCTCGTTGCGCTCGAGCAGCCGCTCCCAGCGGGTGAGCTCCTCCTGCGCGACACCGGGATAGGCCGTGCGGGCCGCCGCGAAATCACCCTTCTGGATCGCGTCGGTGTAGCGCGTGATCGCCGCGACGACGCCGCTGCCCAGCGTCCTCCTGATCCGCTCGAGACTGTCGCGGCGCAGCTGCTCCGGCGTCTTGGTGCTGTCCGTCATCCCGCCGACCAGCGTGGCCGAGCTCGCGCTGTCCTGCTGCGCCTTGGCGAGGGCCGCCAGACTGTCGGCCCGCCGCGCGCTGTCGCGCTGCGCCTGCGCGTAGCGCCGCTCGCGCCCCACCCGCGACGTGCGCACGTACGTGCTGGCCGCGATCGCGATGAGGGCGAGCACGCCGAGCACCCACGGCCAGCGCCGGCTGCGCGCGCGCTCCGTGGCCGGCGCGGCGACGACGGGCGTCCGCTTCGAGTCCGCCCTCGGCGGCGGCGTCTTCTGTCCGGGCGTCGCCGTGCCGAACACGATGGTGTCGGCGCTGCGCGGCGTCTCCTTGCGCGGCAGCACGGTGCCGTCGCTGCTCAGCCGCCGCGTGTGCGTGCCGCTCAGCGCGTCGCGCACCTCGGCCGCCGAGCCGTAGCGGTCGTCGGGCGTGCGGGCGAGCAGCTTCACGATCACGCGGTCGATCGAGTCGGGGATCCCGGGGTCGAGCTCCTGCGCGTGAGGCGGGTTCTCCGACAACCGCTTCTTGATCATCTGCTCGCGCGTCGGCGCGTCGAACGCCGGCGCCGCCGTGAGCATGAGATGCAGGATGCAGCCGAGCGCGTAGAGATCGCTGCGCGCGTCCACCGGGTCGCCGAGCAGCTGCTCCGGGCTCATGAACTCCGGGGTGCCGATCACGAGGCCGGTGCGCGTCAGCGCCTCGCCCGCCCCCTCCTGCATCGCCTTGGCGATCCCGAAGTCGACGACCTTGGCGACCTCGCGCCCGCTCTTGCTCCGCGTGACGAGGATGTTGTCCGGCTTGAGGTCGCGGTGCACGATCCCCAGCTCGTGTGCCGCGCCGAGCCCGTCGGCGACCTGTCGCGCGAGATCCACCGCGCGCTCGAGCGCGAAGGGCGCCTCGCGCGCGAGGAGCCGCGAGAGCGGCTCGCCGTCCACGTATTCCATCACGAGGTAGACGAGCCCCTCGCTCTCGCCGTAGTCGAACACTGCCGCCACGTTCGGATGGATGATCCGCGCCGCGCTCGAGGCCTCCCGGGCGAAGCGCGACGCCGACTCGGCGTCGTTCACCAGCGCGGGGCTCATGACCTTGATCGCGCACTGGCGGTTCATCTTCACGTGCTCGCCGAGGTACACGCGGCCCATGCCGCCTTCGCCGATGCGCTTGAGGATGTGGTAGCGGTCGGCGAGCACGCTGCCGATGAGCGAGTCGGACCCCTTGGGGCGGAGCGCGCTGCCGTCGGCGGGACAGAAGCGCGCCGCCGTCTCGTACTCGGTGCCACACTGGGGGCACACCTTGAGCACGGCGATCGCCGGCTGCGTCTCGCTGGTGTGCTGCTGGGCCAGGCCGCCCGAGCCGAGCTGGCTCGTCGCCAGCGGCTGCTCGCCGGAGACGGGTGCGACGAGACGCGTCTCGCCCGATGGGTCGGGCGGAGACGGTGACCGGGGCTCGTCGGGCGTGTCGGTCGTCATCGCGTGTAGAGTATGCGCGGCGACGGCACCCGCGTAAGCCCGAGCGAACAAAATGCGAATGCCCCCGCGACGTCATGCGCGACGTCGCGGGGGCACGGCTCCGCGCGGCTCAGTTGCCCCGCTTCTGCTGGCGCGCGTCGCGGACGTCGCGGCGTAGATCGCGCCGGTCCTGACGCAGGTCCCGCGCGTCGCCCTTGAGATCGCGCCGGTCCTGCTTCAGCTCGCGCTTGTCCTGCTTCAGCTCGCGGCGGCCCGCGACGACGCCGGCGGTGTCGCCCGCAGCCCTGGCGCCGGCGATCGCGTGCCGGTCGTGCCGGATCTCCTTGCGGTCGCCGACGATCTCCTGCTTGTCCTGCCGGACCTCGCGGCGATCGGCGCGCACCTCGCGGCGGTCCTGCCGCACCTCGGCGCGCGGATGGGCCGCCTGCGCGGAGAGTGTACCGGCGGTGCCGAGGAGGGTGACGGCGCCGAAGAGAAGCGACTTGAGCGTGGACATGGAGCGTCTCCAGATGAGGGTTCGGTGGTCTGCATCGAGGCTCGACGCGGGGCCCTCGCGCCGTTCACCCAAGGAGACGCGGCCGTGCGGCCGACGTTAATGCCCGGAACGTGGGCGGCGGCGGTGTGATCCACGTCACCTTGCGCGCGCCATCGGTGTCGGCCCTATTAGTCACCCGCTTTGCAGAGGGGCCCATGGGGGACGAAGGCGCCGCCACCGCGGTCGGGTTCTCGCGCGGTACCTCGGTCGATCTCGTCGATCGCCCAACGAGGATCGGCCCATACCGCATCCTCGACGTGCTCGGCAAGGGCGGCATGGGCGTCGTCTATCTGGCCGAGCAGCTCGAGCCCGTCCACCGCCAGGTGGCGGTCAAGGTCCTGCGCACCGCCGACGACTCCGATCTCGTCGTCGCCCGGTTCAACGCCGAGCGCCAGGCGCTCGCCGTGCTGGACCACCCCAACATCACGAAAGTCTTCGACGCCGGCATCACGGAGCACGGCTGGCCGTATTTCGCCATGGAGCGCGTGGTGGGCGTCCCGCTCGGCGACTACGTGGGCGCCCACGTGCTGACCATCGCGGAGCGGTTGCGGCTCTTCCTGCAGGTGTGCCGCGCGATCCAGCACGCCCATCAGAAGGGCCTCATCCACCGCGACGTCAAGCCGTCGAACATCCTGATCACCACGATCGACGACGCGCCCGTCTGCAAGGTGATCGACTTCGGCATCGCGAAGGCGACCCAGGGCGATACGGGCGCGCGCCTCACGCAGACCGGCACCAACGTGGGCACGCCGGCGTACATGAGTCCCGAGCAGGCGAGTCGCTCGAGCCTCGACGTCGACACGCGGTCCGACATCTACTCGCTCGGCGTCGTGCTGTACGAGCTGCTCGCCGGAATCCTGCCGTTCGAGACCTCGCTGCCCGCGATGAGCATTCTCGCCTACCACGTCTCGGGCGATACCACTGCGCCGAGCGCGCGCGTCGCCTCGCTCGCGCCGGCGGAACAGGAACGGCTGGCCGCCCAGTGCGGCACCGACGCGCCGAGCTTCGTGCGCGCCCTGACCGGCGATCTCGATTGGATCACGCTCAAGGCGCTGGAGAAGGAGCGCGACCGGCGGTACCAGACGGCGACGGAGCTCGCGGCCGACATCGAGCGGTATCTCTCGAATCGGCCCGTGTCGGCGAGCCCGCCCAGCCGCGTGTACCTCGCGCGCAAGTTCGTCCGACGGCATCGCATCGGCGTGGCCTTCGCGGCGACGACGACGTTGCTGGTCGTCGGCGGAGCGGTGGCGATCGCCGCGCAGGCGCGACGCGTCTCGCAGGCTCGCGCCGTGGCCGTGCAGCGTCAGACGCAGGCCGAAGAGCTGATCAACTTCATGCTCGGCGACCTCCACACGCGGTTGAGCGCGATCGGGGGCCTCGACGTCCTCGAGCAGGTCGGGACGGCGGCGCGGGAATACTTCGAGGCCGTTCCGGAGGGCGACCTCACCGATCAGGAGCTGTTCCGTCGCTCGCAGGCGCTGCGGCAGATCGGCCAGGTGCGCGTGGACAAGGGCGACTTCACGGGCGCGATGCCGCTCTTCCGTCAATCGCTCTCGCTCGTCGGCCCGCTCGCGCGGCGCGACTCGTCGAACAGCGAGTGGCAGCTCGGCCTCGGCGCGAGCCACTTCTGGGTCGGCTTCATCCATTTCCGGCAGAACGACCTCGATTCCGCGCTCGCCCACTTCACTCCGTACCTCGCGATCACGAAGGCGCTCGTCGCACGCGCGCCGGACAGCGTGCGATTCCACAACGAGCTCGGGCAGGCGAGCAGCAACATCGGGTCGGTGAAGGAATTCAAGGGCGACCTGCCCGGCGCGCTGAGCGCGTTCCGCGACGCGATTCGCGCCCAGGAGAACGTGGTGCGGCGCGACTCGATGACGCTCGACTGGCAGATGGACCTCGCGAACAGCTACAACTCCATCGGCGTCGTGCAGCGCAAGCTCGGCGACTTCGCCGGTGCGCTCGCGTCACACCGCGCGGAGCTCGCGCTGAAGCAGCGCCTCGTGGCGCGCGATCCGCCGAATCAGGTATACAAGCATCGACTCGCGGCGGCGCTCGCGTTCCTCGCGGAGCTGGACCTGACGCTCGGCAACGCCGAGGACGCGACCCGCGAAGGCAACGCATCGCTCGATCTGTACACCGCGCTCGCGGCAGCCGACACCAGCAACCCGGACAAGCGGCGCTTTCTCGGCACGGCCCATCGCATCGACGCGACGATCGCGCTGGAGCGCGGGAACACGGCGGAGGCGCTCCGTGCCCTGGGGGAGAGCCGCGCGCTGCTCGATCCGCAGATCTCCCCGACGCCGAACAACGCCGCGTGGCAGACCGCCCTCGCGAGAACGCTGACGCTGTCGAGCTTCGCCCTCACCGCCGCGGGCCGGCCGCAGGACGCCGAGGCCGAGGCACGCCGCGCCGTCTCGATCGTCGAGCCGGTGGTCGCGAAGCGTCCCACCGACCAGTTCGCACGCCTGGCGCTCGCGGATGCCTACATCGCCGCCGGGGACGCAGCACGGCGTCGGGGTGACACCACCGCAGCACGTGGGGCGTACACAGGAGCTCTCGCCGCGGTCGATTCCGTCGCGCGCGCGACCGGCGTCGCCGAGCTGCGGGTGCTGCAGTCGACCGCGCTCGTGGCTCTGGGCCGCCTCGACGACGCGCGCCCGATCGTGCGAGCGCTCGATCGGCAGGGCTACAGGCGCCCGCGTTGGCTCGCCCGCATGCGAGCGGCCGGGCTGTTGGTGCCGCAGTAGGAAAGCCGCCGCTTCGCCGTCCGTCCTGTCTCTCCTACCTTTCTCGAGGAGCTGCTCGATGCCAGATCAAAACGTGGACGTGACCTTCGGCTTCGATCCGGATGGGAACACGCGCTTCACGTTCGATCCACCCGAAGTGCCGATGCGCGACAAGGGCAGGGTCATCTTCCACCGGCGTCCGGCAAATGCCTCGTGGACGTTCGTCGTCGGCATCGTCAAGAACGATTCGGCGGAGCAGTTCTCCTCGGCCCTGCGCGGCGACGGAAAGAAGCTGCACATCCATGACGAGCACACCGAGCTCGGAAGGTACGAGTACATGATCATCGTGAAGCTCGGTGGCCAGTACTTCCCGAGCCCCGATCCGGTGATCGTGAACGAACCGGGAATGGAAGCCGAGTGAGACGAGTCAGGGCGGTGCGAACGCGTGACGCGTTCCCCACCGCCCGACACCCGCAGGCCTGATTCAGGCCCGTGCCGCCATCAGATCTTCCCCTCGCGCCGCACGACGATCTCGCGCGACAGCGTGAGCTGGAGCGTGCTGCCCTCCGGGAGGCACGCCACGGTATTCTGCGACCGCTTGGCGGCCGCGGTGCCCGCGGCGGCACCGGCGGCGGCGCCGATCACGGTGCCCTTCGTGCCGCCGCCGAGGATTCGACCGAGCACCGCGCCCGCTACGGCGCCGCCGACGACCTTCGTCCGGTCGCTGCCCCCGGAGACGCGCGCCGTCTCCATCTGGCTCAACGTCGCCACCTCGCCGTCGGCGGGCTGCGGCTCCCCGTTCACGTCGATCGCGCGCACGTGGAAGTGGATGCGGCTCGCCTCGATCGGATCGACGCGCTCGACCGACGTCACCTCGAGCACCACCGTGGACCCGGCGGGGATGGACGCACCGTTGCTGCCCGTGATCGCGCTGGTGACCGTCGCCGTGAACTTGTCGCCCGCGAGCGCGGTGGTGCACGTGCGGCCGTTCGTCGTCATCCCGACTCGCGTGCCCGCGCCGATGACGCCCGCTGCCGCTGCGGGAGCGGGCGCGGGGGCCGACGCCGATGCCGGCTCCGCGACGGTCGGCTCGGGCGTGGTCGGGCGTGGCGTGCGGGCCACTCGCGCCGGCGGCGACTCGCGCCGCGGCGCCGGGGTCGGACGGCGCGTACGTGCGCGCGGAGGCGCGGCGGCCGGTGCCGCGGGCGCCGCATCGGTGCGCGGCGACTCGCCGAGCGGGGCGTCGTTGAACACGACCTCCGGCGCCACCTGGCGCTGTGCCAGCTCG
>DASTSX010000386.1:0-7632 GCA_035760455.1 Gemmatimonadaceae bacterium | reverse complement strand
CGCGGCGTGGGCGTGCCGACGAACGCCATCCACGTCTGGTCGGCGTACACACCCTCCGGCTCAGTGGCCCACAGATCGATCAGCAGCACGTCACCCTCGCGAATCGCGCGCGGCCGATCGGCCGACGGCTCGTAGTGCGGGTTCGCGGAGCTCTCGCCCGCACACACGCTCGGCCCGTGGTCGGTCGAGAGGCCCGCGCGCGCGAACCGCTCCAGGATCCACCCCACGAGCTCGTGCTCGGTGGCCGGCTCGCTCGTGCGCGCGCGCCGACCGGCGAGCGCGAACGCGTCGCGCGCGATCGACGCGATCGTCTCCGCCGAACGGAGGTGCGACGCGAGATGCGCGTCGGTCCATCCGGCATAGAAGCGGGTGACGAGCTCGCCCGACGAGACGATCTCCGACACGCCCGCCGCGCGGACCATCTCGATGACGCCGGCGGGCACGCGGTCGAGGTACGGCACCGCGTCCCCCGTGGAATACTCCATCGCCACGCGACGGCCGCGCACCATGTCCGCGACGGCCGACTCGAGCTCGCGCCACGTGCTGTACGTCGCGCGCGGCCAGGCGGCGGGCCAGTGGCGCCACGGCCCGACCTCGATGGCGTGACCGAGCGCGCGCGGGACACCCTCGCGCGGCACGAGCACGAACACGCGCCGCGACACCATCCCCTCGAGCGCGAGGAGCCCGTTCGCGATCGGGTTGTTCCCCTGGAAGTCGTAGAGCAGCCAGCCGTCGAGGCCCGCGTCGGCGAGCGCGTGCTGGAGCGCTGGCAGGGTGTCGGGCGTCAGCACGACCGACGCGGGCGTGGACCGCTCAGGCGGCCTGGGCGCGCGCGTGCTCGGCGCCGCGCCAGTCGGCCCGCCACTCGCACGAGCCCTCGCCCCGCCCCTCGCAGCGCGTGTGCTCGACCGATCCCGTGGTGCCGACGAGCAGGCGCAGCAGCTCGCGAAGGGTCGCCTCGTAGAACGCGCAGCCCACCTCGCCCGCCGCGACGCCGACGGTGATCGAGCGCGGGATCTCGAGCAGCACGGACGTTCCCACGCGGCGCACGTTGCCGTTGAGGTACCGGCGCGCGATCCGCCGGATCTGCCGCAGCGCCACCGGCCGCGACACGAGCGACGGGAACAGGTGCAGCATCCCGCGCGTGACCGGCGACACGGTCATGTACGCCTCGCGCGCGAGGAAGCGGCCCGCGGCGCGCAGCACCGCCTCCGCATCGGGCCGACGTCCGATCAGCTTCGCCAGCGCGACCGCCTCTTCCTGCGCCGTGCGCTGGTTGCGCCGCACCGCCTCGGTGTAGCGCTTGATCTGCGTGTAGACGGTGTCGCTGAGGCCAAGCCGCTTGTTGCGCAGCTCGTCGACGAACTCGGTCTCGGTCGTGCCCTCCGGCGTGTCCACGTCGCGGACGGCTTCGAGTAGACTGAGCGGAAGGAGTGCGTCGACGGTAGCGAGCATCTGCGACGGCAAGCGTGAGACTACCAGGGTGCGGCGGGAGAGGAGGGCGAGCGGCCGTTGGAGGCGGGTATGACGGGCGCAACCATCGAGTTTAGTTGGAACCGGTGGCGCACTCAATAGCTTCACCTCGTGCACCTCGCTTGCCGCCACTCGCGGCGCGGCTCACATTCGCCGCGCGCCTCGGCGAGGAATGACCGACCATGCCGCAATTCGTCACGCCCATCCTGCTCGTTCGCCACGCGAGGAACGTCCTGACCGTGCGCGCCGCGCCGGCGGACGCCTCGCCCCGTGACCCGCACGGGTACCGACGGCGCCTCGCCGACCTGCGCACGCGCGCGCCCGACACGCTCCGCGCTCGCGTTCGGCGCGAGCTGCGCGAGGCCGCCGCCTCGGCGGCGGCGCCGAGCGCGCGATCGGAGTGATCGAGCGCGCGCTGGCGGGTCTGCTCGTCGCCGGCACGGTCGCGCTCGCTGCTCGTCGCGCGCACGCGCTCAGCCTGGACGGCGCGACCGCCGCCGTGATGATCGGCGCGCTCGCGGTGACCGCCGGCTGGGCCTGGGGAGCGCTGCTCATCGCCTACTTCGCCGCGTCCATCGCGCTGTCGCGCCTCCGCGGCGCCGAGAAGGCGGAGCGCACCGGCGACGTCGTGGCGAAGGGCGGTGCGCGCGACGCCTTCCAGGTCGTGGCCAATGGCGGCCTGTTCGCCGTGGCCGCGATCATCGGCGCGACGCTCTCGCCGGAGTCGCCGATCGCGCGGACGGTCGCCGCCGCGGCGCTGGGCGCGCTCGCCGCCTCCGCCGCCGACACGTGGGCCACCGAGATCGGTAGCCTGGCAACGCGGCCGCCACGGTCGATCCTCACCTGGCGCCCGGTCCCGCCCGGCACGTCGGGCGGCGTGAACCTGCTCGGGATGTCGGCGATGGTCGCGGGCGCGGCGTTCGTCGCGTACGCCGGCCGCGCCCTCGCGATCGACGTGCCGGTCGTCGCCGTCGTGCTGGCCGGATTCCTCGGCGCGATCGCCGATTCCGTGGTCGGGGCCACGCTCCAGGATCGGCGGTGGTGCGACACCTGCCAGAAGAGCACGGAGCGGCTGGTGCACGGGTGTGGCACCGCGACGCGCCACGCCGGCGGCATCACGCTGGTGGACAACGATCTCGTGAACCTCATCGCGACCTTCGCGGGCGCGGCGATCGCCGCGCTGCTCGTGCACTCCGACCCGCTCGCATGACCGACCGTTCGAGCATCGCCGACGTCATCGTGGTGGGGGGGGGCCCCGCCGGCGCCTCCACGGCGTACTTCCTCGCGCGCGCCGGCGCGCGGGTCGTCGTGCTCGACCGGGCGCGCTTCCCGCGCGCCAAGCCGTGTGCCGAGTACCTGAGCCCGCAGGCGTCGCGCATCCTGAGCGACATGGGCGCGCTCGAAGCGGTGGACCGCGCGGGGGCGGCACATCTCACCGGCATGGTGGTGCGTGCGCCGAACGGTGCCATGCTCCGCGGCGACTTCGCCGCGGGCCACGGCTTCCGCGCGTTTCGCGACCGCGGGCTCGCGCTCCGCCGCATCGCGCTCGATCCGATCCTGCTCGATCGCGCGCGCGCCGCAGGCGCCGAGGTGCGCGAGGGAGTGCGGGTGACGGACCTCGTTCGCGCGCCGAGCGGGCGCGTGGTGGGCGTGCGCGTGCTCGGATCGTCCCGTGCCGGCGAGACGATGCGCGCGCCGCTCGTCGTCGGCGCCGACGGCCTGCGCTCGCTCGTCGCGCGGCGTCTCGGCCTGGCGCGCGTGTCGCGTTGGCCGCGGCGGCTCGGGATCGTCGCGCACTTCGAGGGCTTCGGCGACATGCAGGAGTGGGGCGAGCTGCACGTGGAGCGCGACGTCGGCTACGTCGGCCTCGCGACCGTGGACGGCGGGCTCACGAACGCCGCGATGGCCGTGCCGGCCTCGTTCGCGCGCGCCGTGAGCGCGCAGCGCGAACGGTTCTTCCTGGACTGGCTGCGCGCACGCCCGCAGCTCGCGCCGCGGCTGCAGGGCGCGCGGCTCGCGTCGCCGGTGCGCGTCACGGGGCCGTTCTCGTCGCACGCGCGCCGCTCCTGGGCGCCCGGCGCGGCGCTGGTCGGCGACGCGGCGGACTTCTTCGACCCGTTCACCGGCGAGGGGATCTACACGGGCCTGCGCGGCGGCGAGCTCCTCGCGCCGCACGCCCTCGCGGCACTCGGCTCGTCGACCGAGCGCGGCGCCGATCGCGCGCTCGCCGACTATCATCGGGCCCGGCGCGCGGAGTTCGCGGGGAAGTGGATCGTCGAGCGGCTGATCGCCGCCGCCGTCGGCTGGGCGCCGGCGATGAACTACTTCTCGCGCACACTCGAGGCACGCAAGGACATGGCCGATCTCCTCGTCGGCGTCACGGGGAACTTCGTTCCGGCGCGCGAGGTGTTGCGCCCGGGATATCTGCTCAATCTCTTTCGCTCTCCCAGCGGATCACCGGCACCCGGCGCATGACGATCGACCCCGACGCATTTCGCAGCGTTCTCGGACGCTTCGCCTCCGGCATCACCGTCGTCACGACGCGGGATGCCGAGCAGCGCGACGTGGGGATGACGGTGAGCGCATTCTGCTCGGTGAGCCTCAAGCCGCCGCTCGTCCAGATCTGCGTGGACCGGGAAGCGTCGCTGTTCGCGGCGCTCGCGGCGAGCACGCGCTACGGCGTGAGCATCCTCGCCGCCGAACAGGAGGCGCTGTCGCGCCGGTTCGCCACCGCCGATTCGGCGCGCCGGTTCGACGGCATCGGGTATCGGCGCGGTGAGAGCGGCGTCGTCCTCCTGGAGGACGCGCTCGCGCACCTCGAGTGCCGCATCGTCGCGTCGCACGAGGCGGGCGATCACACGATGTTCATCGGCGAGGTGGAGAGCGCCTCGGCGCGCAGCGCGCGCCCCCTGCTCTACTACCGCGGCGGCTACGCGCAGCTCGAGCGCTAGCGGCCATGCTCGTCCCACCGCGTCGCCGGGGTGTCGAGATCCTCGACGACCCCGCGACGGACCCCGCGCTGCGCGCGCGGTCGATCCACGACGTCACGCGCTCGAACACGCTGCTCGGCGGTACGCGCGCCGTGCTCGCCGAGCTGACGAGGATTCTGCGCCACGTCGGGCCGCGCGCCACGCTGCTCGACGTCGGCACTGGGCTGGCCGACATCCCCCGCCAGGCGCGCGACCGGGCGCGGCGGCTCGGGGTCGCGCTCGCGACGATCGGTATCGACGAAGCCGAGTCGCTCGCGCGCGCGACCGCCGCGTCGCTGGACGCCAGCGCGTGCGCCGACGTCCGCCGGCTCCCCTTCGCCGCCGCCAGCGCCGACGTCGTCACCTGCTCGCAGCTGCTCCATCACTTCGAGGACGCCGACATTCCCGGCGTCCTTCGCGAGCTCGACCGTGTCTCACGCGGCTGGGTCGTGGTGAGCGACCTGCGGCGCAGCTGGATCGCCGCGTGCGGGTTCTGGCTGCTCGCATGGCCACTCGGCTTTCACCGGGTGACCCGCCACGACGGGTTCGTGTCGGTCCTTCGCGGCTTCACGGCCGACGAGCTCGCGCGGCACGTGCTCGAGGCGACGGGCCGCCGTCCCGAGGTCCGCCGGCATCTCGGCTATCGCCTCACGGCGGCGTGGCGTGCGCGTTCCGCGTGAGCCGAGCGCGCGCCCGCACGTGAGCGCCGGCCCGAGCGCCGGCCAGATCGCCCGGGGGCGGATCGCGGTGTAGAGTTGTCATTATGGCCACGCTGCCTCCGCCCTTCGATCTGGGCCCGATGCCCGTCGGCCGACCGATGACGACGGTCGACGAGCAGCTCGTGCGCGCGCCGCTCGAGCGGATCTTCCGCCTCGCCGCCGAGGTCGAGCGGTGGCCCGCGCTCCTCTCCCACTACCGCTACGTGCGATTCCTCGAGCGGCGCAGCGACGGCGGCGGGATCGTCGAGATGAGCGCGGCGCGTCCGTTCGGCGTCGTCCGCTGGCCGACCTGGTGGAAGTCGCGCATGCGCGTGCACCCCCTGGCGGGGCCGGTACCGCCCTCGATCCGATTCACCCATATCGAGGGGGTGACCAAGGGGATGGAGGTGGAGTGGACCTTCCAGACCGAGGCCAATGGAACCCACGTGCGCATCGTGCATGTTTGGGAAGGGCCTGGAATGTCGAAGGCAGGCGAGACGGCGGCGACGCTGGTCATCGGGCCGGTGTTCGTGCACGGCATCGCCAGCCGCACGCTGGCGGGGCTGGCGGCCCACGCCGAGCGCGGTCAGGTGACCGCGGGTGGAACATGAGCGTTCACGGAGGACGAGGTGGCTGAGCGGCGGCGGGTGGCGGTGACGGGGATCGGCGCGGTGACACCGATCGGGACGGGGCGCGACGGGTTGTGGCGCGGGCTTCGCGCCCAACGCTCGGCGGTCGGCCGGCTGACGCGATTCGATCCGTCGATCTATCGCAGCCACAACGCGGCCGAGGTGAACGACTTCGACGCGAAGGACTATCTCGAGGCGAAGAAGGCGAAGCGGCTCGACCGCTACGGCACCTTCTCGGTGGCGTGCGCGAAGCAGGCGATCGAGGACGCGGGGATCGACCTCGCGCGCGAGGACCGCGATCGGGTCGGCGTCATGATGGGGAGCGCGCTCGGCGGGATCCGCATGGCGGAAGAGCAGCTCGGCGTGTTCCTCTCGCAGGGGCTCCGGGCGGTGGAGCCCGGGCTCGCGCTCAGCGTGTTCGCCGGCGCGTCGAGCTGCAACATCGCGATCGAGCTCGGCGCGATGGGGCCGAACAGCAGCAACGCCATGAGCTGCGCCTCGGGCACGATCGCCGTCGGCGACGCCTTCCGCGCCATCCGCGACGGCTACGCCGACGTGATGTTCGCCGGCGGCGCCGAGGCGCCGCTCGCGCCGCTCTGCTACGGGGCGTTCGCGATCATCCGCGCGATGTCGACGCGCGACGACGACCCGGCCTCCTCGTCGCGGCCGTTCGACAAGGACCGCGACGGCTTCGTGATGGGCGAGGGGGCGGCGATCCTCATTCTCGAGGAGCTGGACCGCGCGCTGGCGCGCGGCGCGCACATCTACGCCGAGGTGGTGGGGTACGGCACGAGCAACGACGCGCACCACATGACCGCGCCGCGGCCGGACGGCTCCCAGGCCGCGCGCTCGATGCGGCTCGCCCTGCGCGACGCCGAGGTCGCGCCGCACGAGGTCGCGTACGTCAACGCCCACGGCAGCTCGACGCCGCTCAACGACCCCACCGAGACGCTCGCCGTGAAGGCGACGTTCGGCGATCACGCCGCCAAGCTGCAGCTCAGCAGCACGAAGGCGTACTACGGTCATGCGCTCGGCGCATCGGGCGCGATCGAGCTCGCGATCACGTCGCTCGCCCTCAAGGAGCGGTGGCTGCCACCGACGTTGAACCTCGACACGCCCGATCCGGGCTGCGACCTCGACTACATCCCGAAGCAAGGGCGCGTCGCGGACGTCGAGTACGCGCTGAGCAACTCGTTCGGGTTCGGCGGCATCAACGCCGCGGTGGTGCTCAAGCGGCACGACGGGGTCTGAGGTGGGGTGCGCAGGTGCGCTGGTGCGCGGGTGCGCTGGTGCGGGACGGGTTGACGCATCAGGTTTCTGACGCACTCACGCACCTCCGCCCCCCCACACCCCCGCAATCATGCGCGACAGCTGGCGGCACTTCGTTGCGGAATTCATCGGGACCTTCGCCCTCGTGTTCATCGGTGGCGCGACGATCATGTCGGCACAGATGGGGCGCAGCGAGAACCTCCTTCTGACGGTCGCCGCGGCGCACGGGCTGATCCTGGCCGTGCTGATCACGGCGACGATGCGCATCTCGGGTCATCTCAATCCCGCCGTCACGCTCGGCTTCCTCGCCGCGCGGCGGATCGAGCCGATGATGGGGATGCTGTACATCGTCGCGCAGCTGATGGGGGCGATCGTCGCGGCGTACGTGCTCGACTGGAGCTTCCCGCGCGAGGTGGCGGTCGGCGCGCGGCTCGGCGGTCAGTCGCTCGCGCTGGAGATCAGCTTCGGGAAGGGCATCGTCCTCGAGGCGATCGCCACCTTCTTCCTCGTGTTCGTGGTGTTCGGCACGGCGGTCGATCCGCACGCGCCGAAGGTCGGCGGGTTCGCCATCGGCCTCACGGTGACGGCCGGCAT
>DASTSX010000385.1:0-5665 GCA_035760455.1 Gemmatimonadaceae bacterium | reverse complement strand
TGACGGATGCGAACGGAACGGTCGTCACGAACCGGCCGGTGTCGTGGAGCTCGAGCGATCCCCTGGTGGCGTCGGTCTCGACGACGGGAGTCGTGACGGCGCTGGCGCCGGGGACGGCGACGATCACCGCATCGAGTGGTGGTCAGAGCGGCACGGCGGCGGTGACGGTGACGGCCGTGCCGGTCGCGTCGATCACGGTCTCGCCGAGTAGTACATCGATCGTGCAGAACAATACGAGGACGATCGACGCCACGACGAAGGACGCGGGCGGCACCACGCTGACGGGCAGAACCGTCACGTGGACCACGAGCGACGCGAGCGTCGCCAGCCTGTCGGCGACGACGGGGCAGAGCGTGACGGTGACGGGTGGCGTGGCGGGAACGGCCAAGATCATCGCGACCAGCGAGGGGAAGAGTGATACTTCGGACGTGACGGTGACGCTCGGTACCGTGGCCAGGGTTCAGCTCACGCTCGCGAGCACGTCGATCAGCCGAAACACCTCGACGACCGCGACGGCCGTCGTGTTCGATGGAAACGACCGACCACTGCAAGGACGGACCGTGACCTGGAGCGCGAGCGGCGCGGCTACGATCGCCCCATCGTCGAGCGTGACGTCCACGGGGGCGAACAGCGCGGCAACTGCGACCGTCACGGGCAAGAACGTGAGCTCCACGTCGACGTCCAACGTTTCTGCCGCGTCTGGTGGCAGGAGCGACACCGAGCAGCTGACAGTCACTGTGCCATGACGGGTCTCGCGCGGGCATCTCTCCTTCTGCTCGCGACGCCCCTGTGCACGCTGCTCGCTCAGGGGCAGGCCCGACCCGCGCTGAAGCGCGGCATGCCGGTGGTCGCCGCAAGGCCCACGTGCGCGCCGATCGGGTCCGCGCGGACCGCCACCGCCGACGAGCGCCGCCAGGCGCGCGAGCTCGCGCAGCGCGCGCAGCAGGCCGCGATCCTCGGCGACCGTAACGCCGCGCGCGATCAGCTGCGTCAGGCGACGGCGCTCGATCCCGCGAATCCCGAGCTCTCGTACCAGCTCGCGAGGGCGCAGGAGGCGCTGGGCGCGAACGACGAGGCCACGGCCGCCTACTGCCGATTCCTGGCGCTCGCGCCGAGCGCGCCGGAGGCGGCCGAGGTGCGCGACCGGCTCACCGCGCTCCAGCGCACGGCGCAGACGACGGTCTCCGAGCGAATCCTCGCGCCCTTCCGCACGGGCGTCACCGCGTACGAGGCGGGGCGCTTCGCCCAGGCGGCGATCGCGTTCGGCAGCGCGATCGCGCTGCAGCCCGATTGGGCGGATGCATACTACGACCGCGCGCTCGCCAACGCGGCGCGTGGCCAGCGCGAGCTCGCGATCGCCGACCTGCAGGTGTATCTGCGGCTGCGGCCGGAGGCGGAAGACCGGCGGGCGGTGATCGCGCGCATCGCCAGCCTGCGCGGCGGGCCGCTCTCGCCGACGGCGGCCCTCGGGCTCGGCCTCGTCATCCCCGGCGCCGGCCAGATGTACACCGGGCGACGCGTGTTCGGGGCGGTCACGCTCGCGGCCGCGGGCGGCGCGCTCGCCTATGCGTTGAAGAGCGGCCCGGTAAAGAAGGAGTTCCTCGTGGAGCCGGTCGATCCGTTCGGGAACCCGCTGCCGCCGTTCATCGAGACGCGCACGGAGACCGGGCGGCCGAACCTCGGCACGGGGTTGGCGCTTGCCGGTGCCATCGCGGGAGCCACGGCGATCGAAGCGTTCCTCCACGCGCGACGCGTGAACGCGTCCGAGCAACGCTTCGGGGCGGACCTCGTGCCGTTCTCCGACGGCCTCGCCATCCGCGTCACGCTGCGCTGACGGCGACTCCCTCCCGCACCGGCCCGCCCTCGTCCACGGCCGCCGGGGGGACCTCGGCTGACGCCGCCGGCGAGGCCGTCAGGATGCTCCACAGCACCAGTGCGGCGAGCAGCGGCGCATACGTGTACACCTGCGGCACCAGTGGAAGCCACAGCTTGAGCTGCGGCACGGGCCGCGGTACGAGCACGGCCAGCACGGCGAGCGGTGCGGCCACGTGCCGATGCGCGGCGAGCACGTACCAGCCCACCGGCAGCAGCGCGACGTACGAGTAGTCCTTCATGCGCGGCATCACGAGCGCGTAGACGGCCAGCGTGACGAGAACGACCAGCAGCGGCTCGTGCGTGCCGGCCGTGCGCCGCGCGCGCCACCACCGGACCGTGGACGAGAGCACCGTCGCCACCGCGGCGAGATAGAGCAGCGGCGCCGTCACGGCGGGGAGGGGCAGCCGCAGCCCGCGCAGCTGATCGGCGAGATCCTCCATGACGCCGAGCGTGGACGGATCGCCCCAGCCGCGCTCGCGCAGGCTCGAGATGCTCGCGAGGAACTCGCGGGTCTGATCGGGCAGCAGCAGCGCGTTCGCGCCGACCGTGGCCGCGAAGAGCATCGTCCCGACGACGAACGGCGCCCACCGCGGGCGCTCGTCGATCACGAGCAGCAGTCCGAGAAAGAAGATCGGCGTGAGCTTGGCCTGCGCGGCGACGACGACGAGCACGGTGAAGATCCACCACCGGCGCGAGAGCAGGGCGGCGAACCCGAGCCAGAGCAGGCACTGCTCGAAGATCGCGATGTTGCCGGCGGTGAAGTCGACGAGCACCGCCGAGCCGAAGGCGAAGGTGAAGAAGAACAGCGGCGGCACCGCCGTCTGATCCACGCCGATGCGGCGCCGCCAGAGCCGGATCGTGGCGATGAACGCGCCCACCTTGAGCAGGAGCCACAGCACCTTGGTCGCGCTCACGTTCAGCGCCGAGAACGGCGCGAACACCGCGGCCACCAGCGGCGGATAGACGAAGTGCAGGTACTCCGGCAGGCGGGGAATCGGCCCGTACGGCGACACGCCCCGGGCGAATGAGCGGCCGCCCCACCAGTACACGCCGACGTCCCACTGATAGACGTGCAGCTTGCCGAGGATCTGCCACACCGCGGCGAGCACGACGACCGCGGCCCACGCCTCGAGGGCGAGGTGCCAGCGGGGACGATCGAGGGCGCGCCGGATCAGGGTGGACATGTCGAATGGCAGGGCAGACGGCGTCGTCGGGATCGGCCGATCACCGCTGGACACCGCACCTGCCTGACGACGAACGAGGCCGGGGGCCGTATCAGCGCACCGTGGCCGCGTTCAGCCCCGACGGGGACGTGCCGAGCATCTGAGACAGTCGCCGTCCACTCCGGACGGCGCGGAACCCTCGGAGGCTCACATGTCCTGCCGCACCATCGCCGCGCTCGCGTTCGCCCTCCTGTCCTCGTCGCTCGTGGGGTGTACGGACGGTGTCACCGCGCCCACACGCCCGACGATCGCGCCCGCCGCTGCGCCCACGCTGGAGGCGGGCGACCTGACGACCTGCCGCGGCGGCTGGGTCTCGAGCACCGGCCGCTGTGAGTGACCGCGTGTCCCGCTAGTCGGGCAGCCCGGCGGAGATCCGCATCGCGGCGATCGCGTGCGCGATCGTGCGAGCGCGCTTCGATGGCGCTTCATTGGCGGTGCTCGGGGCCGGCGGCGCGGCCTCGACGTCGCGGAGCAGCGCCTCGGCCTTGAGCACGAACTCGTTGAGGCCGTGGCGCTCGGCGACGTCGAGCATCAGCTCGGCGGAATGGCGCGCCTCGTTGACGCGGCCGAACGCGCGGAACCCCTCCGCGCACGCCTCGTGATACACGGCCTGCAGGTACGGCGTGAGCTCCTCGCGCGCGAGATCCCGCCGGTAGTGCTCGAACACCAGCTCGCGGCCGTCCTGGTGCGCGAGCTCCATCAGGTTCACGAGCGCCGTGAGCCGCGTGTTCCGGTCCTGCGCAGTGGCGGCGACGAGCAGCGCCGCATCGCGCGCCGCGCCGCGCAGTCCCATCTGCGCGAAGGTGAGCGCGATGTTGCTGAGGATGCGCTCGCGATCGACGGCCTCGGAGGACAGCTCGAGGGCTTCGTACGAGCAGGCGAGCGCGAGGTCGTAGTCCCGGTGCATCGCGGCGATGCGCGCCCGGTCGGTGAGCCCCTTCGCAACGATCACCATGAGCCCAGCCAGACGCGCTTCGGCGATCGTGCCGTCCAGCAGCTCGCGGGCTGCCGGGAAGTTGCCGCGGTCCACGGCCACCTTCGCGTCGGACAGATGACTCTCGAGCCGATAGCGCTCGTCGCCCGCCGCGGTCGCCGCCGCGCGCAGCCCGGCGTAGGCGTCGCTGGCCTCGTCGAGCCGCCCCTGCATCCGCAGGCTGTAGCCGCGCATGAGCATCGAGTCGAGCATGCGCGCGACGTCGCCGGTGCGCTGCGCGAACTCGACGATCGTTCCGTGCACGTCGGCGGCGAGGCCCCACAGCGCGTCGTACTGCAGCAGCTTCGCGTAGGAGGCGAGCACTCGCCCGACTTCCGCGCGCCGGGCCATCGGGTCGGCGGGATCCTCCCCGGTGGCCGCGTCGATGGAATCCACGAGCTGCGCGAGACAGCGCCGGCTCGGGTGCACGTCGGGCACCGCTTCCACGTATCGCCGCACGCGACGCACGTCGAGCATGCTGGGCACGGCCGTGCCGACGCCGCCGTCCATCCAGCTCTCGAACAGCTGCAGGGCCGCATAGCCCGCGACGATCGCGTGCCAGGCGGGGCTGCCCTCGGGCGCGTCGGCGAGCGCTTCGATGTACGCGCGGTGCGGCAGATCGAGCAAACCTGGTCGGGCCGTCACACATCACTCCCGGCCACCCGCCGCTCACGCGCGCGCGACCGAATCGGATCGTCGGAGAACATGGCTTCGATCAACCTGCGCCGGCCGCGACCAACCGGCAAGAGTCGCGCGTGCGGCGCGAGCGAAGTCAGAAGGACGCGCGCAGCCCGCCCGTGATCGTACGGCCCTGACGGATGGTGAGGTTGTCGGGTTCGCCAAGCTGCCCGCCCAGCAGATTGTCGCCGACGACGACGAGCTCGAGCCCCCGACCGACGTCGCGCGAGCCGGACAGCCGGAGGTGCGTGTCGCCGTCGTACGCACGCCAGAAGCTGCGCAGCCGCCAGCCCGTGACGTCGCGCTGCTGCATTCCGTCGGCGCTGGTGTACGCGCGCGCGAGCGCGACGCGATCGTAGTTGATCCAGTCCGACGCGCGAGTCGCCGTCACCGATGTCGTCCAACTCGCGCGGGCCCACGTCGCGTTCAGGCTCGCGGTCCGCGCCGGGACGGCGAGCATGCGGTCCCCGGGACGGAGGTCGCCGAGGTAATCCGCCGCCACGGTGCGCACGCGGCTGTCGACGCTGGTGAACGTGCCTTTCACGCCGAGCGCGCCGCGCCGGAGCGCCGCCTGCATCTCCCACCCGTTGTTGGTGATCTCGCCCACGTTCGCGGGCTGAAAGCGGATGCGCCGCTCGGGCGTGCCGGACCGGAGCTGCGTGTCGATGGCGACCGCGACGTTCTGGATGAGCCCCGTGGCGCGCTGATCGAAGCGCGTCGCCTGCAGGGAGAAGAGCGTGCCCGCGTACAGCTCGATGCCGCTCTCGATCCCCGTCTGGACCTCGGGGTCGAGTCCGGGGCGCATGCGCGCGGGCGACGACGGGGCTCCCCACGCTCCGCGCACCGTGGTCAGCGGCGGCCGGATGCCCTTGCCGTACGAGCTGCGCAGCTTGACCTCGACGGGCCCGACCGACCG
>DASTSX010000384.1:0-3544 GCA_035760455.1 Gemmatimonadaceae bacterium | reverse complement strand
GGTTGGGCGTCGTCGATCCAGGTGTGCGACTGCGCGTGGGACCCGAGCGGGCGGTGCGCATCGAAGCAGAGGCGGGGCGAAGCACCCGCACGAACGATGCGTGGATGTACAAGGACCTGGTCAACTCGCTGGTCTCGCTCGCATTCGGCAATGACGCGAGGAACTACTTCCGCGCCGACGGCGGGACGGCCCGCGCCATCGCGCACGTGGAGCGCCCGGGCCTCACGCTCGAGCCGTTCGTCGGCGCGCGCTTCGAGAAGGTCAGTCCGATCACGGCGATCGGGAACGTCTACAGCGTCACGGGCCGGAAGTCGCTCGACCACATGGCGCGTCCGAATCCCGCCGTCGAGCGCGGCGAGATCGGCTCGGCCCTCGTCGGCGCGTCGCTGGGCTATTCGGTCGGTCCGGTTCGGGCGAAGCTCTCCGCCGAAGGAGAGCGGAGCACCCGCACCCCCGACAGCACGTCGGCGTTCACGCAGATCACGCTCGACGGCACGATCGAGTTCCCGACCTTCGGCGCGCAGCGGCTGCGCATCGACGCGCACGCCGTCGCGACCGCGGCGGATTCCACGCCGCGCGCTCGCTACGCGTATCTCGGGCGCGGCGGTACGCTGCCGCTGCTGGAGCTGCTGGAGCAGGGGGGCGACCAGCTGCTTTTCGTCGAGAGCGGGTATCAGATCCCCGTCGCGCGGATCGTGCTTCCGCTGGTGGGCTCGCCGACGCTGCATCTCCGGCACCTGATGGGCGCGGCGGGCGTCGGGTCGCTCCCCTCGCTCGAGCAGCAGCTCGGGATCGGCGTGGGCATCAGCATGCTGCGATTCGACGCGACCTTCGACGCGGCGGGCGAGCGAGACCCGCGCTACGGCGTCTCCGTGACGATCGGCCGCTAGGCCGCACGCCGTGCATTGCCTTCCCCCGTGTGAAGGCGTATCTTGGATGGCGTGAAAGTTGCATCCGGCGCGCGCTCCGCGCGTGCACCGTATCGCGGCGGCTCCGCGCCCCGCTCGTGAAGACGCTCGCCGTGATCCCCGCGCGGCTGGGTGCGACGCGGCTCCCTCGAAAGCCGCTCCGACTCCTCGCCGGCGTGCCCCTCGTCGTCCGCGTCCTCGAGCGCGTAGTCGCGCTCCGCGTCGCCGACCGGTGCATCGTGGCGACCGACAGCCGGGAGATCGCCGACGAGATCGAGCGCGCCGGTGGCACCGCCGTGCTGACCGACGCGGCGCACCCGAGCGGCACCGACCGCGTCGCCGAGGTCGCCGCCGGCCCCGAGGGCCGCGGCTTCGACGCGATCGTCAACGTGCAGGGGGACGAGCCATTCGTCTCGGCTGCCGCGGTGCGCGGCGCCCTGGCCCAGGTCGCGGCACGCGGCTTCGCCCTGGGCACGGCGGCGTTGCGCGCGAGCCCCGACGTGCTGCACCGGCCCGACGTCGTGAAGGTCGTCACCGCCGACGACGGAGCCGCGCTGTACTTTTCACGAGCGCCGATCCCCTGCCTGCGCGATGCCGCCGATGCCGCCGAGCGCGACGCACGCGTCCTGCACCACGTCGGCGTCTACGCGTATACGCCCGACGCGCTCGCGCGATGGGTCGCGCTGCCCGTGCATCCGCTCGAGCGCATCGAGCGGCTGGAGCAGCTGCGGCCGCTCGCGAACGGCATGCGGATGGGTGTCGCGATCACGGACGACACGGCACGGAGCGGGATCGATACCGAGCAGGATCTGGAGCTGGCAAATTCGCAGTGGGCGACCTTCACGACGACCGAGAGCTGATGCAGACGACGACGCGACAGCATACCACGAAGTTCATCTTCGTCACCGGCGGGGTGGTCTCCTCGCTCGGCAAGGGCATCGCCGCCGCCTCCCTGGGGCGCCTGCTCGTCGCGCGCGGGCTGCGCGTGACGATGATGAAGTTCGACCCGTACCTGAACGTGGATCCGGGGACGATGTCCCCGTTCCAGCACGGCGAGGTGTTCGTCACCGACGACGGCGCCGAGACCGACCTCGACCTGGGCCACTACGAGCGGTTCATCGACCGGTCCCTCTCACAGAGCAACAACGTCACGACGGGCCGCATCTACCTGAACGTCATCACCAAGGAGCGGCGCGGCGAGTACCTCGGCTCGACGGTGCAGGTGATCCCACACATCACCGACGAGATCAAGGCGGCCATCCGGCGCATCGCCCCGGAGAACGACGTCGTGATCGTGGAGATCGGGGGCACGGTGGGCGACATCGAGTCGTTGCCGTTCCTCGAGGCGATCCGACAGTTCCGGCACGACGTGGGGCGCGAGAACGCGATCTTCGTGCATCTCACCCTCATTCCGTACATCGCCGCGGCGGGCGAGCTGAAGACCAAGCCGACGCAACACTCGGTGCGCGAGCTCATGGAGATCGGTATCCAGCCCGACATCCTCATCGTGCGCACCGAGCGGCCCGTGTCGGACGAGATCAAGCGCAAGATCGCGCTCTTCTGCAACGTCGAGTTCGGGGCCGTGATCGAGTCGCCCGACGTCGCCACGATCTACGCGATCCCGCTCGCGTTCCGGGAGCAGGGGTTCGACGACAAGGTCCTGCAGAAGTTCGGCCTCGAGCGGCCGGCTCCGGATCTGTCGCAGTGGAAGGACATGGTCCAGCGCATCGTCGCGCCGAGCGAGAGCGTGAAGATCGCCGTGGTCGGGAAGTACACCGACTTCGTGGACAGCTACAAGAGCGTGAAGGAAGCGCTCATCCACGGCGGGATCGCGAACGACGTCGGCGTCGACATCAACTGGATCTCGAGCGACAGCTTCGTCGACGCACGCGCCGCGGCGGAGATCCTCGGGCGCCACGACGGCGTCCTCGTCCCGGGCGGGTTCGGCGTGCGCGGCGTCGAGGGCATGGTCGACGCGATCCGCCACGCGCGCGAGCACGCGGTGCCGTTCTTCGGCATCTGCCTCGGGATGCAAACCGCCATCATCGAGTTCGCGCGCAACGTGTGCGGCCTCGACGACTCGCACTCGAGCGAGTTCGCGCCCGAGTGCGACAACCCGGTCATCTCGCTGATGGAGTCGCAGCAGCACGTGACCGACATGGGCGGCACGATGCGCCTCGGGGCGTACCCGTGTCGGCTCGCCCGTGGGTCGCGCGTCGCCGAGGTGTATGGCGTCGCCGAGGTGAGCGAGCGGCACCGGCACCGGTACGAGGTCTCCAACGCGTACCGCGAGCTGTTCGTCCAGCACGGGCTGCGTCTGAGCGGTCTCTCGCCCGACGGCCAGCTCGTCGAGATGATCGAGCTGCCGAACCACCCCTGGTTCGTCGGTTGCCAGTTCCATCCCGAGCTGCAGTCGCGGCCGACGCGTCCGCACCCGCTCTTCGCCGGCTTCATCGCCGCGGCGTCCGCCGCCAAGCGGCGCGCCGCGGTAGCCAGCTCCGCCACGCTGATGAGCGCCTCGCCCTCGTGACGACCCCGCGTTTCCGGCGCGATGCGCTCTTCCTGATCGCGGGGCCGTGCGTGCTCGAGGACGACGCGCTGAACCTGCGCGTCGCCGAGCATCTCGCGCGGCTCGC
>DASTSX010000383.1:0-17129 GCA_035760455.1 Gemmatimonadaceae bacterium | reverse complement strand
CGATCGGCGGCAGTGAGCGGCGCGCCTTCGACCGGCTCCGCGAGCAGCTGCTCGCGTCGCTGGACGCCGAGCCGGGCGTCCTCAGGCTCGCCATGCGCTGAGTCGATCGTCCCGCGCGCCACGCCAGGCGTGACGCGCGGGACGAGCGCGGCGACGGTCCGCGCCCGCGCGTAAGCGATCGACCGGATGGCGTCCTGGCTCCTCGCCGCGCTCATCGGCCTCGCCGTCGCCGGCCTGCAGTACGGCGCGAACGCCCTCCGCCCCGCCGTCGCGCCGCTCGCGCTCCTCCGCGCCCTCGTCGTCACCATCGTGCTGGCCATGCTCCTGGGCGCGCCGGGTGGGCGGAGCACGCCCCTCGCGCCGGAGATCGCGCTGGACGCCTCCGAGAGCTGGACCCGCGGCGGCGCGACGTGCGATCGCTGGCCGGCCGCGCTCGATTCCGCCGCGCGCGCCGGACGCGGCACCCGCCTGCGCTTCGGCGACTCGGTACGGGCCGACGATGGCCGCGGAGCGCCCAGCGACCGCGCCTCGAGGCTGCGCGCGGTCGCCGACCGAGCCGCCGCCAGCGGTCATCCGGTCGTCGTCATCACCGACGGCGAGCTCGACGACGCCGACGTGCTCGGCGCGCTGCCGCGCGGCTCCCGCGCCGTGGTGCTGCCCTGTCGCGCCGGCCCGGACCTCGCCCTCGCCGCGCTCGAGGCGCCGCGGACGATCCTCGCCGGCGACACCACGACGGTCCGGCTGACGCTCGCCGCGGGGCCCGCGGGGTCGCCGGGCGGAGCGCTCGAGCTCCGGCTGGACGAGCAGCTGCTGGCCTCGCAGGCCGTGCCCGCGCTCGGTCCATTCGGCGAGCAATCCGTGGCGCTGCGCGGCATCGGCGAGGGGGCGGAGCGGGGCGCGGTGCTGCGTGCGCAGTTTCGCGGGTCCGGCGACACCGAGCCGCGGAACGACACGCTCGCCATCGGGGTGGACGTCTCGCGCGCCGCGGCGGCGGTGTTCGTCTCGACGGCGCCCGACTTCGACGCGCGCGAGGCGGTTGCCGCGCTGCGGGGGGTGACCTCGCTACCCACACGCGCCTACTATCGCGTCGCGCCCGGCGCGTGGCGCGCCGATCCCACGCTCGCGCGGGTCGCGGAGGACGACGTGCGTGCCGCAGTGCGCGATGCGCCGATCGTGATCCTGCACGGCGATACCGCGCTGTTCGGCGCGCCGAGGAGCGCTTCACGCGGTGCGCTGCTACTGTTCGCGCCACCGACGACGGAGCAGGGCGACTGGCTGGCGGCGGCGGCGCCGGCGTCGCCCCTCGCGCCGGCGCTCTCGGCGCTGCCGTTCGACAGCCTGCCGCCGCTCAGCGTGGCGGAGACGCTGCCCCGAGGGGAGTGGCAGGGACTCGTCGTACGCGAGCCCGGCGCGGGAGGCGAGCGACGCGTGGCGCTCGTCGGGTGGGAGACGCCGCGCCGCGTCGCGGTGCTCGGGGCCGCGGGCTTCTGGCGCTGGCGCTTTCGCGGCGGACAGCGCGCCGACGCCTATGGCGCGCTGTTCGGCACGATCTTCGATTGGCTGGCCGCGGGCCGCAGCGATCGGCGTTCGGTGGTGCCCGACGCGGGCGTGTTCCGGGCCGGTGCGCCGCTGCGCTGGCGGCGCGGCTCGCCGACGGACAGCGTCGTCGCGCTCACGCTGGCGCGTCGCGGCGCGCCGGCCCGCAGCGATTCGATGACGCTCCGCTTCTCGGAGAGTGCCACCGTGGTCGAGTCGCCGTCGTTGCCACCCGGCGTCTACGACGTCCGCACGCCGAACGGCGCCTCGGTGCTCGTGGTGAACCAGTCGGCCGAGCTGCTGCCGCGGCGACCGACGGTGCAGAGCGGTCGGATCGGCGGCCGGCCGAGCCTCGCGGACGCGCCGCTGGCGCGCGAGCTGGGGTGGTTGTACGTGCTGGCCGTGCTCGCGCTGTGTGCGGAGTGGCTGCTGCGGAGGCGGGTGGGGATGCGGTAGAGGTTCGCGGTCGTTGGGTGGCGTCAGTCTCTTTCGGTCGGGTCATTTCGTTGCGCCCTTGGCCGCACGCGAGACACGAATGACGAGGAGCCACCGCCGCGGAGCCAGGCCGGCGCACCGCGCACCGCGCACTGCTAACTTTCCCGCATGCGTATACTCCGCAAAGCCACCGACGTCCCGAAGCGCTCGCTATGGCAGACGATCAAGGACGTCGCCCTCACCGACGTCGCGGTGCTCGCGCGTGGCGGCGTGTCGCCGGGCTCGCTCGAGAAGCTCGAGGAGCTGCTGCTCGAGGCGGACATCGGCGTGCCCACCACGCTGCGGCTCGTCGCGGAGGTCGAGCGGCTCGCGCTCCGGGGTGAGGTGAAGACCCAGCGCGAATTTCTCGGCGCACTGCAGAAGGGGATCACCGACGCGCTCAGGACGGGCAAGAGCGATCCCCGGCTCACGGTCGCGAAGTCGCCGCCCACCGTGATTCTCGTCGTCGGGGTGAATGGCGCGGGGAAGACGACGTTCATCGGCAAGCTCGCGCAGCGGATCCGCAGCTTCGATCAGAAGGTCATCGTCGCGGCAGGCGATACGTTCCGCGCCGGCGCCATCGACCAGCTGCGCCTCTGGGCCGGTCGGTCCGGCGCGGAGTTCATCGGTGCTACCGCCGGCCAGGATCCCGCGTCGGTGGCGTTCGACGCGATCGAGGCCGCCATCGCTCGCCGCGCCGATTTCCTCATCATCGACACCGCCGGTCGCCTGCACACCAGCGAAGGATTGATGACCGAGCTGAAGAAGGTCGCCCGGGTCATCGCCAAGCGGCTGCCCGACGCGCCGCACGAGACGCTGCTCGTGCTCGACGGCACGATCGGACAGAACGCCGTGCAGCAGGCGAAGATGTTCTCCGCCGCCGTCCCGATCACGGGGCTCGTGGTCACGAAGCTGGACGGCACGGCGCGCGGCGGCGTGGTCGTCGCGGTGCACGAGGCGCTCGACGTGCCGGTGAAATACCTCGGCGTCGGCGAGTCGGGCGACGACCTGGTGCAGTTCGAGCCGTCGGAGTTCGCGCAGGAGTTGCTGGGCGAGGAGTGAGGCGCGACGCCCCGCGGCAGACGCGCCTCCGGCTCGACACGCCGGTCACCTACCTCAAGGGGGTCGGGCCGGCGCGCGCGGAGGCGCTGAAGCGACTCGGCGTGCTCACGGCGGGCGACCTGCTCTACCACATCCCCCATCGCTACGAGGACGCGAGCACCATCGCGCCCATCGCGTCGCTCGAGACAGGGATGCAGGGGACCGTCGTCGGCCAGGTCATCTCCAAGGGGGTCCTCCCGACCCGAAAGGGACTCAGGATCTTCCAGGCGGTGCTCAAGGACGACACCGGGATGATCGAGGTGTCGTGGCCGGGGCAGCCCTTCCTCGACCGCACGATCGCCAAGGGCGACGTGCTGCTCGTGAGCGGAAGCGTGCGCTTCTTCCACGGCCGCCAGCTCCAGCCGCGCGAGTTCGTCAATCTCGGCGACGAGGAGCATGCGATCGCCGAAGGGATGGTGCTGTCGGTGTATCCGGCCACCGAAGGCCTGTCGTTCAAGGTGATCCGCGGGATCATCGACGCGCATCTCGACGAGCTGCTGGCCCTCGTCACGGAGTATCTCCCGCCCGACGTGCTGCGGGGCGCCGCCGTGCCGGCGATCCGCGACGCGCTGCGCATGGTCCACCGCCCGACGTCGCTCGGCGAAGCGATGGAGGGACGGGCGCGGCTGGCGTTCGAGGAGCTCCTCTTCGTGCAGCTCCTCCAGCAGCGCGCCAAAGCCCTCGCGCGCGAGGCGCGCCGCGGCATCCGCTTCGAGAATCGGCGTCAGCTCACGACGCGGCTGCGCGAGGTGCTCCCGTTCACGCTCACCGGCGCCCAGACGCGCGTGCTGCGCGAGATCTTCGCTGACATGTGCAGCGATCGGCGGATGCAGCGGCTGCTGCAGGGCGACGTCGGGAGCGGCACGACGATCGTCGCCCTGTTCGCCGCACTGCTCGCGATGGAGAACGGCTTTCAGGCGGCCGTCATGGCGCCGACGGAGCTCCTGGCCGAGCAGCACGCGCGTACGATGACGCGCCTGCTCGAGCCGCTCGGCATCGCTCCCGTCCTCGTCACCGGCAGTCTGCGCGCGAAGGAGCGCCGCGACATCGCGGCGCGGCTCGCCGATCCGTCGCCGGCGCTGGTCGTCGGCACGCACGCGCTCGTTCAGGAGGCGACGGCGTTCGCCAAGCTGGGGCTCGCCGTCGTCGACGAGCAGCACCGGTTCGGGGTCGAGCAGCGCAAGGCGCTCGGCGCGAAGGGGGAGGCGCCGGACGTGCTGCTGATGACGGCCACACCGATCCCGCGGTCGCTCGCCCTCACCCTCTACGGCGATCTCGATCTCTCGATCATCGACGAGCGTCCCCCGGGCCGGCTCGCCGTCACCACCGCGCTCCGGCCGGAGGCGGCGCGCGAGCGCGTGCTCCAGTTCGTCGATCGCGAGGTCGCGAAGGGGCGGCAGGCCTACGTCGTGTATCCGGTGATCGAGGAGTCGGAGAAGACCGACCTCAAGGCGGCGACGACGATGTTCGAGGTGCTGGCGGAGGGTCCGTTCAGGGAGCGGCGCGTCGCGCTGCTGCACGGCCGCATCCCCGGCGACGAGCGCGACGCGATCATGCGGCGGTTCCGCGATGGCGAGATCGACGTGCTGGTCGCCACCACGGTGATCGAGGTCGGCATCGACGTCGCCAACGCCACCGTGATGCTGATCGAGCACCCGGAGCGCTTCGGGCTCTCGCAGCTGCACCAGCTGCGCGGCCGCGTCGGGCGCGGCGCGGACGCCTCCTACTGCATCCTGCTCGGCGACGTCAGTCCAGAGACCAAGCAGCGGCTCGACGTGTTCGTCGGCACCGACGACGGGTTCGTCGTCGCGCGCGAGGATCTGCGGCTGCGCGGGATGGGCGACCTGTTCGGAGAGCGCCAGAGCGGCGTCGCGACCTTCCGTGTGGCCGACCCGCTCCGCGACGAGCTGCTGAACGAGACGGCGCGCGACGCCGCCGATCGCCTGCTCGCCGAGGATCCCGAGCTCGAGTCACCGGCCAACGCGCCCATCCGGCGCGTGCTGGGCGAGCGCTACGCGCGCTCGCTCGAGCTGTTCCGCGTGGGCTGAGCTAGGGACGCGGCCGCGCGAGCCGCCGGCGGATCCGGTCGAGCTCCGCGTTCGCCTTGGCCAGCTCGTCGCGCAGGTGCTGCATTTCCTCTTCGCGCGCCTTGTCCTCGGGTCGCGGGGCTGCGGCGGGCGTGGTCGCCGCGACCGCGGCGCTGCGCTGCTCGAGCGCGACCACCAGGCGCCGCAGCGTCGTCGCTTCGGTGCGGTGCGCCCCCGACGGCGTGCTGGCGAGGTACGTGTCGAGCAGTGCGATCGCCTCGCGCATCCCGGTCGGGTTGGCGGGATCCAGCTTGAGCAGGGCGCGCCAGTACGGCACCTCGGCCGCCTCCGCCGTGCCGGGAAAGCGCTGCGCGAAGTCGGTGAGCGACTTCTCGGCGGCCGCGAGTCGCGCCTCTCTCGCATCGGTCATCGCCTGCACGTACACCGCGGGCCACTCGGACGCCGCGGTGGGCACCGGCGCCTCCGCCTCCGAGCGCCGCACCGGGAGGCAGCCCGAGCCGGCAACGAGAACGGCCAGGACGAAGGCGAGCGGACGACCCCCGCTCACGAAACCGCCTCGAGCTCGACGACGCGATGCTGACCCGTGCGCCGGCGGAAGTGCACCTCGGTCGGCAGCAGCAGGGTGAATGTCGTGCCTTCGCCGAGCACGCTGTCGCAGCGGATCTCTCCGCGGTGCGCCTCCACGATCTCCTTGGCGATCGCCAGGCCGAGCCCCGTGCCAGTCGCCGACGCCGCCCGCTGGTTGTCGGCCTGGTAGAACTTCTCGAAGATGTGCGGTAGCTGAGCCGGCGGAATGCCGGCTCCAGTGTCACGCACGACGATCCGCACGTGATTGTCCGACGGTGCGGCGGAGAGCTCGACCGTGCCCCCCGACCCGGTGAACTTGAAAGCGTTCGCCAGCAGGTTGCCCATCACCTCGTTGATGCGGTCCGGGTCCCACTGGACTTCGTCCGGGAGTGCGTCGGCCAGCGTCACGCGGAACTCGACGCCCCGTTGGACGGCGAGCACGTGGAAGGCACGCTCCAGCTCGTCGAGCAGGGTCGCGAGATGGAGCGGCCGCGGCTCGATTCGCCCGCCGCCCGCCTCGAAGCGCGTGACGTCGAGCAGTTGGGCCGCCAGCCGAGCGAGGGTGCGCCCCTGCGACTCGATGGTGGCGAGTATCTCGACCTGCTTGCTCGAAAGCGGCCCGTAGATCCCGTCTTGCATCAGCTGAAGATAGCCGAGGATGACGTTGATCGGCGTCTTGAGCTCGTGGGAGGCGACGGAGACGAACTCCGCCTTGAGCTTGTCCAGCTCGGCGAGCTGCTGACTCATCGCTCGGAAGCTCGTCGCGAGCCGGCCGAACTCGTCACGCCGCTTGGGGGAGAGATCGAGGCGATGCTCGAGCTCCCCGTCGGCCACTGCGCGCATCCCCCGTTCGAGTGCGGTAACGGGCCCGCTGATCGAGCGCATGAGCCAGATGCCGATCATCGTGGCGAGTCCGATGGCGACGACCAGCGCCGCCAGGGAGAGCTCTTCCGCCGCCTGAATATTGTTGGCCGTCGCCTCGACGCGATCCGACGTGCGGAACCAGATCTGTCGCTCGATCGGCTTGAGGCCGTTCTCCACCGCGCGCATCAGGGGTTCCATCTCGTTGTCCGAGATGCTGTCTCCTTGAGCGGTGTGCCCCTCGCGATAGGCGGCGAGCTCGCGGTCAGCAATCGGGGCCATTCGCTCGATGGTCGTCCGGATCGCGAGGGGTGCGGTCGTATCCTGGGCAGCGATGACGAGCGAATCCGCATATCGCTGTGCCATCTGGACCGACATGATCAACTGCTTGTGAACGCTATCCGTCTTGATGATGGAGAGGGCTAACTCCTCCGTCCGGGCGTCCTGCAGAGCATCTCGCAGGTTGCCGAGCGCGAGCGACGCCTTCAGATCCTCGTTCTGCAGCGACTCGATCGCCGCGTGCAGCTCGATCATCGCGTTCCGCGCGAGAGCGAGGGGCACGAAGAGGACGATGGCGAAGATGGCGAGGCCGACTGCCAGCCTCGCGCGCAGGGTCATGTGCAATGCGCGATCGTGCAGGGGGTGAAACGAAGCAAGAGCGGCCCGGCGCTGCCGCCCTTTGATCCGTCGAAGCCGCCGTGTACCATTGATGGCTCAGCCCGGGATGGCCCGCCGTCGAGACCGCACCGGCCGGCCCGTCCGATCGGGATACTAGGCGTGGCGCAGGCGCCGCGCCACTCGCCCGACACCAGCGTCATGTCCGCTCCATTCGTTCGAATTGCCGAGCTGTCGTCGCACGCCGGCCAGTCGGTCGTCGTGCGCGCGTGGGTCACGCACCTGCGCTCATCGGGCAAGATCGCCTTCGCCGTGCTTCGCGATGGGACCGGCATCTGTCAGTCGGTCTTCGTGAAGAGCCAAATCGCCCCCGAGGTCTGGGCCCGGTTCGCCGAGCTGACGACCGAGACCTCCGTGGAAATTACTGGCGAAGCGCGTGCCGAAGCCCGCGCACCGGGGGGGGTCGAGCTCGGTGTGACTCACCTCACAGTGATCGGTCCGAGCCCCAGCGACTACCCGATCCAGCCGAAGGAGCACGGCATCGACTTCCTGCTCGACAACCGCCACTTCTGGCTGCGCTCTCCCCGCCAACGCGCGATCGCCGTCATCCGGCACGAGATCGAGCAGGCGATCCACGACTTCTTCTACGAGCGCGGCTTCCTGCGCGTCGACACGCCGATCCTCACCGCGGCGATCGGGGAGCGCTCGGGACTCTTTGCGACCGAGTACTTCGACGAGGGCAACGCGTACCTCGCGCAGACCGGCCAGCTCTACGGCGAGGCCGCCGCCGCCGCGTTCGGGAAGATCTACACCTTCGGCCCGACGTTCCGCGCCGAGAAGTCGAAGACGCGCCGGCACCTCACCGAGTTCTGGATGATCGAGCCGGAAGTGGCGTGGAACGATTCCGACGCGAACATGCGCCTCCAGGAGGAGTTCGTATCGTATCTGGTGCAGCGCGTGCTCGAGCGACGCCCCGCGGAGCTCGCCGAATTGGAGCGCGACGCCGACAAGCTGCGCGGCATCGTGCCTCCGTTTCCGCGCCTCGACTACACGGACGCGATCGCGCTCGTGCAGCGAAAGGGAAGCGCCACCCAGTGGGGCGAGGACCTCGGCGCCGAGGACGAGGCGCTCATCGTCGAGGACTACGACAAGCCGGTGTTCGTGTTCAACTATCCGAAGGAGGCGAAGGCCTTCTACATGAAGGAGAACCCGGCCGATCCGCGCACCGTGCTGTGCGACGACCTCCTCGCCCCGGAGGGTTACGGCGAGATCATCGGCGGCTCGCAGCGCGAGGACGACTACGACAAGCTCGTCGCGCGCCTCGAGGAGGAGGGTCTGCCGCGCAAGGCGTACGAGTGGTACCTCGACCTGCGCCGATACGGCACGTTCACGCACGCGGGCTTCGGCCTGGGCCTCGAGCGCACCGTCGCCTGGATCTGCGGCATCCAGCACGTGCGCGAGGTGATCGCGTTTCCGAGGCTCATGCACCGGCTCACACCCTGAAGCCGCGGTGGGTTGGTTGGTTCGATAGCGGGCTCGTTGGTCGGTTTCTGAGTGCGTTGAATGGCAAATGCCACGAACCAGCCTGGAGATCCCCCAGTGGGGCTTCCAGGCTGGTTCGTGGCCGTTCGCGGTTCAACGCACCAATCAACCGACGCACTCTCTCACTATCCAACGCACCAACTCACTGGTCTTTCTTCACCTCGTCCCACAGCCCATCCAGCACCTCCAGCCCGGCCGTCCGCACGTCGATGCCGCGCTCGCGCGCGAGGCGCTCGATGCCCTGGAAGCGGGTCGCGAACTTCACGTTCGCCTTGTCGAGCGCGAGCGACGGATGGACGCCGAGCTTGCGGGACAGGTTGACGACGGCGAACAGGAGATCGCCGAGCTCCTCCTCGAGTCGCTCGTCGGGCACGCCGTGCGGCGATGGCTCCGCGCCCCGCGCGACCTCGGCGCGCACTTCGGCCAGCTCTTCCTCGACCTTCTCGGCCGCGCCGGTGGCGTCCGGCCAGTCGAACCCGACGCCGGCCGCGCGATCCTGCAGCCGGAACGCGCGGTGCAGGGAGGGCAGGTCCGCCGGCAGCCCGTCGACGATGCTGTCGCGCTTCTTCGCCTTCATCCCCTCCCAGCTCTGGCGCTCGCCCCCGTCGTAGAGGTGCGGATGCCGCGCTTTCATCTTGCGGAGGAAACCTTCTGCCACGTCGCCGAAGTCGAACGCACCACGCTCCTCGGCCACGACGCTGTGGAAGAGCACCTGGAGCAGGAGGTCGCCGAGCTCCTCGCGCAGCAGCGGGTCGTTGCCGGCGCGAATCGCGTCGTCGACCTCGTAGGCTTCCTCGAGCAGGTACGGCCGGAGCGACTCGTGCGTCTGCGCCGCGTCCCAGTCGCACCGGAGTCGCAGATCCTTCATGAGCGCGACCGTCTCTGCCAGTCCCGGCTTTTCTTGCATCGCAGTTCTCGGCTCCGTATCTTCTTCAGTCTTCACATGATAGCGTACCGCGCCGTCCGATGACACGCGCCTGGGTCGAGGTCGACCTGGCCGCGCTGCGCCGCAACGGGGCTGCCGTGGCGGCGCGCGCCGGCGTGCCCCTCCTGCCGATGGTGAAGGCGGACGGCTACGGGCTCGGCGCGCTGCACGTCGCCCTCGCGCTCGAGGAGTTGACGCCGTGGGGCTATGGCGTCGCCACCGTCTCCGAGGGGGAGGAGCTGCGCCGCGGCGGCATCACACGGCCGATCATCGTCTTCACGCCGATTCTCCGTTCGGAGATCGATGCGATGCGCCGCGCCGATCTCACGCCGGCGCTCGGCGATCCGGCCGTGATCGAGTCGTGGGCACGCACGGGGCGCGATTGGCACCTCCAGATCGATACCGGGATGTCGCGCGCGGGACTGCGGTGGGATCGCATGAGCTGGTACCGCGACATCCTCGAGCGAACGCGCCCCGCGGGAGTCTTCACGCACTTCCATTCGGCGGATCTCGACGACGACAGCCGCGAGCAGCAGGAATCACGGTTCGAGGAGGCGCTCGCCGAGCTGCCCGTGCGGCCGGCGCTCGTGCACGCAGAGAACGGTCCCGCCGTCGAGGCGCACGCGCCCTCGCGCTGGTCGCTCTGCCGCCCGGGCATCTTCCTCTACGGCGTCGCCTCGCGCATCGCCGGACCGCTCCAGCCCGAGCCAGTCGCCGCGCTGCGCGCGCGCATCGTCGAGATCCGCACGATCTCCGAAGGCGATACGGTGGGCTATGGCGCCACCTGGCGTGCGCCCGGAGTGCGACGGATCGCCACGGTGCCGGTGGGCTACGCCGATGGATACCGGCGAGCGCTCGGCAACCGCGGCGTCGCGCTGCTCCGTGGGCAGCGGATCCACGTCGCGGGACGCGTGACGATGGACATGACGATGTTCGACGTGACGGATACGGACGCGGCGCTCGGCGACGTGGTGTCGCTCCTCGGCCGCGACGGCGACGAGGTCGTCTCCGTCGGCGAGCTCGCGGCGCTGGGCGAGCTCTCGCCGTACGAGCTGCTCACCGGGTTGCGCACCCGGCTTCCGCGCCTGCACCGCGACACGGACGAATCGGAGGCGGCCGCATGAGACGACGCGCGGTGATCCTCGTGCTCGACGGCGTCGGCATCGGCGCCGCGCCCGATGCCGCCGACTACGGCGACGCCGGCAGCGACACCCTGGGCAACCTCGCGCGTGCGCGCGGCGGGCTCTCGCTGCCGAACCTCGCCGACGCGGGGCTGGGCAACATCGCGTCGATCGACGGCGTTCCGCCCGCCGCCACGCCGCAGGGCGCGTGGGGGAAGATGCGGCCGGCGTCGGCGGGGAAGGACAGCACCACCGGGCATTGGGAGATCGCGGGCATCCATCTCGAGCGCGCGTTCCCGACGTATCCCGACGGGTTCCCGAGCGACCTGCTCGAGCGGTTCGCGCGCGAGACCGGGCGTGGCGTGATCGGCAACGTCGCGGCGAGCGGTACGGAGATCATCGCACGCCTCGGCGCGGAGCACGAGGCGACCGGCAAGTGGATCGTCTACACCTCGGCCGACTCGGTCTTCCAGATCGCGGCGCACGAGGGCGTCGTCCCGCTCGAGGAGCTCTACGCGGCCTGCGAGCGCGCCCGCGCAATGCTCGCATTCCCGCACGACGTGTCGCGCGTGATCGCGCGACCGTTCGAGGGTCGGGCGGGCGGCTACGTGCGCACGGCCAACCGGCGCGACTACGCGCTGGCCCCGCCCGAGGAGACGCTGCTGGACGATCTCGCGGCGGCCGGCGTCCCCCGCGCGGGCGTCGGCAAGGTGGACGACCTTTTCGCCGGCCGCGGCCTGCGCGCCCGGCACACGCAGGGCAACGCCGAGGGGATCGCGGCCATCCTGGACTGGCTTCGGGGGACGCAGGGTGGGTTGCTGTTCGCCAACCTGGTAGATTTCGACACGCAGTACGGGCATCGGAACGACCCGGCCGGTTTCGAGCGAGCGCTGCGGCAGTTCGACGACGCCCTGCCGGAGCTCCGGGCGGCGCTCCGTGAGGATGATTTGCTCTTCATCACTGCCGACCACGGAAACGATCCGACGACGAGCTCGACGGATCATGCACGCGAGTACGTGCCCGTCCTCGTCCTCGGGGAGCCGGTGCACCCGGTCCCGCTCGGGGAGCGGGCGACGTTCGCGGATCTGGGCGCCACGGTGGCGGAGTGGTTGAACGTCGGGTTCCGTGGACGGGGAACCTCGTTCCTGCCGGAGCTGGAGCGGGGGCATTGAGTGGACGACGTGGGGCGGCGGCTCGCGAGCCGGCCGAGCCGGACTGGCAGCGGCTGCGCGAGCGGGCCGCGGCCGCGATGGAGCGGGCCTACGCCCCGTACTCGGGGTTCCGGGTCGGCGCGGCGCTCCTGGCGAACGGAATCGTGGTGGAAGGGTGTAACGTTGAGAACGCGTCGTATCCGGCGGGCTCGTGCGCCGAGCGCGTCGCGGTCGGCGCGGCGGTCGCGCAGGGGCTGAGAGAGTTCGAGGCGCTGGTGATCGTCACGGAGGCGGAGGCTCCCACGCCGCCCTGCGGGATCTGCCGGCAGGTGTTGTTGGAGTTCGCGCCGGGACTGCCGGTGCTGAGCGTCACGCGCGGCGGCGCGGAGGCGCGATGGGAGATTTCGGAGTTGTTGCCGCACGCATTTACCCCCACGTCGCTGGGGCGCCGATGAGGGCGCCGGCACGTGACGACGTATGGAGTGTTCGTCTTGCCTGATCGGATTCTTCGAAGCGCGCTCGGCGCGCTTTTGCTGGTGGGTGTCGTCGCGTGCACGGAACAGATGACCGGCTCGCTCGGCTGTCCGGAGCTGTGCGGCGATCAGAGCGCCTCGCTCCGCGACACGACGCTGACGGGAATGCTGTCCCTCGATTCGACGCTGACCGGGTTTCCCCAGTTCGGCGCGTCGCGCGACTTCACGCTGATCGCGCAGGGCGACACGGCCGACGTGCGGCTCGTGATCCGGTTCGACACGCTGCCGAGCACGTTCCGGCATCCGAACGCGAGCGCGGACAGTGCGATCACCCGGGTCGACAGCGCGCGCATCATGTTCGTGGTCGACACGTCGATCGGACGACCGAAGGCGCCGGTGACGATCGAGGCGTTCGACGTGGACACCACGGCCGCCGACTCGCTCGGCTCGGCGCTGGTGCCGCTGTTCCGCGCCAGTCGGCTGATCGGATCGCGCACGTTCGACGTCGCCGAGATCCGCGACACGCTCCCGCTGCCGATCAGCAACGCCGTCGTGCTGGCGAAATCCGCCGCGGGCGCCCGGCTGCGCGTGGGCCTGCGCGTGAGCTCGACCCAGACGGTGCGGCTGCGCGTCGCGGGCTCGCTGTACGCGCCGCGTCTCCTCTTCCGCGTGTCGCCCGACACGCTGGTGGCGCGGGACACCGTGTTGCTGCAGTCGAGGACGCCGGCCGGCGAGACGATCGCCACGGTCTATGCGATGTATCCGATCGTGGTCGCCGGCGCGCTCCCGATCCCGTCGTCTGACATCCTGGCGGTCGGCGGCGTCAACGGCGCGCGCGTCTTCCTCCGCTTCGACGTTCCGCCGATCCTCGTCGATTCGGTGCAGGTCATCCGCGCGTCCCTGCTGCTCAATCAGGTCCGGTCGCGCGTGACCGCCTCCTCGTCGGACACGGTGGCGATGCTCGTCAGCCCGATCCTCGCCGGCGCGCAGTTGACCGATGTGGGGACGATCGCCGCGTTCGCCGGACCGCCCTCGCTCGTGGGACTCGACTCCGTGCGCCTCGTGCCGAAGGATCCGGGGCTCCGCAGCATCGAGCTGGTCAATCTCTTCCGCGCGTGGCGCGGGGTCGGCTCGGCGAACAGCATCCGCGCCATCGTGCTGCGCGCCAAGCGGGAGGCCTCCTCCGCCGCGGAGCTCGACTTCGTTTCCTCGGAGGGAGCGCCCGCGCTCCGTCCGCGGCTACGCATCACGTACGTGCCGCGCCGAGGCTTCGGACTTCCATGAGCATGCGTCGACTCCAGTCCGTGCTCGTCGCGGCCGCCCTTCTCGCCCCGCCGTCGCTCGCGCGTGCGCAGGGCACGCTCAGCACGCAGGGCTTCGGATACCCCACCGCCGGGATGAGCGCTCGCTCGCTCGGCACCGGCGGCGCGATCACCGAGTTCGATCCGCTCTCCTCCACCAATCCCGCCGCGATCCCCAGCATCGGCGGCGGTGCGCTCTACGTGCAGCTCGAGCCCGAGTATCGCCAGCTGACGGTCGCATCGGGGACGGAGAACGCGCGGATCGCGCGGCATCCGCTCGCCTTCGTCGCCGTACCGCTGCGCAGCGGGCTGATGGCCGGCCTCTCGGTGTCGAACCTCCTCGACCGGAGCTTCGAGACCAACGAGCGGCGCAGTCAGGTCATCGGGGACTCCACGCTCGGCACGACCAACTTCTTCAAGAGCGACGGGGCCATCGGCGACGTGCGGCTCGCGCTCGCGTGGACGCCCACAGGCTGGCTGCGGCTCGGCGTGGCGGGCCATGCGATCACCGGCGACAATCGGCTGCGCAGCACCCAGGTGTTCGACGACAGCGCGCGCTTCGCCGCGATCATCGACACGTCGACGGTGACGTACGTCGGCACGGCGCTGTCGGCGGGTGCCTCGATCTTCATCCGCGACGCGATCGGGCTGGCCGCGTCCTTCCGGAAGGGAGGCTCGATGTCGGTGAAGCGCGCCGACACGACGCTCAGCAAGGCGAACGTGCCCGACCGCATGTCGTTCAGCGTCGCGTTCGTCGGCATCCGCGGCACGACGGTCGCCGCGCGCACCTCGAAGGACACGTGGTCGCGCATGCGCGGTCTCGGCTCCGAGACGCTGCCGATCTCCGAGGACTGGGACACGAGCGTCGGCGCGGACATCCTCGGGCCGCGGTTCGCCTCGCGGGCCATCCAGGTGCGTGCCGGCGCCCGGTGGCGCACGCTGCCCTTCGGACTCGCGACGAGCGCCGTGCGCGAGCGCAGCGCGTCGTTCGGTCTGGGCACGCTGTTCTCGCGCGGCCGCATCGCGCTCGACGTGAGCGGCATCCGTGCGCTGCGCGAGCCGGTATCCGGCGCGGTCGACCTGCGCGAGACCGCGTGGACGGTCAGCGCCGGCCTCACCGTGCGGCCCTGAGGGGATGAGCGAGCTCGCGCCACCGCCGGCCGACGCGCCGCTGATCCTCGTCGCGGACGACGTGCCCGCGAACGTCGAGCTCCTGTTCGACCAGCTCCACGTCCTCGGCTTCCGCGCCGTCGCGGCGTACGACGGACCCGCGGCCCTCCGGGTGTGCGCCGATCGCCATCCCGATCTCTGCATCCTCGACGTGTCGATGCCGGCCGGCGACCTCGGCGTCGACGATCGCTCGACGGGCTTCGAGGTGTGCCGGCGCATCAAGCGCGACCCGCGCACCGCGCGCATCCCGGTCATCTTCGTGACCGCGCTCAACGACACGACGGACCGCGTCAAGGCGATCGAAGCCGGCGGCGACGACTTCCTCACGAAGCCGCACAACCGGCTCGTGCTCGGCGCGCGCGTGCGATCGCTGCTCAAGCTCAAGGCGGCCACCGACGCGCTCGAGGAGAGCCTGCGCAAGCAGAAGGAGCTCGAGAAGGTCCGCGACGATCTCATGAAGATGATCGTGCACGACCTCAAGTCGCCGCTCACGTCCGTCATCGGCGCGATGGAGATGCTGATCGACGGCGACTTCGGTCCGCTCAGCGGCGAGCAGAAGCGCGCGTTGCAGGACACCGAGAAGCGCGCGCAGGACCTGCTCGGCCTGATCGAGGACCTGCTCGAGGTGGCGCGGCTCGAGGAGTCGCGGCTGGCGCTGCATCTGGAGCCGCTGAACCCGGCGTCGCTGCTGAACGAGGTCGCCCGCGAGTGGGAGATCCGCGTGCAACAGGAGCGCGCGCGCCTCGTGATCGAGGTCGGCAACGACACGCGAACGGTCGACGCCGACCAGGCGCTCATCAAGCGCGTGTTCAGCAATCTGATCCAGAACTCGCTCACGCATTCGGCGCGGTCGGTGACCGTGACGTTGAATGCACGCAACGACAGCGGCGGCACCCTGTTCACCGTGGCCGACGACGGCGTCGGCATCCCGCCCGAGTATCACGACCTGATCTTCCGCAAGTTCGAGCAGGTGAAGACGCCGCACATCCCCCGCGTGCGGAGCTCGGGACTGGGGCTCGCCTTCTGCAAGCTCGTCGTCGAGGCGCACGGCGGCCGCATCTGGGTGAAGAGCGGCGCGGAGCGGCAGGGCAGTGCCTTCCACTTCTGGCTCCCTGAGCATCCGCCCACCAGCTCGGCGCCGATCGCGAGCGGGCTCGCCGGGTGAAGCTGTTCCTGCGCACCTTCGGCTGTCGCGCGAACCAGTACGACAGCGAAGCCGTGCGCGCGATGCTCGAGGCGGAGGGCGCCGAGGTCGTCGCCACGCCGGATGATGCGGACGTCGCGGTGTTCAACAGCTGTGCCGTCACGGCCGACGCGGTGGCCGACCTGCGCCAACAGGTTCGCCGTGCGGCGCGCGCGAAGCCGTCGCTCCGAACCGTGGTGATGGGCTGCGCGTCGGCGCTGCCGGCGGAGTCCGTGGCCCTGTCCGCCCTGCCGACCGTCCAGGCGCTCGTGGCGGGCGCGGACCTGCCTGCGGTCGCGGCGGCCCTCGGCGTCCGCGCGCAGCGTACGGCGACGATGAGGCAGTCCGGCGCGCGGGCGCTTCTTCGCATTCAGGACGGCTGCGACGAGCACTGCACCTTCTGCGCGACGACCCTCGCGCGGGGCGCGCACCGGAGCCGGCCCGCGAGCGACCTCGTGGAGGAAGCCCGCGCGCTCGCCGCGCATCACGGCGAGATCGTGCTCACCGGGGTGCACATCGGCGGATGGGGGCGCGAGCACGGCGACACGCTCGGGGCGCTCGGCGAGCGCCTGGTGCGCGACGTGCCGCAGGTGCGATTTCGCCTGACGTCGATCGAGGCGACCGAGGTGGACGATCGCCTGGCCGAGCTGCTCGTCGGCGCACCGGGCCGCGTGGCGCCGCATCTCCATGCGCCGCTGCAGTCGGGATCGGACCGGGTGCTGCGCCGGATGGGACGCCACTGGTACACGGCGTCCCGCTACGCGGACGCCGTCGAGCGCCTTGCGCGGCGGACCGCCGTCTTCGCGCTCTCGGCCGACGTGATGACCGGATTCCCGGGCGAGCGCGACGAGGATCACGCCGCCACGCTCGCGCTCGTGCGCGAGCTGCCGTTCACCTCGCTGCACGTCTTTCCATTCTCCGAGCGGCCCGGCACCGCGGCGGCACGCCTGCCCGGAGGCGTCGCGCCCCGATTGTCGCGCGCCCGCGCCGCGGAGCTGCGCGACGTCGGCGCCGCCAAGGCGGCGGCCTACCGCGCCGCGCGGGCGGGGGGCGGGGCCGAC
>DASTSX010000382.1:0-2198 GCA_035760455.1 Gemmatimonadaceae bacterium | reverse complement strand
GCTCGGGGCGCGTGTACGCGTCCCATACCATCATGCGCGGCGCGTCGAAGCTGCGGGTGATGCGGATCTCGCGATCGCTCGGCGTGGTGATCTGGAGCGGTCCCTTCTGCGTCGACGGCATGGTCATCTCCTCTTTCTCTTGGTGGTGGCGCGTCGCACCCCGGCGGGGCGCTTCTTCGCGGTCTGCTTCATCTCGGCCAGGAGCAGGTCGAGCCGGCCGTACGAGTCCTCCCAGAACTGCCGATATCGCTCGAGCCACTCGTTCGCTTCGGCGAGCGGCGCGGCCTCGAGCCGGCGCGGCCGGCGCTGCGCGTCGCGCCCGTACGAGACGAGGCCGGCGCGCTCGAGGACCTTGAGGTGCTTGGAGACGGCCGCCTGGCTCATCGCGAACGGCTCGGCGAGCTCGCGCACCGACGCGTCGCCGGCGGCGAGCCGCGCGAGGATGGCGCGGCGGGTGGGGTCGGCGAGGGCGGCGAAGGTGGCATCGAGCCGCGCCGGCGAGAGCTGTCCATAACCCGATGGTTGCATAACTGAAAGGTTATGGAAAGTGGGCCGGGTTGTCAAGAAGGCGGTGAGTTGGTGAGTTGGATAGCGAGCTCGTTGGTCCGTTGATTGGTGCGTTCAACCACGAATGGTCACGAACCAGCCCGGAGACCCCTCAGTGAGGCTTCCAGGCTGGTTCGTGGCATTCGCCGTTCAACGCACTCGACAACCGACTCACTATCCCACTATCCAACTCACCAACTCACGCCGACGAGGAGTCGCGCCCGCCCATTTGCCCGCTTGCCTCGCCCGACCGCGATCATATGTTCGGCTGGTCGGCGTTCACCGCCCGCGGAGTCCATGACCGAGCTCAAGCCGCTCCCCTTCACTGCCTCGCCCGGCGAGTACCTCGTCCAGGCGGAAGCGCTGCTCGCCGACGTGCGCGACGGCGACGAGGCCGCCGCCTGGCGGTTCAAGTGGGAGCACCCCCGCTTCCGCGACGAGCAGATCGCCGCGGTGCGCGCCGCGCCGCTCGACCTGGAGGACGCGAAGCTGGTCACGGCGCGCGGCTACGGGTTCGAGAGCTGGGACGATCTGGCGGCGTTCAGCGAGGCGATCGGTCACGACCGCGCCATCCTGCGGTTCGAGACGGCGGTCGACGCGGTGGTCGACGGCGATCGCGACATGCTCGAGGCGCTGCTCCGCGAGGATCCCGCGCTGACGGGCGCGCGTTCCACGCGCCGTCATCGCGCGACCCTGCTCCACTACGTCGCGGCGAACGGCGTCGAAGGGTGGCGCCAGCGCACCGCCCCCAACGCCGTCGAGATCGCGCGGCTCCTGCTCGACGCCGGCGCCGACCCGAACGCCCTCGCCGAGATGTACGACGGGCACTGCACCACGCTCGCCATGCTCGTCTCGAGCTCGCCCCCCGCCGACGCCGGGCTCCAGCGACCGCTCGCCGAGCTGCTCGTCGAGCGCGGCGCGGCGCTCGAGCTGCCCGGATCGAAGTGGAACGGCGCGGTGCTCTCCGCGCTCACCTTCGGGTTCCTCGACACGGCGCGCGCCCTCGCGGCACGATCCGGCCCAGTGCAAGACATCGCCATCGCGGCGGGACTCGGACTGCTCGGCGACACCGCCCGTCTGCTGCCGGCGGCCGACGCCGACCAGCAGCGCAAGGCGCTCGCGCTCGCCTGCATGCACGGGCATGCGCGCATCGCCCAGCTCCTGCTCGACGCCGGGGTCGATCCGAACCCGTACAACCCGGACGGCTACCACTCGCATTCGACGCCGCTGCATCAGGCCGTCTGGGCGAATCACGAGCCCGTCGTCCGCCTGCTCGTCGAGCGTGGCGCGCGGCTCGACATCCGCGATACGATCTACGGTGGGACGCCGCTCGACTGGGCCGACCACGGGCAGCGCACCGCGATCGCCGAATATCTCCGCAGCCGCCCCCAATCGCCGGCGGCCGCCACCCCATAGGAGCCGCACCATGTGCCGCAACATCAAGACGCTGGCGAACTTCGAGCCGCCGGCCACTGACGACGAGATCCGTGCGTCGGCGTTGCAGTTCGTCCGCAAGCTGAGCGGGACCACGCGCCCCTCGCGCGCGAACGAGGCCGCGTTCGACCGCGCGGTCGACGAGGTGACGGAGGCCGCACGGCGGCTGATCGCCTCGCTGCAGATCAACGCCCCGCCGCGCAATCGCGAGGAGGAAG
>DASTSX010000381.1:0-4367 GCA_035760455.1 Gemmatimonadaceae bacterium | reverse complement strand
GGCGAGCAGCGCGGCGACGAGAATCGCGCGTCGAGCGCGACGGATCGATCGGGGCATCGATGCAGGTGGTGAGAGGCCGTCCCTACTGCCGCGAGACGCCGATCACGGCCATCCATGACGTGAGCGTTCCGTGCCGGAACGCCGCCAGCGTCTCGGCGATCGAGCTCGTGAGCTGGAGCGACCGCCCGTTGGGGCTCTGCGGCTTGAGCGTGAAGAAGGTGTCCGCGCTCACGAACCGCCCGCCGGCGAACGACCGCACGAAGGTGCTCGTGGAATCGATTGGTAGAGAGGCCACGTTCTCATAGAACCGCTGCGCCTCGTCCCCCTGCTGGAAGAGGTACTGCTCGACGTTCGAGACGTAGAACGTCGTCACGGTCGCGCCGCGCGCGCGCGCCCAGTCGCCGACGGCGCGCAGCGCGCGCGGGCCGGCGAAGTTGCCGGTGAGGGGGACGATGAGGTTGCGCTCCTGCATCTCCTTCACGGCGCGGAACCGCGCCTCGCTGCCCAGATAGCTCCAGTTGACGCCGGCGCTGTCGGTCTCGGTGATCATTCCCTGGTACGTCGGCATGCGGAAGCCGAACCGTCCCATCCCGCCGCCCGGGCCCGGACCCACGACGCCGCCCCCGATGCCGTACCCGAACGCCCCCGGGTTCCGGCACTCGGACGCGTAGTTGTACGTGAGGTCGGGCCCCTGGGTGAAGAACGCGCCGTAGACGCAGCCGAGCGAGACGCGCTGGCTGTCGTTGAGGGCGAAGCGGTGCACGTCGGTGAGCCGCGCGAGGATCGCGCGCAGGTTGTCCCGGTACCGCGCGCTGTCCGACGGCTGCTTCGCCAGCGCGTCGAAGAGCGCCGTTGCAGTGGACGCCGTGTCCACGCCCTCCAGCGGGGCGCGCGCGAACAGCGTCGCGAGGAACTCGGCGCGCGTCCTCGAGGTCTCGAACAGCGTCTTGTACATGAGATGCTGCATCGCGTTCTGGTGCCGGATGTCGACGATGAACGCGATGCTCGGCCGCACGGCCGCGATGTAGGTGAAGTTCTGATCGGGCGCGACGCCGAGGTAGACGCCGCCGGGCGCGATCCGCCGCGTCAGCTCGGGGATGACGTACTGCAGCGACGTCTCGTTGGAGACGAAGTTCTCGGAGCGGAAGGTCCCCCACGGCTCCGAGTACTCGTGCATCAGCCGCCAGAAGGTGCTATCGGCGAGCCGCGCCGGCACCTGCGCCGCGGCGCTCGAGGCGACGAGCAGCGCGAGGGCGACGCCGAGCAGCCGGAGGCGCGTGTGGCGCATGAGATTACGGTGTGGGATGGAGGCGCGATGCGCAATGCGCTATGCAGGGCGCTCGCCCCACTTCAGAGCTCTACGTGCGACAACCAGCTGGCCGTTGGCCGCCCGCGCACCCGCGCACCCGCTACTTCCTCACCGCCACGATGTGCGCCGACGACGTCCGGAAATCCTCCTCCGGGAGGTCGCGAAACCGCGGCGCCACCCGCTCCCGGGTGAGCCCTTCCTCCTCCACGCGCTTCACGGAGACGACCTCGAACTCGTTCGCCTCGCACAGCGCGAGGTAGGTGGACAGCGGGACCCGGTTCTCGAAGAAGGGCCGGTTGCCGCGGACGAGGCGCCACGCGGCGTCGGAGTAGCGCCAGTGATGGTTCCACTCCGGGCCGCCTGGGAACGCGAAGTTGATCTGGTGCGACATCACGCCCCCCTTCCGCAGCCAGCGCGACATCGCCTGGAACGCGCCGGCGAGCTCGCTCTTCGCCGGATCGTGCCCCATGTCCTGAAGCACGGCCTGCGTGATCACGAGGTCCGCCGACTGCCGGTCGAGCGTGCGCGGGCCCCACGGCGCCGTGTAGCCGATCGGCATGTTGTCGTAGAGCACCTCCTGGCGATCCAGGAGCGCGGCGCGGAGCGCCTGCACGCGCTCGGGGTCCACGCGGATCCGACGCGGTGCGTCGTCGGCGAACAACCGGCTGGGGAAGCGATACGACGAGAGCTTGGGCTGCAGGTTGGGGAACACCCGGCCGTCCGGGATCGGCGCGTGGTGCTCGAACAGCCCGACCAGCTCGTCGAGCACCTTCACGTCGTGCTCCGGATCGGCGTGCGCGACGACGTCGAGGCCGATGTACTGCTCGGCGCCGCTCAACAGCGCGGCGCAGCCGAGCCCCAGTGAATCGCCTGGGCCGAGCTCCACCACGACGCGCGGCGCGAACGACGGGACGGCCTTGGTGATGATGGACAGGTGCCGCATCCACACGGAATAGCAGTACGCCCCGGTGGTGTGGCCCACGGCGCCCTTGTACCCGGCGTGAAGCACGGGGAAGTAACTCTTCAGGCCGCCGAGCATCAGCCGGAACGTCTTCGTGTCCATCTTCGGGAAGTCATCGGGTGGGTCGAGCCACTGATCCGCTCGCAATGGGCATGCCGAGCTAGCGGGGCCGTGAGCGGCGATGTTATCTCCACCGCATCCCTCGCGGAAGCCACTCGTGTCCACTGTCGTCACCGCCGCCGTCGCGGCCGCTCCGCACCTCGCGAACCCGGATCTCAATCCGTCGTTCACGAAGGGCGTGTTCCTCGGTGAGATCCGCGAGGACCTCGTGTTCCCCTTCCCCGCCCTCGCGGAGGAGGAGCGCGAGTCGCTGCGGATGATCATCGACTCCTTCCGCGCCTTCGCGGGCGACCACATCGACTCGAGGCAGCTCGATCACGACGGCAGGTTCCCCGACGCGGTCCGCGGCGGCATGGCCGAGCTCGGGCTCATGGGGCTCAACATCCCCGAGGCGTACGGGGGCTTCGGCGCCTCGTCGAAGGTGTTCAACCGTGTGTTCGGCGAGATCGGCGCCACGGACCCCGCGCTCTGCGTCTACTTCGGCGCGCACCAATCCATCGGGTGTAAGGGGATCACGCTCTTCGGGAGCGAGGACCAGCGGCAGCGCTGGCTGCCGCGCTGCGCGAGCGGTGAGTCGGTGGCGGCGTTCTGCCTGACGGAGCCCGGATCGGGCTCCGACGCGCAGGCGATGACGACGACCGCCGTGCCCGACGCGGACGGCCGGAGCTACGTGCTGAACGGGACGAAGATCTGGATCTCGAACGCCGGCTACGCCGGCGTGTTCACCGTCTTCGCCAAGGTGCCGGTCGACGTCGACGGCGCGCGGAAGCAGCGCGTGACGGCGTTCATCGTCGACGCGCACGCGCCTGGCATCTCGCTCGGCCAGCCCGAGCAGAAGATGGGGATCAAGGCGAGCGACACGCGCACGGTCACGTTCGACGACGTGCGCGTCCCGGCCGAAGACCGGCTCGGTGAGGTCGGCCAGGGGTTCAAGATCGCGCTCGAGATCCTGAACTCGGGGCGGCTCGGGCTCGCGGCCGCGTCGTCGCGCGGCGCGCGCGTGGTCATGGCGGCCGCGCTGGCGCACGCGAAGCAGCGCGAGCAGTTCGGCCGCCCGATCGGCACGTTCGAGATGATCCAGCACAAGATCGCCCTCAACGCGTCGGAGACGTACGCGGCCGACTCGGCGTGGATGCTCACCGCGGGGATGGTGGACCGCGGCGGAATCGATTTCTCGCTCGAGACGGCGGCGTGCAAGATCTTCGCGAGCGAGCTCGCCTTCCGCGCGGCGAACGACGCGCTCCAGATCGCCGGCGGGATCGGCTACTCGAAGGAGTACCCGTACGAGCAGGCGGTGCGCGACGCGCGCATCAACCTGATCTTCGAGGGGACGAACGAGATCCTGCGCGCGCTGATCGCGCTGAGCGCGCTGCAGCAGCCGGGCGAGCGGCTCCGCGAGCTGGGCAAGGCGTTCAAGGATCCGCTGCACTCGATCGGCGCGATCGGCTCGTACGTGGCCGGTCGCGCCAAGCGGCAGGTGACGAAGCCGCAGTTCACGCGCGTCCATCCGTCGCTCGCCGAGGAGGCCACGTCGGTGGCGGCGGCGATCAACGCGGTGAGCCTGACCGTCGACACGCTCCTCCGTCGCCACGGCAAGTCGATCATCGAGCGCCAGTTCCACCAGCAGCGCCTGGCGAACGTCGCGATCGACGTCTACCTGTCGGTGGCGGTGCTGTCGCGCACGACGTGGGAGGTCGAGCGCGCGGGCGGGCCGGACGGCGCCGCGGCGGAGCTGGACTGTGCGCGCGTGTTCATCCCGGCGGCGATGCGCCGCGCGCGCCGGCAGATCCGCGCGCTGCGGACGAACCAGGACGCGCGCACGAAGGCGATCGCCGAGCGCGCGCTGGAGTCGGGCAATCTCGCGCCGGAGGCGCCGGGTGAGCGATGAGCGATGAGCGATGAGCGATGAGCGATGAGCGATGAGCGATGAGCGATGAGCGATGAGCGATGAGCGATGAGCAATGAGCTCAAAGCTCA
>DASTSX010000380.1:0-4948 GCA_035760455.1 Gemmatimonadaceae bacterium | reverse complement strand
GTTCGGCGATCTTCGCCTGGCCGAGCCGACGAATGGCGTCGCCGAAGTCGAGATATACGCCGCGTCCGCCCGGGCCGACGCCGCGACCTTCGTCGCACACTTCTTTCGCCGCACGCGACGCGATGTCGCGCGGCGACAGATTGCCGAAGCTGGGATACTTCCGCTCGAGATAGTAGTCGCGGTCGGTCTCGGGAATGTCTGCGGGCGCCTTGCCGACGTCTTCCGTGCGCTTGGGGACCCACACGCGCCCGTCGTTGCGCAGCGACTCCGACATCAGCGTCAGCTTCGACTGATGCTCGCCCGACACGGGGATGCACGTCGGGTGGATCTGCGTGTAGCACGGGTTCGCGAACGCGGCGCCCCGCTTGTGCGCACGCCAGATGGCCGTCGCGTTGCACCCCTTGGCGTTCGTCGAGAGGTAGAACACGTTGCCGTAGCCGCCGGTCGCGAGCACCACGGCGTCCGCGAGGTGCGCCTCGATGGTCCCGGTCAGCTCGTCGCGCACGACGATGCCCCGCGCGCGGCCGTTCACGACGACCAGATCGAGCATCTCGGCGCGCGGGAACATCGTCACCCCGCCCTTCGCGATCTCCTTCTCCAGCGCCTGGTACGCGCCCAGCAGCAGCTGCTGCCCGGTCTGTCCGCGGGCGTAGAACGTCCGCGACACCTGCGCGCCGCCGAACGAGCGGTTGGCCAGCAGCCCGCCGTACTCGCGCGCGAACGGCACGCCCTGGGCGACGCACTGGTCGATGATGTTGACGCTGATCTGCGCGAGCCGGTAGACGTTCGCCTCGCGCGCGCGGAAGTCACCGCCCTTGATGGTGTCGTAGAACAGCCGCTGGATACTGTCGCCGTCGTTCTGGTAGTTCTTGGCGGCGTTGATGCCGCCCTGCGCCGCGATCGAGTGTGCGCGGCGCGGCGAGTCCTGATAGCAGTAGCAGCGGACGTTGTACCCCAGCTCGCTCAGCGTCGCGGCGGCTGCGCCCCCCGCGAGCCCCGACCCGACGACGATGACCGTGTATTTCCGCTTGTTCGCCGGGTTCACCAGCTTCATCTCGAAGCGGTGCCGGTCCCACTTGTCGGCCAGCGGTCCGGTCGGGATGCGGGCGTTCAGCTCGAGGGTCATCTATCGGATCACTCCCAGGAACACGGCGACCGGGATCACCGTGAAGCCGAGCCACACGACGAGTGCGATGGCGGTCGACACGCGCCGGTGCAATGGGTTGCGCGAGGGCTTGCTCAGGCCGAGGGTGCGGACCGAGCTCCAGGCGCCGTGGAAGAGATGCAGCAGCAGGAACAGCATCGCGACGACGTAGCCGAGCGTGACCCATGGATTCCGGAACGCGCTCACGACGTTGCCGTAGACGTCGGTGTGGCTGAACGCCGGATAGCGGGCGTCCGGGCGGCTCGCGAAGGGGAACACCGTCCCCGTCGTGAAGTGCAGGATGTGGAAGACGATGAAGATCAGCAGCAGCACGCCGCCCCAGCGCATCGAGCGCGACGCGAGCGTGGACACCTGCGGATCACGCTTCGTGTAGTCGATGGGCCGGGCGGCGCGCTTGATCTGCGTCAGCTGGTACGCCATCAGCACGTGCAGCACGGTGGCGACGAGGAGCCCGAGCCGCGCCAGCCACAGGAGCTCGCCGGTGCTCTTGAGGAACGCGGCGTAGGCGTTCATCCGCTCGGGCCCGAGGAACTGCTGGAGGTTCCCCGCCATGTGGCCGATGACGAACGTCACGAGCACGAGGCCCGTCACGGCCATGATGATCTTCTTGCCGATCGTCGATCGGTACAGCGTCAACGCCCACATCGAGCGTATCACTCCATGCCACGCGGCGAGTCGACCGGATGCATCGCATCAGTCAACGCGCGGCGGCCGCTTCGAGTTCTCCGGTCCATCGGGCGCTCGGCGCCGCGACGGGGAATGCGACGACGGGCGCCGTGCTCGATGGCGCAGCGCCCGTCGTCCGACGGCTAGAGCTTGACCGCGCGCATTGGCTCGCGCACCGCTTCGGCACTCTTCTCGAGCGCCGCCCGCTCGTCGCCGGTGAGCTCGACCTCGATGACCTTCTCGAGGCCGTTTCTGCCGAGCTTGCACGGAACGCCGAGGAAGAGCCCCTTCATCCCGTACTCGCCGTCCAGCCACGCCGCGCACGGCAGGATCCGCCGCTGGTCCTTCACGATCGCCTCGGCCATCTGCACCGCACCCGCCGAGGGCGCGTAGTACGCCGAGCCGGTCTTCAGGTGCTTCACGATCTCGGCACCGCCGTTGCGCGTGCGGTCCACGATGGCGTCGAGCGTGGCGCGGTCCATCAGCTGCGTGACCGGAATGCCGCTGACGCTCGTGTAGGAGATCAGCGGGACCATGGTGTCGCCGTGCCCGCCGAGCACCATCGCCTGGATGTCGCGCACGCTCACGTCGAGCGCTTCGGCGAGGAAGGCGCGATAGCGCGCCGTGTCCAGCACCCCCGCCATGCCGATCACGCGCTCGCGCGGGAAGCCGGTGGCCTCCTTCGCGACGTAGCACATCACGTCGAGCGGGTTCGAGACGACGATGACGATCGCGTTCGGCGACGTCTGCTTCACCTGCTCGGAGACCGACTTGACGATCCCGGCGTTCGTGTTGAGCAGGTCGTCGCGCGACATGCCGGGCTTGCGCGCGATGCCGGCGGTGATGATGACGATCTCCGATCCGACCGTCTCCTCGTAGCCGTTGGTGCCGACGACGCGCGAGTCGTAGACCTCGATGGGCGCGCTCTGCCACTGATCCAGCGCCTTGCCCTGTGGGATGCCCTCCGCGACGTCCACCATGACGACGGTGCGCGCCAGCTCCTTCTCCGCGACGCGCTGAGCCGTCGTCGCGCCCACGTTTCCGGCACCGACGACGGTGATCTTATTGACCATGAGTGCGATAGTCTGAAGGTGAGTTGCTGTCCATCCAAAAGTATCGCGCTCGCGTGTCGATGCTATCCCCCGACTTGCGAGAGCGCGCGCAGGCCGCCGACGCGCCGCGCGAGCAGTGCGTGCGCCTCGGGCTTCTCGGCGAGCGCACGACGGAAGAAGGGCTCGAGCGGCAGCCCCGCGCGGAGGGGCGCACGCAGATCCACTTCGTGATCGCCGAAGAGACACGTCCGGAGGCGGCCGTCGGCGGTGAGCCGCACGCGGTTGCAGCTCCCGCAGTAGGTGTGCGTCATCGGCGTGATGACGCCGACGCTGCCGAGCGCGCCCGGGAGGCGATGGTATGCGGCCGGTCCGTTGCCGCGCGCCGGTCCGGCCACCACGTCGAGCGCGCCGAACTCCCTGGCGATTCGCGCCAGCACCTCGTCGCTCGGCACGACGTGGTCGTCGGACAGCATCGCCATCTCGCCGACCGGCATCAGCTCGATGAAGCGCACGTGCCACGGCCGGTCGAGCGTGAGTCGCGCGAAGTCCAGCACCTCGTCGTCGTTGATGCCGCGCATCACGACGACGTTGAGCTTGATCGGCGACAGCCCCGCCTCCTGCGCCGCCGACGCGGCGATGACCGGGTCGAAGCGGAGGTCGCGCCGGGCGATCGCCGCGATGCGGTCGGGCTTCAGGCTGTCCGACGACATGTTCACGCGATCGAGCCCCGCGGCGGCGAGCTCGCGCGCCAGCTCGGGGAGCCGGACGCCGTTCGTGGACAGGGCGATGTCCTCGACCGTCGCCGTGGCGCGCAACAGGCGGACGAGCGTCGCGAGCTGCGGACGGATCGTCGGCTCGCCGCCCGTGATGCGGACGCGGCGGAGGCCGAGCGGCGCGAGCTGGCGCACCACCTCGCCGATCTCCTCGTAGGTGAGGATATCGCTCTTCGGCAGCCAGGGCAGTCCCTCCAGCGGCATGCAGTAGCTGCAGCGGAAGTTGCACCGGTCGGTCACCGAGATGCGCAGGTACTCGATGCGCCGGCCGAACTGATCGAGGAGGGCGCTCACGTCGGCGCTCCGGCGCCGACGTGGCCCGTCGGATCGACCCACTCCCGCGTGCCGTCGGTGTAGTGCTCGCGCTTCCAGATCGGCACGCGCCGCTTCAGCGCCTCGATCACCCAGCGGGACAGGGCGTAGGCGGTGTCGCGATGCGGATGCCCCACGGCGATCGCCACGCTCACCTCCTCGACCGCGAGCGCTCCGAGCCGATGCACGACGGCGACGTCGGCCGTGCCGAACGCCGCGACGGCTTCATCGACGATGGCCTCGAGCTCGCGCTGCGCCATCGCCTCGTACGCGGCGTAATCGATGCCCGTCACGTCCCGGCCGTCGTTCACCTGCCGTACGGCACCGAGAAAGAGCAGCACCGCGCCGTTCGCCGGCGTGGAGACGGCGCGGATGACGGCGAGGGAGTCGATCGGCTCGCGAACGAGCGACGCTAGCGGAGTCATCCGCCCGCGACCGGGGGGATGATCGCCACCTCGTCGCCCTCCTGCACCACGCGGCTCAACGCCGCATAGCGCTGATTCACCGCCACGAGCGGCGACGGCGGCAGCCGATCGGCGCCGCGGCGGGACCGGATGGCCGTCAGCACGTCGCCGACCGTGGAGTCGCGCGGCAGCTCCACGGTGAGCGCCGACGCACCGAGTGCGTCGGCGTACGAGGCGAAGAGCAGCAAGGTGATGGTCATGTGCGCATTTGCATCGTACACACACACGGAGGTCGGGGGAAGCGCCAGAAACGAAAAGCCCCGGCGAGGCCGGGGCTCAAGCGTCGTGCGGAGAAGCGGTTACGCCTCGGAGAGCTCCTCGGCGTCGTTCTCCAGCTCTTCGATCGAGATGTTCGCCACCATCGCCCGCAGCTCCTTCGACGGCTTGAACACGGGGACGGGACGCGCGGACACTTCGACGGGCGACCCCGTGCGTGGGTTGCGTGCCATGCGCGTCTTGCGATGGCGGATCTTGAACGTACCGAATCCGCGCACCTCGATGTTCTTCTGTTCCTGG
>DASTSX010000379.1:0-12002 GCA_035760455.1 Gemmatimonadaceae bacterium | reverse complement strand
TCGACTACGATACGACTCTCGACGAGGAGGTCCAACCTGAAGGACCCTACCAGTGTGCCCTTGTAGCGGACCTCGACCGGATGTTCTTCCACCGCGACGATTCCCCGCGCGCGAAGCTCGAGCACCAGCGCCCGTCGGTAGACCGACTCAAGGAAGCCATAGCCGAGTTTATTGTAGCACTCGAAGAAGCCGCCGATGATCTGGCGGGTAATTGACTCGTCGATCAGATGTCCTGAATCCGGCCGTTTCCGGGGCATCCGGAAGTATCCGGGTCCGCGTCGTCGTCGCCGTACCGAAAGCCCGCGAGGCGGTGCATGAACGGCCGTCAGATCCCCTTGAACTCCTCGAACGGCTGCCGACAGGATCGGCACCAGCAGATCGACTTGCACGCCGTCGGTCCGAACTCGCTCCGGACCTCGGTGTCCCGGGAGTCGCAGTAGGGGCACTGGGGTGCTCGGGGCGCGCGGAGGAGCTGGACGAGGTCGGTCGGCCCGGTCGGCGTGGGGGGCGAGATGCCGTAGGCCTTCAGCTTCGCGCGCGCCGGCTCGGGGATCCAGTCGCTCGTCCACGGCGGCGAGTACGTGGTGCGGATGCGCGCGTCGGCGATCCCGGCGGCGTGCAACGCCGCGAGGATGTCGTGCTCGATGACCTGGATCGCCGGGCATCCGGAGTAGGTCGGCGTGACGACGACCGTCACGGCACCACTCGGATCGATCTCCACGTCCCGAACGATCCCGAGCTCACGCACGCTCAGCACGGGCACCTCGGGATCGAGCACCGTGTCGAGCACCGCGAGCACGGCTTCGTGCGTCGGGAGCGTCGCGCGGGTCTCGCTCACCACGTCGCCCCCGGATGCGATCGCGCCACGATCTGCATCTCGGCCAGGAGGTGTCCGAGGTGCTCGGAGTGCATCCCCGACCGCGCGCCGGGCACGTGCGGCGAGTGCACCGACTCGTGCGGGAGCGTCAGCGTCGCGCGATCGACGACCTCGCGCACGAGCGACTCCCACCGCGGGCGGAGCGCCGGGAGATCGGGCCCGATCCCCTGCGCGGCGAGACGGGCGGCGACGTCGTCGGCGACGAACAGCTCGGGGGTGAATCGCCACAGCGCGTCGAGCGCGCGCTGGACGCGGCGATGGCTCTCGTCGGTGCCGTCGCCGAGCTTGAGCATCCACTCGCCGCTGTGGCGCACGTGATACTTCGCCTCCTTCAGCGACTTCGCGGCCAGCGCCGCGAGCTCGGCGCTCGCGCTGTGGGTCATGGCGTCGAGCGTGACGACGGCGTGGACGTCGAACAGGAACTGGCGCGCGATCGTGACGGCGAAGTCGCCGTTCGGCTGCTCGACGAGCAGGCAGTTGCGGAACGCCACGGCCTCGCGAAAGTACGCCAGCGCATCCTCGTCCCGCCCCTTCCCCTCGACCTCGCCGGCGCGTCGGAGGAAGAGCGTGGCCTGGCCGAGGAGATCGAGTGCGACGTTCGCGAGCGCGATGTCCTCCTCGAGGATCGGCGCGTGGCCGCACCACTCGCTCAGCCGGTGGCCGAGCACGAGGCGGTCGTCGCCGAGCCGGAGGAGGAGCTCGAGCTCGTCGTGCGGCGGCGCTGGCAGCGAGGGAACGACCGACGGCGCGGTCACAGGCCGCGCACGCCGCGTGGCACCTTGTAGAACTGCGGGTGCCTGTAGGCCTTGTCGGCGCCTGGATCGAAGAACGGACCGGCGTCGCCGGGGCTGGAGGCGGTGATGGCCGCGCTCGGGATCACCCAGAGCGACACGACCTCGCCGCGTCGCGCGTAGACGTCGCGCGCGTTCTGCAGCGCGTGCTCGGCGTCCGTGGCGTGGAGCGAACCCGCGTGCTCGTGCGGCGCGCCGTGCGCGCTCTGCGTGAAGACTTCCCACACCGGCCACTGTCCGTCCGGCGCGATTGCCGCCGCCTGGTCGCCGACGGCCCGGGTCGCGTCGAGCGCGTCGCTCACGTCTACGCGGCCTCCGAGGCCTGCTTGGCGCGCTGCTTCGCCGCGTACGCGCTCGCTGCCTCGCGCACCCACGCGCCTTCGTCGTGCGCGCGCCGCCGCGCCTCGAGCCGCTCGCGGTTGCAGGGACCGTTGCCGCGGAGGACCTGGTTGAACTCGTCCCAGTCGATCGGCCCGAACTCCCAGTTCTCCGTCTCCGGATCGTAGCGCAGATCGCGGTCGGGGAGCGTGAGGTTCACGGCGACCGCCTGCGGCACCGTCAGGTTCACGAAGCGCTGGCGCAGCTCGTCGTTCGTCTTGCGCTTCACCTTCCAGCGAATGAGCTCCGCCGTGTTCGGCGACGCCGCGTCGCTCGGCCCGAACATCATGAGCGACGGCCACCACCAGCGGTTCACGGCGTCCTGCACCATCGCCCGCTGCGCAGGGGTGCCGTTCGCGAGGGTCGCCACGATCTCGTAGCCCTGCCGCTTGTGGAAGTTCTCTTCCTTGCAGATCCGGACCATCGCGCGCGCATAGGGGCCATACGACGCCTTGGCGAGCACGGTCTGGTTCACGATCGCCGCGCCGTCGACGAACCAGCCGATGACGCCGATGTCCGCCCACGACAGTGTGGGATAGTTGAAGATGCTCGAGTACTTCGCGGTCCCGTCCAGCAGCTGCTGGATGAGCTCGGCCCGGTCCACCCCCAGCGTCTCGGCGCCGCAGTAGATGTACAGCCCGTGCCCCGCCTCGTCCTGCACCTTGGCGATGAGCGAGATCTTGCGCCGCAGGCTCGGCGCGCGCGTGATCCAGTTGCCCTCGGGCAGCATGCCGACGATCTCCGAGTGCGCGTGCTGCGACATCATCCGGATCAGCTGCCGGCGGTATCGCTCGGGCATCCAGTCCTTCGGCTCGATGCTCTCCCCCGCGGCGATGCGCGCCTCGAACGCGGCGACCTTCGCGGGATCGTCCTGTGGTGGCGTGCGTGGCTGGGTCATCGCGTCGGCTCCACGCGCCCGCGAGCGGGCTCGGCTGGTGAAGATCGTCCTCGAAGACCAAGGCAGGCAAGACGTTGGCCTCGCCAGAGAATGTACACCTCGGCCCGGCGAACGGACAATCGATCGGGTATCTTCCCCGCATGAGCACGCACGCCGATGCGGCAACGACGAGCGGCGCCGATGGCGACGTCAGCCTCGCCGTCGACGAGGGGGTGGGCACGATCGAGTTCTCGCATCCGAAGGGCAACTCGCTTCCGGGCGCGCTGCTGCGGCGGCTCGCCGAGGGGATTCGGGCGCTGGCCGACGACGCCGCCGCGCGCGTGATCGTGGTGGGAAGCGGCGGAACGGGCCCGTTCTGCGCGGGCGCCTCGTTCGACGAGCTCGTGGCGATCTCGAGCGAGGAAGAGGGCGAGGAGTTCTTCAGCGGGTTCGCGAGCGTGATCCTGGCGATGATCCGCGCCCCGAAGTTCGTGCTCGTGCGCGTGCACGGCCGAGCCGCGGGGGGCGGCGTCGGCATCGCCGCGGCGGGCGACTACACCTTCGCGCTCAAGAGCGCGGCCGTGAAGCTGAGCGAGCTGTCGGTCGGCATCGGCCCGTTCGTCGTTGGCCCCGTGATCGAGCGGCGGATCGGCTTCGGCCCGTTCTCCGCGCTCGCCGTGGACACCGATTGGCGCGACGCCGCCTGGTGCGAGCGGCACGGACTGTTCGCCCGCGTGTTCGAGGACGTGGACTCGATGGACGCCGCGCTGGGACTGCTCGCGGGCGCGCTCGCGGCGTCCAACCCGGCGGCGATGGCGTCGATGAAGCGGACGTTCTGGGAAGGGACGGAGGAGTGGGATTCGCTGCTCGCCGCCCGCGCACGGGTGAGCGGCGCGCTCGTGCTCTCCGACTACACGCGCGCGGCGATCGCGCGGTTCAGGAAGCGCTGAGCCTCAGCCGGGCGCCAGCTCGTCGAGCTGCAGCATCAGCGCGACGGGCTCGATCCCGGTGACCGAGCGGAACTCGCGCGCGAACGACGCGGTCGTCGGCAGGCACGCCTGCTCCGCGAGTCGGTTCGCGCTCCGCTCGCCGGACATGATGCGGTCGATGGCGGCGCGCACGCGTCGCAGGCGCGCGAACTGCTTGGGCGAGAGGCCGACGGCGGCGGTGAACTGCCGATCGAGCGCACGTTGCGAGAGCTCGGCCAGCGACGCCGCGGCCTTGAGGTCGTGGGTGCCGTCGGAGTCGATGAGGAGGCGCACGACGAGCCGCACCGCCGGATCGGGGAGTGGCGCGGCGGCGATGCGTGGTCCCAGCCAGTCCTGCCAGACGGCGTCGAGCGCCGCGTCGTCCTCGGCGCAGGCGACGGCACGGGCGAGCGTGAGCGCACCGTAGCCCAGCAGCTCGGCGGCCGGTCGCGTCAGATCGCGGATCGCGTACGGATCGACGCCGAGGACGGGGACGGCCGTGTCGGGCCAGAGACGGATGCCGCGCATCGACTGACCACTCCGCACGGGAACGCGGAGCGCGCGTAGCCGCGGACCGATGATGTTGGCGGCGAGCGGGGTCTCGCCGCTCGAGACGACCGACACGGACACGCAGCCGTCCGGCCAGATCGCGTGCAGGGCGGACTCGCCGGGCGGGATGTCGACGTCGTGCGTCCAGAGCGCCAGCACGTGCTCGGCGAACGGCTCCGGGGGCGGCCGCTCGCCGTCGAAGTAGCGGTGCGGCGGTCGGCCCATCGTCACGTCAGCTCGTGGGCGGGTTGAAGGCCGTGTGCTGCGCGTCGACCCAGCTCCGGTGATACGCGGGATCCTCGATCTCGAGCGCCTGCTTCGCGACCTTGAGCGGGCGGAAGGTATCCATCATCACCGCGAGCTCGTCGGTCGCCTTCGCGCCGATCGACGCCTCGGCGCGGCCGGGATGCGGGCCGTGCGGGATGCCGTCCGGGTGGTGCGTGATCGAGCCGAACTCGATCCCCTTGCGGCTCATGAACTCGCTCGACGCGTAGTAGAGCACCTCGTCGGAGTCCACGTTGCTGTGATTGTACGGTGCGGGCACCGCTTCGGGATGGAAGTCGTACGGCCGCGGACAGAACGAGCACACGACGAAGCCGTCGCCCTGGAACGTCTGATGGACGGGCGGGGGCTGATGGACGCGGCCGACGATGGGCTCGAAGTCGTTGATGTTGAACGCCCACGGATAGAACTGTCCGTCCCAGCCGACGACGTCGAGCGGATGGTGATCGAGCGTGATCTCGTTGAGGCCATCGTACTGCTTCACGACGATGCGGAACTCGCCCATCTCGTCGTGGGTGTGCAGCTCGCGCGGCACGCGGATGTCGCGCTCGGAGTACGGCGCACCTTCGACGAGCTGCCCGAACTCGTTGCGGTAGCGCTTCGGCGGCCGGATGTGGCCGCGGCTCTCCATCAGGAGCAGCTTCGGCGCCTCGCCGGAGCGGTCGAAGCGGTAGCGGTGCATGATGCCGCGGTGGACGACGAGGTAGTCACCCTCCCAGAAGGGAAGATCGCCGTACTGCGTCTCGAGGTTCCCCTTCCCCTTCGCGACGTACACCAGCTCGTCGGCCTGCGCGTTCCGGTAGTAGTGCTCGTCGTCGCGGTCCGGCTCGACGTACAGCATCGCGACGTCCTGGTTGAACAGCAGCGGGATGCGGTCGAGCGTCGGACTGCCCCCTTTGCGCGCGCGCGCCGTGCGGAAGTGGCGGTGGCGCAGCGTCGCGTCGTCGTCGGCGTCGAGCGTCGTCTCGCGCAGCCGCTTCACCGACAGCACGGTCGTGGGCGGATGCACGTGGTAGAGCAGCGCCGAGGTGCCGGTGAACCCTTCGTGGCCGACGAGCTGCTCGGCGTAGAGTCCGCCGTCCGGCTTGCGAAAGGCGATGTGCCGCTTGCGGGGGATGCGACCGAGGGTGTGGTAGAACGGCATCGTGCCTTCTCCTACAGGTTGCCGCGCAGCGCCTGCTCGCGCTCGATCGCCTCGAACAGCGCCTTGAAGTTGCCCGCGCCGAAGCTGCGCGCGCCCTTCCGCTGAATGATCTCGTAGAACACCGTCGGCCGATCCTCCACGGGCTTCGTGAAGATCTGGAGCAGATAGCCGTCGGGATCGCGGTCGATCAGGATGCCGAGCGCCGCCAGCTCGTCCACCGGCTCGTCGATCTTCCCGACCCGCTGTTGGAGATCGGCATAGTACGTCGTCGGCACGCTGAGAAACTCGACGCCGCGATCGCGCAGCGCGGTGACGGTGGTGATGATGTCGTCGGTCGCGAGGGCGAGGTGCTGCACTCCCGGGCCGCCGTAGAACTCGAGGTACTCGTCGATCTGGGACTTCTTGCGGCCCCTGGCCGGCTCGTTGATGGGGAACTTGATCCGGTCGTTCCCGTTGGCCATCACCTTGGACATCAGCGAGGAGTACTCGGTGCTGATCGTCTTGTCGTCGAAGGTGAGGAGGTTCCGGAAGCCCATGACGTGGGAGTAGAACCCGACCCACTCGTTCATCTTCCCCAGCTCCACGTTGCCGACGCAGTGGTCGACGTACTGGAGCCCCACCTCCGGCGGTCTGTAGTGCGGCGTGACGGCCACGAAGCCGGGCATGAACAGACCGCGGTAGTTCCGGCGCTCGACGAGCGAGTGCACCGTCTCACCGTAGATCCGGAACGAGGCGAGCACGAGCTCACCATCGCCGTCGCGCAGCACGGTCGGCTCCCGCTCCGGCTGCGCGCCGCGCTCCACCGCCTTCGCGAAGGCGTCGCGCGCGTCGTCCACCCAGAGGGCGATGTCGCGAACGCCGTCACCATGCGCCTGCACGTGCTCGGCGACGCGTTGCGCCTCGGGGCTCAGGTCGGCTCGAATGGCGGTCGTGAGCACGAACCGGATCTTGCCCTGCTGGAGCAGGTAGCTCGCCCGGTCGCGAACGCCGGTCTCGGGTCCGCGATACCCGACGAGCTGGAACCCGAACGCGGCGCGGTAGTAGTGCGCCGCCTGCTTGGCGTTGCCGACCCAGAACTCGACGTAATCGGTCCCGTTGATCGGGAAGGTATCGTGCGCCTCGGCGGCGACTTCGAGCGTCCGTGTGGACATGGAAGGCTCCTGCGTTCTATCGGGCTGTGGTGAGGCCCCTCGAGTGCATTATAGCGCGGGAGCCGCTGACGGGTGAGTTGGTGAGTTGGATAGGGGGCTCGTTGGTCGGTTCTCGAGTGAGTTGAACGGCAACGGCCACGGACCAGCCTGGAGATGCCTCGGTGAGGTCTCCAGGGCGGTTCGTGGCCGTTCGTGGTTCAACGCACCAATCAACCGACCAACAAACACGCTATCCAACTCGCCAACTCACCAATCAGTCTCTGAGCTCCGGCAAGTCCCGAAACAGTCCAAGCGCCTCCGGATTCGCCAGCGCGTCCGCGTTCTTCACTGCTCGCCCATGCACGACGTCGCGTACGGCGAGCTCGGTGATCTTGCCGCTGATCGTGCGGGGGATGTCGGCCACCTGCACGATGCGCTTCGGCACGTGATGCGGCGACGTGTTCTCCCTGATGCACCGCTTGATCCGCTCGCGGAGGGCGTCGTCGAGCCGTACGCCCGGTCGGAGGCGGACGAAGAGCACGACGCGCACGTCTCCCTCGCCGACGTCCTGGCCGATGACGAGGCTCTCGACCACCTCCGGCAGGCGCTCGACCTGCCGGTAGATCTCGGCGGTGCCGATGCGCACGCCGCCCGGGTTGAGGGTCGCGTCGCTGCGGCCGTGGACGATCATCCCGTCGTGCTCCGTGAGCTCGGCCCAGTCGCCGTGGCGCCAGGCGTTCGGATACACGTCGAAGTAGGCGGACCGATAGCGGCTGCCGTCGGGATCGTTCCAGAAGTACACGGGCATGCTCGGGAAGGGCGCGGTGCAGACGAGCTCGCCGGCACGTCCGCGAATCGGGCGGCCGTCGTCGTCGAATACGTCGACCTTCATCGCGTAGCTCCGCATCTGGATCTCACCGCGGTAGACGGGCCGCGTCGGTTCACCGGCCGCGAAGCAGGAGATGATGTCCGTGCCGCCGCTGATGCTGCTGAGGCGGACGTCGCGCTTCACGCGGTCGTAGACGAAGTCGAAGCTGTGCGCGGCGAGCGGGCTCCCGGTGGAGAGGATCGTGCGCAACCACGAGAGGTCGTGCTGCGGGCCCGGCACGAGCCCCTCCTTCTCCGCCAGCGCGATCCACTTGGCGCTCGTGCCGAAGACCGCGAGGCGCTCCTCGGAGACGAGATCCCACAGGATCGGGCGATCGCGGAGGATGGGCGCGCCGTCGTACGTCACGACCGTCGCGCCGACGGCGAGGTTCGACACGAGCCAGTTCCACATCATCCACCCGCAGGTGGTCACGTAGACGACGCGATCGCCCGGACGAACGTCCGTGTGCAGCACCAGCTCCTTGAGGTGCTGCACGAGTGTGCCGCCGGCGCCGTGCACCATGCACTTGGGCAGGCCGGTCGTCCCGGACGAGTACATGATGTAAAGCGGATGGTCGAACGGCAGGCGCTCGAACCGGAGCGGGCGGCCGTCGCCGCGCGCGAGCGCCTCCGACCACCACAGCGCACCTGCCGGCAGCTCGCGCTCGTCCGCGAGGTCGTCGGGGAGATGCGGCACGACGACGACCTGCTCGACACTCGGGAGGCTCGGGAGGAACTCGCGCACGCGCGCGAGACAGTCGATGCGCTTCCCCGCCCAGACGTAGCCGTCCGCCGTGACGAGCACCTTCGGCGCGATCTGGCCGAACCGGTCGAGCACTCCGCCGGCGCCGAAGTCGGGCGAGCAGGACGACCAGAGCGCGCCGATCGATGCCGCGGCGAGCATGGCCACGACGGCCTCCGGCATGTTCGGCACGAAGCCGACGACGCGGTCGCCCGCCTCGACCCCCGCCCCGCGGAGGAAGCCGGCGAAGCAGGCGACGGCGTCGCCGAGCTGGGTGTACGTGAGCGTCCGGCCGCGTCCGCGCTCGGTCCACAGCACCAGCGCGTCCGCGTCGTCGTATCGCCGGAGCAGGTTCTCGGCGAAGTTGAGCCGCGCCCCGCGGAACCAGCGCGGGCCGAGCACCGGGTCGGGGGGGGCCATGCGCTCGCCGTGCTCGAGCACGGCGTCCCAGGGAAGCGCTCCCGGACGCTCCTCGGCGAGCACGTTCGCGAAGTGCCAGAAGGAGGCCCAGAACTCCGCCGGCTCAGCGACGGACCAGGCGTAGAGCGTGGTCGAATCGCGCACGCGCGCCGCCGCACCGCCGAGCGGCTGGACGACCTCGCGGATGAAGCGCGTGACGTTCGCCGATGCGATCGCCTCGTCGCTCGGCCTCCAGAGCGGATGCGTTTCACTCACTCGTTCAATGTGAACCGCGGAGCGGGCGCGCGGGAGGCTGGAACGAGACCGGGCCACCCCGATCGGAGTGGCCCGGTCCGAGACGAACGTGTCGTGGTGCTCAGAGCCCCAGCGCCACCTTCGTGTAGACGAAGCGTCCGTTGAATCCGAAGGGCGAGATGCCGTTGTACGGGAAGATCCCGAAGTTGGAGGTCCCGCCGTTCTCCGTGGCGACGGTGGCGATGTTGCCGTTGTTGTTGTTCCGGTCGGGGTAGACGTCGAAGACGTTGTCCGCGCCGAGGCTGACGTTCAGCCGGCCGAACGCGTACGAGGCGCTCACGTCGGTGATCCACTTCGGGGAGAACGTCTGATCGAGCGGTCCGAAGGCGTTCGACGGCGCGGTGCTCATCGCCGTGACCTGGCCGTAGCGCTGCGCGCGCAGGTTCAGTCCGAGCTTGGCGAGGGTGTACGTCGCGCCGAGGATGAGATTGTTCTCGGGGTTGCCGATCTCGATGCGCGCCTGCTCGACCCGATCGAATAGCGACGCCCGGAGCCCGGACAGGTTCGTCGGGAGCGTGTCCACCCGCGTCACGCGCGTCCGGTTCCAGTTGTAGGCCGCCGACAGCCGCAGCGCGCTCGAGGGCGAGAGGCTCAGCCCGTAGTTGGCGATGACGTCGTAGCCGCGCGTGCGCGTGTCGACCGCGTTCGTGAAATATCGCCCGCCCCCGATGCCGGTGACGCCGATGGCGTTGAGCGCCGCGACGGCCGTCGCACCGGTGAAGTTGTTCGACAGCACGATCCGGTCGTCGATCTCGATGTAGTAGTAGTCGGCCGTGATCGAGAGCGCCCGGATCGGTTCGGCGGCGATGCCGAAGCCCACGTTGCGCGACTTCTCCGCCTTGAGCGGGCTGGCGCCCAGTGCTCCCGCTTCGCGCGAGCTCGCGGGAAAGGTCTTGATGTCGAACGGCACGCCGTTGATGAAGTTCGTCGCCGTGGACGAGAAGTATTCCTGCATGAGCGAGGGCGCGCGGAAGCCGGTGCTGATCGCGCCGCGAATGGCATACCCCGGGATCACCTGATAGCGCGAGGAGAACTTCCCCGTCGTGGTGTTGCCGAAGTCGCTGTACCGCTCGAAGCGGCCCGCCACGTCGACGAGCCACTTCGGCGTGATGTCCGAGGAGAGATCGAGGTAGACGGCCGTGTTGTTGCGCGAATGCGAGCCCGCATCGCCGGGCTTGCCGCCGCTGTCGCCCTTGAAGCCGGGAAAGACCTGCGCGCCGGGCGGCGCGGCCGTGGCCGTGGGATTGCCGTTCTGGTCGGGCACCCTGGCGCCCCCGTTCACCCAGGAGGCGTACTCGCCGGCGACGATGGTGTACTTGTCGGCGCGGAACTCGGCTCCCGCCGCCACGGCCACCGGGATCGGCAGCGCGTCGCGGAACGACCGGTTGAAGTCGAGGGTCGTCGTGCTCTGATGGAATCGCAGCTTGCCCGCGTCGAACTGCCGCGGCGACGTGGGGCCCAGCGACACGTTCATCGAGTTCTTGATCTCGAACCCGAATTGATTGCCGCCGTAGACGGTGCCGAGGTCCCAGTCCCATCCGCCCGCGGTGCCCTTCACCCCGAGCGCGCCCGACGCGTCGACGATGTCGGAATGGATGAGGGGGAGGAAGCCGTCGGGGTAGATCGCCGGCTGGCGACGCCCGCTCGGATCGTTGGCGCGGCGCCAGAAGCCGGCCCCTTCGCCCGTCCGCGTGCCGACCCCGCCGAAGGAATACACGTCCAGCTCCCGGAATCGCGTTCCGGCATTCCAGAAGCCCTGGAGGTCGTGCATCGCCGCGTCGCCCTGGCGGTGGTTCATGCGTCCATCCGGTAGCGGATACGTCGGATTCGTCTCGCGCGGGTCGCCGGCGAAGTACTGGATGCGCGGATCGGGCAGCGTGCGGTTGGTATAGCCACGGTCGCGGAGCTCGCCGGCGAGGTGCAGGAACGAGGACTCGGCGAAGCTCCAGCCGTAGTCGATCGACGTCTGGAAGACCTTGCCGTCGCGGGCCTCGCGCTCGCCGACCTGGACGGGCCAGGGCGTCAAGTTGTCGGGCCGGTTGTACGTCGTGAAGGATTGCCCGAGTGTGGTGCGCGCCTCGCCGCCGATCCCCTGCTTGAGTACGATGTTGATCACACCGGCGATCGCGTCGGAGCCATACTGCGCCGCGGCACCATCGCGCAGGATCTCGATGCGCTCGATCAATCCCGAGGGGATCGCGTTGAGGTCCACCGGCGCGGAGCCGCGGCCGACGAAGTTGTTGACGTTGACGAGCGCGCTGTTGTGCCGCCGCTTGCCGTTGATCAGGACGAGCGTCTGGTCGGGTGCAAGGCTTCGCAGCATCGCCGGACGGACGTGATCGGTGCCATCACCGACCGTGGTACGCGGGAAGTTGAAGCTCGGCGCGACCGCCTGGATCATCTGCGCCGTCTCCGTGCGCCCCGTGGCCTTGATCTCGGCCGACGACAGCACGTCGATCGGCGCCGGCGCGTCGATCACCGTGCGCTCCTGCCCGCGCGTGCCGAGCGTGGTCACGGCCTCGAGCGTCGCCGCCGCGCGCTGGAGGGTGAAGTTGAGCGTCGTCGTCTGATCGGCGACGACGGTCGCGGAGTCGCGACCGGAGGAGAATCCGATCAGACGAATGCGAACCTCGTAGCGCCCCGCCGGCAGCGTGAGCCGGTACGTGCCGTCGGGTCGCGTCTG
>DASTSX010000378.1:0-2781 GCA_035760455.1 Gemmatimonadaceae bacterium | reverse complement strand
TCACCGACTCACCGATTCACCGATTCACCTGGTGTCTCGCCGCCCTCGTCTTTGCTCTGGTCGCCCTGCCCCGTCTTCGAGGGGGAATCCACGCCACGCTCGGCGCGTTCGGCCTTCTGGTTGATCTCGGCGGTCGCGGCGTCGTTGGGACCGCCGGGGACGTGGTCGCCGCGTGGGACGTTCTCGCTGGAGTGGTCCGACATCGGTCTCCTCTGTTCGGGTGATTCGTGTCCCGGGAAGAGCATCGGTCGTGCCCGATCGCGGCGGGCGGGCGCGACCGGCAGCCGCGTTCGCCTTGCGCTCCGACGTTCCGGAACAAAGTTGCCCGTGCCCCGTAGGCCTTCGCATCGAGGGTCACGCGGGTCCGTTCACCACCACGACGCGTCGAGGTCGACATGTTCCACTTTTCGCACCTGCCCGAGCTCTTCATGCTGGTCGCGGGCGGCCTGTTCACCACCACGATCGGCTTCGCGGCGCTGTGGATTCGCGCCCGCGATCGCGCGACGCGCGCCGAGTCGCTGCTCGAAGGGATGCGAATGGGCGGCCGCGGCGACTCGACGTCGCCGGCGCTCGACGCGATCGCCGAAGAGGTCGAGCGGATCGGCGAGGGGCAGCGCTTCATCACCCGCATCATGTCGGAGCAGAGCCGCGGGAGCATCGCGCCGCGCTCGTCGGGAAGCATCACGCCGCATTAGCGCGGGTGCGCGGGTACGCTGGTGCGCGCTCGGCGCAACGGATTGACGCGGAGAACGCGGAGGGAACGGCGAGGCGCGGAGGACTTCGAGAGACCGCGGCGCGACGCACGCGTCGATGCCGACCCAAAGACCCTCCTTTGGGGTGGTGGATGGAGAGGGCGGTGCGCCGGTGCGCGGTCCTCGACCCGGAGAGCAGTGCTCCGCGCCTCGCGGTCAAACCTCCGCGACCTCCGCGCCAATCGGTTGCGCACGTGGCGTCGATGCCGTACGGCCAGGGTGCGCGCTCTGGGCTGGCATCCAGAACGGAGGGCCTAATCGGATAAGGCGGATCGAGCGGATGCTGGGGCAAGGGCAACTGCCACGGCACTTTGGGGGTCCGCCGAGCGAGCCGCTCGTGGCGAACCCAAAGAGCAGTTGCTCGCGCATCCGCTTCATCCGCGTTGATCCGTATCCCCCCTCCGTTCTTGATGCGTACGCGGGCGCCGGCGAGTCGGCGGCGGGCGCGGCGTCGGGCTGGCGATCGCGTTCTGAGCCTCGACCGACCTATGCGCGCGCGCCGCGCCCCACCGTGAGGTAGTACACCGGCACGCCGAGCACGATGACGCCGAGCACGCCGAGCGTCGCCCAGCGGCTCGAGGGATCGAGGATCGCGTTGCCGAGCAGGAACAGCGTGGCGAGGATGAACAGCGCGGGCACGAGCGGATACAGTGGCGTGCGGAACGGCGGATCGTAGCCGGCGCGGCGGCGGAGCACGAACACCGCGGCGACGGCGAGCGCGTAGAACGGGACGATCGCCGTGACGAAGGTGTCGGCGAGCTGCTCGAAGGTGCGCAGCAGCACGAACAGCACGCCGAGCACGGTCGTGAGCAGGATCGAGACGTACGGCGTGCCGAACCGCGGGTGCACGCTCGCGACGCGGCGGAAGAAGAGCCCGTCGTCGGCCATGGCGAAGAAGATGCGCGGCGCAGTGAGCAGCGTCGCGTTGAGCGTGCCGAACGTGGAGAGCATCACGGTGACGGCGACGAAGACGACGCCGGGCCCGCCGATCAGCCGCTGCGCGACGTCCGCGGCGACGAGCTTCGACTGGCGGATCTCGCCGACCGGCATGACCGCGAGGTACGCGAGGTTGGCGAGGATGTAGATCGCGATCACCGCCAGCACGCCGATGATGATCGCCCGCGGCAGGTTCCGGCGCGGGTCCTTCACCTCGCCGGCCACGAACGACAGGTCGGCCCACCCGTCGAACGCCCAGAGCACCGATACGAGCGCCAGACCGAAGGCGGCGATCTCGAACGAGCCGGCGGGGGCGGCGGGGGTATAGTGACCGCCCGTCTGCGGAAGACCGATGGCGAACGCGAGCAGGATGATGAAGAGCAGGCCTCCGTACTTCGCCAGCGTCGTGAGGTTGAGCACGAGCGAGCTCCACGACACGCCGACGTAGTTGAACGTCGCGGTGAGCGCGATGGCGACGGCGGCGACGTAGTGCACCCAGTCGCTGTACGGCGCGACGGCGGGATCGTAGCCCAGGACGCGGAGCATGTACTCGGCGAACGTGGTGCTGATCGCGCCGAGCGACGCGGCGCGGATGATCACGAGCTCGGCCCAGCCGAAGAGGAAGGCGGTGACGCGTCCCCACGCCTCGCGGATGAAGACGTACATCCCACCCGTCTGCGGGTAGGCGCCCGAGAGCTCGGCGAGCGTCAGCGCGCCGCACAGCGCGAACAGCCCCCCGGCGACCCACACCGACATGAGCGGCAGCGGTCCGGGCAACCGGTTCGTGATCCCGGCCGGCGACCGGAAGATCCCCGAGCCGATCGTCGAGCCGATCAGGACGGCGACGGCGCTCCAGAGGCCGAGCTGGCGGGTGAGGGAGCGGGGTTGGGGTGTGCTCATGGCCGGCAATGCTAGTTGGCGATCAACTGCCGAACCAGTACCGAGTATGACAGACGGACTGCGTACCCGGTACCGGCAGGAGACTTCCGGGAGTCCCCTCGGGATCCGTCAACTGGATGACTCGTACTCGAGGCCCGCCTCGACTACTGCCTGGTACATGCTACCTCGGTCGTACCGGGTACTTCAGTGGCTC
>DASTSX010000377.1:0-15993 GCA_035760455.1 Gemmatimonadaceae bacterium | reverse complement strand
TGGCGGTGCTGCTCCAGGGCCTCGCCTCCAAGCTCGGCATCGTCACCGGCCGCGACCTCGCCCAGGCCTGTCGCGACCACTACAGCAAGCCCGTCGTCTGGGGCCTCTGGTTTCTCTGCGAGATCGCGATCGCCGCGTGCGATCTCGCCGAGGTGATCGGCTCGGCGATCGCGCTCAACCTCCTCTTCGGGATCGCGTTGCCGATCGGCGTCGCCATCACGGCCCTCGACGTCCTCCTGCTGCTCTACCTCCAGAACCGGGGGGTGCGTGTCCTCGAGGCGCTCGTCATCACGCTCGTGGCGACGGTAGGCGTCTGCTTCGCCTTCGAGCTCTTCCTCGCCCAGCCCAATCTGGCCGCGGTCGCACGCGGCTTCATCCCGACGACCGACATCATCTCCGATCGCGAGAAGCTCTACATCGCGATCGGCATCCTCGGCGCCACGGTGATGCCGCACAACCTCTACCTCCACTCCTCGATCGTGCAGACGCGCAAGTACGACGAGAACGCGGCCGGCAAGCGAGAGGCGGTGCGCTTCGCGTTCATCGACTCGACGATCGCGCTCTCCTTCGCGCTGTTCATCAACGCCGCCATCCTGATCGTCGCGGCGGCGAGCTTCCACACGACCGGCCGCACCGAGGTGGCCGAGATCCAGGACGCCTACAAGCTGCTCACGCCGCTGCTCGGCGCCGGCGCGAGCACCGCGTTCGCGCTGGCGCTGCTCGCGTCGGGGCAGAATTCGACGCTCACCGGCACGCTCGCCGGCCAGATCGTCATGGAGGGATTCCTCAACCTCCGGATCCGTCCCTGGCTCCGGCGGCTCATCACGCGGCTGATCGCGATCATTCCCGCCGTCATCGTGTCGATCATCGGCGGCGAATCGGCCACGGCCAAGCTGCTCATCCTCAGCCAGGTGATCCTGAGCCTGCAGCTGTCGTTCGCCGTCTTTCCGCTGGTAATGTTCACGTCGAGCAAGCTCAAGATGGGCGACTTCGTGAACCCGGCGTGGCTGAAGATCCTCGCGTACACCGTCGCGACGGTGATCGCGAGCCTCAATGTCTGGCTGCTGTTCCAGACCGTGCGCGGCTGGCTCGCATAGCTTTCGGTCCCTTCGCTCCCACCGCCATGTACCGACGCATCCTCGTTCCGCTCGAGCACTCGGACTACGACGACGCCATCCTCACGCACGTCGCCGAGCTCGCGCATCTCTGCCGGTCGTCCGTGATCCTCATCCACGTCGCGGACGGCTGGGCGGCCCGCAACCAGCAGGGGCTCTCGCTCCGCGAGAGCGCCGAGATGAAGGACGATCGTGGGTACATCGAGGCGCGACGCGACGAGCTCGAGGCGAAGGGGATCACGGCGGAATGCGTGCTCGCCGGGGGCGATCCGGGTACCGAGATCGCCGCCGCGGCGGAGCGCGAGCGGTGCGATCTCGTGGCGATGAGCACGCACGGCCACAAGGGCGTGCAGGATCTGCTGCGCGGCAGCGTGGCGAACGAGGTTCGCCACCGCACCACCGTGCCGGTCCTCATGGTCCGCGGCACGCCGCGCCGCGTGAAGCCGACGTGACGACGACACCGCCTCCGGCCCCGCAGCCCCTCAGCGGGCCGGTCGAGGACTATCTCAAGGCGATCTACGATCTCGAGCGCGACGCGCAGCCGGCGACGACCAACGAGATCGCCGAGCGGCTCGCCATCTCGCCGGCGTCGGTGAGCGGGATGATGCGCCGACTGGCCGACCAGGGTCTCATCACGCACGAGCCCTATCGCGGCGTGCGCCTGACGGAGGACGGCCGTCGCGCGGCGCTGCGCACCCTGCGGCGACACCGCATCCTCGAGTGCTACCTCACGGAGATCCTGGGCTATCCCTGGGACCGGGTTCACGACGAAGCCGAGCGGCTCGAGCACGCGGCGTCGGAGGAGCTGATCGAGCGGATGGCGGACGCGCTCGGCGATCCCCTGCACGATCCGCATGGCGCGCCGATCCCGTCGCGCGAGGGCACCGTCGAGGAGCCGACCAGGCGGTCGCTCGCCGACACGGCGTCGGGAGAGCGCGTCCGCGTGCGCCAGGTGATGGACGACGACGGCGAGCGGCTGCGCTATCTGGCCGAGCTCGGCATCCGGCCAGGGTCGATCATGCGCATCCTCGACCGCGCACCGTTCGACGGGCCGATCACCTTCTGGGTCGGCGACGCGGGCGGCGGCGTCACGCGGGCGGTCGGCCCTGCGCTCGCGGCGCAGGTGTTCGTCGAGTCGCTCGGCGCGGAGTGACACCAGCGGACGCTCCGGAACGCGAATTGCCCACGTCGAGCACGCATCCCGAGTGGCTTCCCGGAGGAGCGTGTGACCGCCAGACCGATCGTGACCGACCCGGACACGGGGATTCCCGACCTGATTCGCCGTCTCACCGACGATTCCAAGCGACTCGTCACCGACGAGTTCCAGCTCGCCAAGCTCGAGACGACGGAGAGCCTGCATCGCGCGACGCGCGGCGCGCTCTGGTTGGGGCTCGCGTTCGGCGTGGCGGTGATCATGCTCGTGGCACTCACGGTCTTCGTCGCCACGCTCATCGGCCGGATCGCGAACGGCCACATGTGGGTCGGCGCGTTGATCACGGGCGCGATCGAGCTCGGAGTCGGGTTCTGGATGCTGAAGCACGGGTTGTCGACGTATACGCAACCGTCGTATTCCCTCGAGGAGACGCGCAGCTCGCTCGCCGACACCAAGCACTGGGCGACGACGCAAAAGCGCGCCTGAGCGGTGCCGCGGGGAACGGGCGCACCCCCGGGCCCGTTCACCCCGCGCCACCGTGAGAGTCCGACTCCCCTTCATCCTGCTCGTCCTGCCGCTCGGCGTGCTCTCGGCGCAGAGCGCGCCGACGAGCGCGCGTGGGCTCCCGCAGGATGGCCCACGCTCCATCGCAATAGACGGGCGCCTCGCCGCCGACGCCGGCCTCCGCGTCGGCGACCGGGTCGTGGTCGCCTCCGAGCCCGGCGTGGCCGGCGACACCGTCGTCATCGCCGGCATCGTCCAGCGCCGCGCCGATCCGGCCGAGATCGCACGCGGCGAGTATCGCGTTCGGCTGCACCTCGACCATCTCCAGTCGCTGCTCGGCTACGGCGATCGCGTCGACCGGTTCGCGGTGGCGACGCGCGGTGGAGCGGCTACGGCGGACGCGGTGTCACGCATCAACGACGCGGCCTACGGGTTCCGCGCCCACCGCTCCGCCGACGTGGCCGTGGAGACCTCGCGGACCTTCGCCGTCGTGTCGCGCTTTCATCGCGCCATCGGCGTGATCACCATCGTCGCGAGCGCGATCTTCCTGCTCTGCATCATGCTGCTCAAGGTGGACGAGCGCCGGCGCGACGTCGCCGCGCTGCGCCTGATCGGGTGCTCGACCCGCACCATCGTCGGCAGCGTCGTGCTCGAGGCCGGGGCGATCGCCGTCCTCGGCAGCCTCGCCGGAGTGGCCGTGGGTGGCGCCGCATCGTGGATCGTCAACCAGCACTACCAGGCCGTCTACCGCACGCCGCTTCGCTTTTCGATCGTCACCGCCGACATCGTCATGCTCGCCGTCTCCCTCTCGCTGGTGCTGGGGATCGTCGCGGGATGGCTCGCCGCGCGGCGACTGGTGCGCACGCCGCCCCTCGCCCTGTTCGGGCGCTGACGATGCTCGCGACCCTCGCGCTCGCCTCGCTCCTTCGCCACCGCGCTCGGACCGCGCTCGCCATCCTCGGTGTGGCCGTGTCGGCCGCGATGCTGCTCGACATGGTCATGCTCTCCAGCGGCATGCGCGAGTCGTTCCGCGGCCTGCTGCTCTCGCAGGGGTTCCAGCTCCGCCTCTCGCCGAAGGGCACGCTCCCGTTCGACACGGAGGCGACCATCCGCTCCGCCGACAGCCTCGTCGCGCTGATCCGTGCGCGTCCGGCCGTGGCGGCGGTGAGCCCCGTGCTCGGCGGCCAGCTCCACTTTCCGACCACGGGCGCGACGGTCAACGCGACCGCGCTCGGTATCGAGCCCGCCGTTCAGGGCGACTACGAGCTGGTCGACGGTCGGCATCCCGTCGCCGAGGGAGAGGTCGTCGCGAACGACGCGCTGCTGCGCGCGCTGGGACGTAGCGTCGGCGACACGGTGCGCGCGGCGGCCGGCTACGACCCGCAGCTTCGCACCCTCTCCGGGCAGCGCGTGCTGCGCGTCGTGGGGCGCGTCCGGTTCATCTATCTGGCCTTCGAGCAGCGGGCGGCCGCCCTCCCGATCGGGACCCTGCGCGCGATGAACGGCCCCGCGTCGGCCGATCGCGCGTCGCTCGCGATGGTGCGCCTGCGTCCGGGCGCCGACGTGGCCCGCGAGCGCGTCGCGCTCGAGCGGCAGCTGCGCACGGTCACCGTGATCTCCACCGTCGAGGCGATCAAGCAGGTCGACGAGCGTCTCAGCTACTTCCGCCAGCTCGCCGTCATCCTCGGCGCCGTGAGCCTCGTGGTGGGGTTCCTCCTCGTGACCACGCTCGTCACGGTCTCGGTGAACGAGCGGATCGGGGAGATCACGGTCATGCGCGCCATCGGGGTCCGTCGGTGGCGGGTCGTCGCGCAGATCCTGCTCGAGTCCACGGCGATCATGGTCGTCGCCTCGCCGCTGGGGCTCGCGCTGGGGCTCGTCACGGCGCGCTGGCTCAACTCGATCCTCGCCCGGTTCCCCGGACTCCCCGAGCGCATCGACTTCTTTCTCTTCCAGCCGAGCGCGGCGTGGACCGCGCTCGGCCTCCTCGCGCTGAGCGGCATCCTGGCCGGCGTGTATCCGTCGTGGCGCGGCGCGTCGCTGCCGATCGCCACCACGATGCGGCAGGAGGCCGTCGGATGAGCGTGATCGTCGACGCGCGCGGTCTCGTGCGCGAGTACCGCATGGGCGAGGAGATCGTCCACGCGCTGCGCGGCGTGTCGCTCACCGTGCGCGAGGGCGAGTACGTCGCCATCGTCGGCCCATCGGGCTGCGGCAAGAGCACGCTCCTCAACCTGCTGGGCGTGATCGACCGCCCGACGTCGGGCGAGCTCTCGATCGCCGGCGAGCGCGTGGACCGGCTCGGCGACAGCCGTGCGACCGAGTTCCGCCTGCGGCGCATCGGCTTCGTGTTCCAGCGCTTCTACCTGATGCAGGCCCTGACGGCGCGCGAGAACGTCGAGCTCCCGCTCGCCGAGGCCGGGATGGCGGGTACGGAGCGCCGCGATCGCGCCCTCGATCTGCTCGACTATGTCGGACTGCGGAAGCGCGAGCGCCATCGGCCGTCGCAGCTGTCCGGGGGCGAGCAGCAGCGTGTCGCCATCGCGCGGGCGCTCGCGAACCGTCCGGCCCTCCTCCTCGCCGACGAGCCGACGGGCGAGCTTGACGCACGCACCGGCGCGGAGATGATCGCGCTCTTCGGACGCCTCAACGCCGATGGGACGACGATCGTCGTCGTCACCCACGACGAAGAGCTCGCGAGCGCAGCGCAGCGCGTCGTGCACATGCGCGACGGCGAGATCGTGGGATGATCCGCCTCATCGCCGGCCGCAACCTCACGCTCAAGCCGTGGCGGAGCCTGTTCCTCCTCTTCGGCTTCAGCATGGGCGTCGCGGTGATGATCGTGCTGCTCTCGATCGGCGAGGCACTGCTCGACCAGTCCAAGGACGAGCGCCTCGTCGGCGGCGGGGACCTGACCGTGCTGCCCGAAGGCGTCGACGTCGAGGTGCTCAAGACGGGCGGCCTCGGAGGCCTGTTCTTCTCGATCGATCACGCACGGTTCATCTACCAGCAGCTCCTCGCTGCGCCTCGCCAGCGCGATGTCGTCGGCGCGGTGTCCCCGCAGATCGAAGGGAAGCTGTTGTATCTCCGCACGCCCGACGGCCGCGAGCTCGCCGTGCGTGCGTCGGGCGACATCCCCTCGCTCACGACGGCCGTCGGTGCGGCGCCGGCGATCACCGCGGGCGCGTGGAGCGACGATTCGCTCGACCGCCGCTGGCGCTCGCCGACGACGCGCGAGCTCCGGCACGACATCGACCGCTTTCATCTGCCTCCTCCCGAAGCGCGCGGCGATCCGAGCTGGGCCGAGTGGCACTACTTCAACGTGATGTCGCCCGACCGTCGGCGTTGGGCGTTCATCACGTACATGGTCGCCGGCGAAGTCGGCGGCTCGCGCGACCGATGGGGTGGTCAGCTCCTCGTGACCCTGCACGAGCAGGGACGCCCCGCGCGCCGCTTCACCACGTCCGTCGCGTCCTCCGACGTTCGGATCTCCACGACGGATGCCGACGTTCGCATCGGCGACGCCACGGTGACCGTGCGCGAGGATGGCCGCTATGCGCTGCGCGGCACCGCCCGCGAGGAGGGGACGCGAATCCCGGTCACGGTCGATCTCGTCGTCTCCCCGGCCGACGGGGCGTACTTCCCCGGTGCCAATCTGTCGAGCGGGATCGTGAGCGGGTACGTGGTGCCGGGGCTGCGGGCCGACGCCACGGGCTCGATCTGCGTGGCGGGTGCGTGCACGCGCTACCAGGACGCGCAGGCGTACCACGACCACAATTGGGGCGTCTGGCGCGGCGTGACGTGGCAGTGGGGCGCCGCGCGGGCGGGCCAGTACACCTTCCTGTATGGCCGCGTCGAGACGGCGGACACGATCGCGACCACGCCGCCGCTCGTCGTCTATCTCGTCGATTCGGCGGGCTTTCTCGCGCTGTTCCGTCCGCGCGACGTCAGCTACGTCGACGGCCGCACGACGATCGTGAACGGTCGGGCGATCCGCACCCCATCGCGCGCCGAGCTGGTGGACGTACGAGGCGCCGACACGCTACGCATAGTGCTGTCGATCGAGGACGCCACCGCGAGCGATACCAGGACCCCTACGGCGGAGCGGGCGGAGGGGCTGGCTGCCCGCGCGATCGAACGTCCGTACTTCGTGCAGATGAAGGGGACGGCGAGCATCTCTGGGCGGATACGCGGAACCCCGCTCGCGGGGACCGGAGCGGGGTTCTTCGAGACGTATAGATGAGCTGTGAGCTATGAGCTGTGAGCTGTGAGCTCATAGCTCATAGCTCAAAGCTCAATGCTCATAGCTCATAACTCACCCGAGGCGGCGCGAGGCGTCGGTCGCGTCCGGACCCGGGCGCGACGCCGGGTTCCCGTCCACGCGGTCCTTCAGGTCGTCCACGGCGTTGGCCGCCTTGTTCCCGAGGTTCTTCGCGCCGGCCGCGGCGCGGTCGGCGGCGTTCTCCACCTTGTTGCCGGCGGTGTGCAGCGCGTCGTCGGTGCGGGCCGCAGCGGCGCCGAACGTCGAGCGACCGCGGTTGAACCCTTCACTCGCGTACGGGCGAACCGTCGACCAGTCGCCGAACTGCCGGCTGGCGTCGCTGTTCCAGCCACGCTGGAGGTCGCTCTCGACCTCGTTCCAGCTGCGGTTGCTGTAGTCCGGGTTGCGCGCCGCGATGTGTCCGAGGTGGTACGCCGGACGCACGTGATCGTAGCCACGGTCGGCCAGCCGGTTGGGCGAGGACTCGTAGTGCGAGCGATAGTAGTTGTCGTCGTCCGTCGTGAGCGCCTCGGCGGCCTCGGAGACGGCGCGTCCCGTCCACCAACCACCCACGGCGCCCGCGATGCCACCGATCAACGTGCCGATCGGGCCCGCGACCGTGCCGATCGTCGCGCCGGCGACCATGCCGCCGATGCTTCCCACACCCTCTCCCACCTGATCGGCCACACTCGGATTGTCGTCGTGCATGCCGAGCGCCTTGTCCTTGGCGCGCTCGATGCGACCGTCGGTCGAATCGTTGAAGTCACGGTTGTCCATGTATCTCTCCCGGTGTTGGGGTGAACGAGCTTGACCGTGGAGAAAGCAAGTTCGGGACCCCAACAAAGGATCGACGTCGGCTGCGTCGGAACGCACGACAATGCCAGCCTGAACCATGCAAGTACGCGATCCGCAGTCTGTTCGACGCGGCCCGCGCAGTGGGATCGGCCGATGCTAGCGCGCTTGACAGCACCGTGACCCGCGCGCCGATTCTCAGTGCATGAGCGCGCGAATCCGCATCGGCACCCAGGGGTGGAACTACGACGCGTGGGTCGGTCCCTTCTATCCCTCGGGGACGCGCCCCGCCGACTTTCTCACCATCTACGCGCGCGCCTTCGACACGGTCGAGGTGGACTCCACGTTCTATGCCGTGCCCGCCGCCAAGACGGTGCGCGGATGGTACGACCGCACGCCCGCCGGCTTCACCTTCGCCCTCAAGCTGCCGCAGGAGATCACCCACGAGCGCCGGCTACGGGATGCCGACGACATCGCGCTGCAGTTCTACGACCGCGCTCGCGAGCTCGGGGAGAAGCTCGGTCCGGTGCTCATCCAGCTGGGTCCCGACTTCGGACCGGTCGAGCTGCCCGCGCTCGCCGCGCTGCTGCCGAAGCTGCCGCGTGACATCCGGTTCGCCGTCGAGTTCCGGCAGCGCGGCTGGATCAACGATGGCGTGCTCGCCCTGCTCGCCGAACACGATGTCGCGCTCACCCTCTCCGACGCCCGCTGGATCCCGCGCAAGCAGATGCTCGCCCTGGCGACCCGGCCGACGACGGACTTCGTCTACGTTCGCTGGATGGGTCCCGATCGCGACATCGTCGACTATTCGCGCATCCAGGTCGATCGGACGCACGAGCTCGAGGCGTGGGCAGGCGTGCTCTGGCCGCTGGCCGAGCTGAAGGTCAGGGTGTACGGCTACGTGAACAACCACTTCGCCGGCCACTCGCCGGACAGTGCCCGCGAGCTGCAACGTCTCCTGGGTCTCACGCCCGTCGATCCGTCGACCCTCGGCGAACAGATGTCGTTGTTCTAGCCATGGCCTCGACGCTCGAGCCCGGACTCGCGCCAACGTACACCCCCGGCGCGGCTCGCTCCGTCGTTCTCGACTGGGCGTGGCACGCGTACGCCGTCGTCGCCGCGGCTGCGATGGTCGTCGTCGGACTGCTCTGGGACATTTCGTGGCACATGTCCATCGGCCGCGACACGTTCTGGACGCCGGCGCACCTGCTGATCCAGGGAGGCGGTCTACTCGCCGGCGTGAGCTCGGGACTGCTCGCGCTGCACACCACCTTTCGCGGCACCGACGCGGAGAAGGCGAGCGCCGTCTCGTTCTGGGGCTTTCGCGCACCACTCGGCGCCTGGGTCTGCGTGCTCGGCTGCGGAGCGATGCTCGCATCGGCGCCGTTCGACGACTGGTGGCACGACGCCTACGGGCTGGACGTGCGGATCGTGAGCCCGCCGCACATCGTGCTCGGGCTCGGGATGATGGGGATCGTGCTCGGCGCGCTGCTGCGAACGCTCGCGCTGCAGAACGCCTCGGACGGACGCATGCGCGACCGCGCCGCGATGCTGTTCGCTTTCGCCTCGGGATTCTTCCTCTCGATCCTCGCCATCCTCCTCTTCGAGGACAGCGCGCGCAGCGCGATGCATTCGGGCGCCTTCTATCGCACCCTCTCCCGGATCCTGCCCGTGCTGATGGTTGCCGTGGCGGTGGCCGGCCGCTCCCGCTGGCCCGCGACGACGGCCGCCCTCATCTACATGGCGACGATCGCCGGCACGAGCTGGGTGCTCATGCTGTTTCCGGCCACGCCGAAGCTCGGGCCGATCTATCAGGACATCACGCATTACGTGCCGCTCGATTTTCCGCTCATGCTCGTGGCGCCGGGACTCGCGCTCGATCTCACGTGGCGACGCGTGCACGATCGGCCCTGGTGGCTCGCGTCCGCGGCGCTCGGCGCGGCGTTCCTCGTCTCGCTCCTCGTGGTGCAGTGGCCGTTCGCCGACTTCCTCATGCGCTTCGGCCGGAACTGGTTCTTCCATATCGACAACTTCGTCTACTGGCGGCCGAGGGACACCGAAGCCTTCGCCTACCGGTTCCGACCCGCTCGAGCGGGTGAGCCGGCGCTGCCCGTCCTGCTGGCGTGGGCACTGCTCTACGCCGTCCTCGCGAGTGCCGTCGGGCGGGTGTGGGGCCGCTGGATGACGCGCGTGCAGCGCTGACCGTGCGGCGTCTCGCGGTAGCGTTGCGGCCGACGCTCGCGCTGGCGCTGGCGATCGTGCTCGCGGCGCACGTCGGCAGCCCCGACGTGTTCCGCGCCGGGAATGCGGGGCCCTACGCGGTGGACGTCGTCGTGCGTCCGCCGCAGGTCGTGCCAGGCATTGCCGAGATCCTGGTGCGGGTGACCGACCCGCGGGTCGAGCGCGTGACCGTGCGTCCCGTGTACTGGCGCGCCGGCAGCAAGGGAGCGCCGGTCGCGGACGAGGCGAAGCCGGTGAAGGGTGCGCCGGGATCGTTCAGCGGCCGACTCTGGTTGATGGCCGGCGGTTCCTACAGCGTGCACGTCGCGGTGATCGGATCGGCGGGGCAGGGCACGCTCGTCGTTCCCGTCGTCGCCGTCGCGACAGGACAGCTCCGGTTGTCCACCGGACTCCGGATCGTGCTCATCGCGCTCGGCACCCTGCTCGTCGCCGGCGTCATCACGGCGGTGCACGCGGCGATCGGCGAGAGTCAGGTCCCGCCGGGGGAACCCGTCCCCGCGTCGCGTCGGCGCAGGGCGCGCATCGGCGCGGCGATCGCGACACCGCTCATGGCGCTGCTGATCTTCGGGGGCGCGAAGTGGTGGGATGCGGAGGCGCGGGCCTACGCGCGTACCCTGTACCGCCCGATGCGGACCGAGTCGTCGGTCTCGGATTCTGCCGGTGTGCCCACGCTGGTCCTTCGCGTCGTCGACACGACCTGGCGATCGCGGCGCGTCAGTCCGCTGATGCCCGACCACGGCAAGCTGTCGCACCTCTTCCTCGCGCGCATCGATTCGGCCGGGGTGTTCGTGCACCTCCACCCGAAGCTCGCCGACGATGCGACGTTGGTGAGCGCGCTGCCTCCACTGCCCGCGGGGCGATACCGTCTGTTCGCCGACGTGGTGCACGAGACCGGCTTCCAGCGAACCCTCGTCGACTCGATCACCCTCGCTGCGGCGCTGGCGCCGTCCGGCGTGCCGCAGCTCGACGCGGACGATGCGTGGTTCGAGGGACCGATGGCGATCCTTCCTGCGACGCGCGACGTGCAGCTCGGCGACGTCGTCGTGTCCTGGGCCGGGGATGCGCGCCCCGTCGCCGGCGCGACGAACGTGCTCCGATTCGCACTGCGCGGCACGATGGGTGACTCGGTGCGGGTCCAGCCCTACCTCGGCATGGCCGGCCACGCGGTCGTGATCCGTCGCGACGGCGGCGTGTACATCCACCTGCATCCGAGCGGCACCGGGGCGATGGCGTCGGAGCTCGCGTTCGCCCTGCGTGATCGCGGCGACACGACGACCGACGGCAGACTGCGCCTGGACGGGGCGCTGATGTCGATGGCGACGGAGCAGACGCTCGGTGAGATCCGCTTCCCGTACGCCTTCCCGAGCGCGGGCAGCTATCGCGTGTGGGTCCAGCTCCGGGTGCGCGAGGTCGTGCGAACGGCGGGCTGGGAGGTCGACGTGCGATGATCGCGGTGCGCCGGGCGCGACGCGCGAGCGCGTCTACGCCAGCGGCAGCGCCAGCGTCAGCGTCGACCCGGCGCCGACTTCGCTCTCCGCGCTCAGCTCCCCGCCCATGCCGCGCGCGAGCATCCGGCTGATCGACAGACCGAGCCCCACGCCGTCGCGCTGCCCGTGCACGGGCACGCCGAGCTGCACGAACGGCTCGAAGATCGAGATCAGCTGCGACGGCGGCATGCCGACCCCGGTGTCGTGCACGCGGATCTCGACGAGCGAAGCGTCGCTCGCACACCGTCCGGCTTCGATGGTGATGCGCCCGCCATGGGTCGAGAACTTGATCGCGTTGGTCACGAGGTTGAGCAGGATCTGCTGGAGCTTCTCCGGATCGGCCTGCACCTGGAGCGCCTCGTCGCCCACGACGGGCGGCCGCACGGCGATGGCGATGCCGTTCTGCGTCGCGAGCGGCGCGAGCAGCGAAGCCACCGCCCGAAGCGCGGGAGCGACCGGCTGGTGCGAGATCGCATAGTGCACGCGGCCCGCATCCACCTCCGCGAGGTTGAGGAGGTCGTTGATCATCCCCAACAGGTGTCGCTGGCTCCGCTGCACGCGCTCGAGCGCCTCGCGCTGCGCATCGGTCAGCGTGCCGTGGAGCCCCATCTCCATGAGCTGCACGTGGCCGGCGATCGCGTTGAGCGGCGTGCGGAGCTCGTGACTCATCACCGTCAGGAAGTCGCTCTTGGCGCGGCTCGCCGCCTGCGCCGCGCGCAGCGCGTCGCGCAATTCGCCCTCGAGATGGCGACGACGCTGCAGCTCGGTCTCCAGCGCGAGGGCGCGCTGCTGGAGCAGGGCGATCTCGCGGAGCCGGGAGCCCTCGTCCACCCGCATGTAGCGCTCGGTGGGCAGCACGTGCGCGTGCTGGTTGCAGATCGCACGCAGCGCGGCGTCGTGCGTGTCTTCCGAGAAGGTCGCGAGCGAGTACGCGCAGAGCTGCGAGAAGGTGTACGACTCGGCGAGCTCGTTCCACAGTTCCTCGAGGCGGATCGCGCCGTCGAGGTTCCCCTCTCGGCAGAGCAGGTCCACCATCTCGTTGAACGCCAGGACCGGGCGCCGCTCCCGCACGCCGTCGCCGAAGCGGGCATGGCTTCCGAGCACGCCGTCCATGGCGCGGCGGAACCGCCCCGCGTCGGGCAGCACGCCGGTCATGAACGACGCGAGCAGCTCCTCCGCGTCGAGGAGCGTGAGCTGCCCGTTGGTGCACGTGCGCTCGACGTCGAAGCCCTTCTCGTGCAGGCCGTTCGTGATCGCCGAGACGTGCTCGCGGGTCGCGATCACCACGGCGCCCAGCCCGTCCACCAGGCCGACGGCGAAGAAGTCGGCCACCGTGTCCACGAGGAAGCGGTCGTCCTCGTAGAACTGCACCGAGTGGCCGTGGCCCACGAGCTCGCGCGCCTGCTCGGTGCGCCGGCGGCGCGTCGCGGCAGTGGCAGCGATGCTCACGGGCTCGGGGCTCGGGATCACCCGATGGGCGGAGGCGGACATACGGGACATGCCTCCCCTAAGGCTCGAATCGTGCCGACGGCCGAGCACGACTTTAGCTTGTCCCTATGTCACGCCGTAGCATCGTCTTCTGTGCTTTCGCCGTCCTCGCCGCGGCGCTCTTCGTCCGCCTCGGGTTCTGGCAGCTTGCAAGACTCCGTGCGAAAGTGCGGCGGAACGAGGCGATCGCCGCGCAGCAGCGGGCTCAACCTGTTCAGTTCGCTTCGCTTCCGCGCGACACGGCGTCGGCCCATTACCGACGCGCCGTGCTGGCCGGCCGATACGACTACGCGCACGAGCTCGTGCTGTCGGCCCGGACGCGCCAGGGCTCGCCGGGGGTCGAGTTCCTGACGCCGATGCGGGTGTCCGGCAGCGACACGGCGATCCTCGTCAATCGTGGATGGGTGTACTCGCCGGATGGCGCCAGCGTGGATCGCGCTCGCTGGCGCGAGCCCGAGTCGGCCACCGTGACCGGGTACGTCGAGCAGTTCGCGCCCGATGCTCCCCCGGGAGCGGCCGCCAAAGACTGGCTGCTCATCCGCCGCCTGAACCGGCGCGAGGTGGCGGCGAGGATCCCCTACCCGATCGCGCCGTACTACCTCGTCGCCACGGGGGACACGGCGAACGCGCACCCGGTGCGACGCGAGATGCCCGCGCTCGGCGACGGCCCGCACCGCGGCTACGCCATCCAATGGTTCGCGTTCGCGGCGATCGCGATCGTGGGTGCGCTGGCCGTGATCCGTCGCGAGCGCCGCGCGCCGTGACGCGGCGCACGGCGGCGCACGGCCCGTCGGATGCAACAGTGCATCTCGGTCCCTAGCTTTCTCCGCAGCCTCCACGCCGAGCGTCCCATGGCCGGGTCCCACGCCGCCCCCGCAGGTCTCGCCTCCGAGAAGGAAGCCCGCGACGTCGCCGAAGCGGCGCGCGAGAGCGAGTGGTCGGGACCGAGCTTCGTTCGAGAGCTCTTCCTCGGTCGCTTCCGCCTCGACCTGATCCACCCGCATCCCGTCGCCGTCGACACCGCCGAGCAGGCGCGCGCCACGGCGTTCCTCGCCAAGCTGCGCGACTTCCTCGAGCGCGCCGACTCCGACATGATCGACCGCACGGGGGACATCCCCGAGGCGTACGTGCAGGAGCTGCGCGAGATGGGCGCCTTCGGGATCAAGATCCCCACGGAGTACGGCGGCGTCGGCCTCTCGTACGCGAGCTACACGCGCGCGATCGCGATGGTGACGAGCAAGGACGGCTCGCTCGCCGCGCTTCTCTCGGCGCACCAGTCGATCGGGCTGCCGCAGCCGCTGAAGCTGTTCGGCACCGCGGAGCAGAAGCAGCGGTATTTTCCACGGCTCGCGAAGGGCGCCATCTCCGCGTTCGCGCTCACGGAGGTCGACGCGGGCTCCGACCCCGCCAACCTGCGCACGAGCGCCACGCCGAGCGCCGACGGGAAGTCGTGGACCTTGAACGGCGAGAAGCTGTGGTGCACGAACGGCACGCGCGCCGATCTGCTGGTGGTCATGGCGCGCACGCCGGACGTGGTGGTGCACGGCAAGCCGCGCAAGCAGATCACGGCGTTCATCGTCGAAGCCGATGCGCCTGGCGTGGAGATCGTGCACCGCTGCCGGTTCATGGGGCTCAAGGCGATCGAGAACGGCGTGGTGCGCTTCACGAACGTGCGCGTGCCCAGCGAGGACATCCTGTGGGGAGAGGGGAAGGGGCTCAAGCTCGCGCTCATCACCCTCAACACGGGCCGCCTCACCCTTCCCGCGAGCTGCGCCGGCAGCGGCAAGGCGATGCTGCAGGTCGCGCGCACCTGGGCCAACCAGCGCGTCCAGTGGGGCCAGCCGATCGGGAAGCACGAGGCGGTGGCGCAGAAGCTCGCGCTGATGGCCGCGAACACCTTCGCGATGGAGTCGGTCGCCGAGCTCGCCGTCGCCCTGGCCGAACGGGGGAAGTACGACATTCGGCTGGAAGCGGCGATCGCCAAGATGTGGAACACGGAGACCGGCTGGCGCATCGTCGACGACACGCTGCAGATCCGCGGCGGTCGCGGCTACGAGACGGCGGACTCCCTGCGCGGGCGCGGCGAGGCCGGCATCGCCGTCGAGCGAGCGATGCGGGACTTCCGCATCAACCTGATCTTCGAGGGGTCGTCGGAGATCATGCGGCTGTTCATCGCGCGCGAAGCCGTGGACCATCACTTCAAGACGGCGTTCGCCCTCGTCGACAAGGAGTCGTCGGGCAAGGACAAGGTCGCGGCACTCGGCCGCGTGGCGAAGTTCTACCCGGGGTGGTACCTCTCGCGCTGGTTCGGCCGCGGCGTCGTGCCGGGGAGCTACGGGGAGTTCGGCCCGCTCGCCCAGCATCTCCGCTGGGCGGAGCGACGCACCCGCCACCTCGGGCGGATGCTGTTCCATGCGATGGCGCGCTTCGGCCCGAAGCTCGAGCGGCGTCAGATGGTGCTCTTCCGCGCCGTCGACATCGGGGCCGATCTGTTCGCGATGACGGCGGCCTGCGTACGTGCGCGGATGCTCGCGCAGGAGGGGAACCGCGAGGCCACCGAGCTGGCTGACCTGTTCTGCCGCGAGGCCCGCGAGCGCATCCGGACCAACTTCGCGCGCTTCTACGGCAGGAACGACGGCGCGCTCTACCGGGTCTCCCAGCACGTGCTCGCCGGCCAGCACGCGTGGCTGGAGGACGGCATCGTGGGCCTGATGGGCGACGAGACGCCGTCGCCGAGCGGCACGAAGGGCGGCCGCGCGACGCAGGAGCTCCGCGAGGCGGAGGGAGCGGGGGTGGGGTGAGGCGCCGGAGGCGCTGTGAGTTGGTGCGGTTGGATAGCGAGGTGGTTGGTCGGTTGATTGGTGCGTTGAACCACGAAAGGCCACGAACCAGCTTGGAAGTCCCTTTGGGGGACTCTAGGCTGGTTCGTGGCCTGTGCCGTTCAACTCACTC